>NZ_JARWNW010000236.1 GCF_029868325.1 Nocardia carnea
GTCTCGGCGTGAACTCGGGGAGCAGCGGTTTCACGATGTCCCACAACGCATCCGGGACCAGCCGTTGAGCAAGCCTGTCGACCACGGGTCACATCATGCCGCACAACGAATTACACCCACGTAAGACGTCCTCTTAGTGACGATATGGGCGGTGTCGCGGGAGCCGTCGATATCGCGCCGCCCGCTCTCGGTTCAGGACATGTTCTCCCATCGGGTGAACCACGGTGACGATCTGATTCCGCACGGCCATCAGGCGCTGATCGGAATCGGGGACATCGGGGGACCTTGTCCCATCGTGAACAGGGAACTACCGGAAGTCAATCAATCAATTGATCAATAACCCAATCGAATGGTTGACAAAATAAGTGACCGGGGTCACCATTGAGCGCGTGCCCCCTGTGCCGATCCTCGGCCGACATCAGAGGCATCAGTGGCCCGAACACCAACCGGCGCTGCCCAATACGGGCCTGGTCAGCTTGCGGGGCCTTTCAGCGAACATCGGAGACTTGTGACCCTCACGGACGACTACAAAGACACCACTCGTGGCCCGTCCGCCTCGGACGGACTGCACTACCACGAAGCCGGAGACGGGCATCCCCTCGTTCTGCTGCACGGGTCCGGTCCGGGCGTATCCGGCTGGTCGAACTTCGCGGAGAACCTGCCGGTCTTCGCGCGTACCTTCCGCACGATCGTGGTCGATTTGCCAGGTTTCGGAGCGAGTCCCGACGGAGAGTACGACCGGCCGTACCCGGAGATAGCGGCGCAGGCGATCGTCACCCTGCTCGACGACCTCGGCATCGAGAAGGCGCATCTGCTCGGCAATTCGATGGGCGGATGGGTCTCGCTCGAAACGGCCGCACTCGCGCCCGAACGGGTCGAACGCATGGTGCTGATGGGTCCGGGCGGCCTGTACGCACCACTACTCGGCCCGATGTTGAGCGAGGGGGCCCGCCGGCTGCACGAGTTCCTGGCCGAACCGAGTCGCCAGGCCCTGGAGGCATGGGTCGATTCGATGGTCTACGACCGGGCGACGATCACACCGCAACTCCTCGACGAGCGCTGGAAGAATGCCACCGCACCCCGCGCCATCGAACGTATGCGTGCGGTGATGGCCTCGCTGGGCCTGCCCGGCAAGGCGCCACTGTGGACCCGCACCGCCGAGATCCCGCACGAAACTCTGGTCACCTGGGGTCGCGACGACCGGATGCTCCCGCCGGACGGCGCGTTCTTCGCGCTGCGGCGTATGCCGAAGGCCGATCTGCACATTCTGGGCGAGTGCGGGCATTGGGCCCAGGTCGAGCGCAAGCACGACTTCGAAACGCTGGCCACGGCGTTCCTCACCCGCTAGGGCCGTTCCCCGAAGATCGAAGGAACCAGAACATGCAATATCAGCACGAAGCAATCGATGCGGTTCTCGCAGTGCGCGACAGGGTGATCGAGCTCGAAGCGGAATGCACGCAGCAACGCAAACTGACCGACGAAACAGCCAAAATCCTCCGGGACGCGGGCATCATGCGGCTCATCCAGCCGAAGCGATACGGCGGGTTCGAGGCCGATCCCTGCCTTTTCAATGCCGCGATGTACGAGATCGCCCGCTTGTCGAGTTCGGCAGGGTGGGTGACCGGCGTAGTCGGAGTCCATTCGTGGCATCTCGGGCTCTTTCCCGATCAGGCGCAACAGGACGTGTGGGGCGAGGATCCGGATATGTGGATCAGCTCGTCCTACAGCCCCGCGGGCACCGCCAGGATAGTGCCGGGCGGTTACGAGCTGACCGGCCGGTGGGGCTTCTCCTCCGGAAGCGACCACTGCGGTTGGGTTTTCGTGGGCGCGATGGTGACCGACGAGGACGGGCGCCGCACCGGACAGCAGGTCCATCTCCTGCTTCCCCGAACGGATTACACGATCGACGATGTCTGGTTCACCGCGGGCCTGGCGGGCACCGGCAGTAACGATATCGTCGTCGACAAGGCGTTCGTGCCCGAACATCGCGTCCACGATGTCGTGGATCTGTACGGTGGCCGCTATCCCGGCAACGCCGTCAACACCGGGCCCCTGTTCCGTATGCCCTGGTACACGGTATTCATCAACGCGGTTGTGGTGCCGCTGGCCGGGATGTCCAGGCGGGTTGTCGACGAGGCGGCGGGCATCCACCGGTCCCGGCTGGCGGTCGATCCGGCCAAGCTACCGCATCCGGCGTCGCTGGCGCGGCTGACCGAAGCCGATTTCGAGGTCGACACCGCCTACCGGATTCTGCAAGCCGACCTGGGCGATGCGTACGCGGCGGCGGTACGCGGGGACGAGGTGGCGATTTCGATACGGCAGCGCAGCAAGCGTGATCACATCGCTGCCGTGCGACTGGTCGTCTCGGCGGCCGATAAGGCATACCAGGTCGGCGGGCCGCGTTCCATCGCGTCGTCGTGCGCACTGCAGGCGGTCTGGCGTGACGTCCACGCCGGCCAGCACCATGCGATCAATCTGCCGGACAAGGTCGATCACGAGTACGGCGAGTATCTGCTGTCCGGCGCGCTCAACGGCCTCTACTGATTCAGGAGCTCTTATGCCCATCCTCTCCCTGGGATACCTGCGTGTGCGCGTCGAGTCCACCGAGTCGTGGCGGACTTTCGCCGGCGACTTCCTGGGCATGATGCGAGTCGACGGCCCGCTGCCCGATGCCCTGCACTACCGGATGGACGATTATCCGCCGCGCCTGGTGCTCTCGGAGTCCTCCACCCCGGGGCTGGAGGCCATCGGTCTCGAGGTCCTGCACCGGACAGATCTACAAGAGTTGGTCGAGCGGGTCGAGGCCGCGGGTGTCGAGACCCATATCGGTACTCCGGCGGAGTGCGAGCTACGTCAGGTGACGGGGTTCGCCGCTTTCGACGATCCGTCCGGAAACCGGATCGAGTTGTTCTACGGCCCCGTTCTCAGTCACCGTCCGGTGGAACTGAACGGTGTATCCGGTTTCGTCACCGGTGACCAGGGCATGGGACATGTCATCGTGAACGTGCTCGACACCGAGAAAGCCTACGAATTCTACGTGGGCGTCCTGGGATTCGTCGAACGCAACTCGCTGGCTCTGCCCGGCGGCGTCAGCTACTTTCTGGGCTGCAATCCGCGGCAGCACACGCTCGGGCTCAGCCCCGCGCAGGGGCCCGCGCTGATGCATTTCATGGTGGAGACCGAGGATATCGACGATGTCGGCAAGGCGCTCGATCGTGCCGTCGATCTCGGGATCCCGATGATGCAGTCGCTCGGCAAGCACACCAATGACCGGATGTTGTCGTTCTACGTCTACTCTCCCGAAGGTCATGCCACCGAAATCGGCTGGGGTGGAGAACGTATCGAGGGCCCGGAGCCCACCTACCGGATCACCGAGGGTGCTGTGTGGGGACACCGATTCACGCCGCCGCCCGACGGTGCGAAGGGGCTTCCGCGGTGACCGGTACACTCGACGGCGGAAGACCGGAAACAGCCGCCGCGAGCGAAACGCACCAATGGACACCGAGACTGGTCACCGTACTCGTTGTGCTGATCTCGATATCCGAGATCATTCCCGTCTCGTCGGTTCTCGCGGGTACCGCCCTGCCGGCCATCACCGCGGAGTTCGCCACCACCCAGGCCGGGTGGACCATGACGATCGCATTCCTGACCGCCAGTATCGGGATGCCGCTGGTGGGCAAGCTCGCCGATATGTACGGCAAGAAACGATTGCTCTTGATCGTGCTCGCGGTGACGGTCGCCGGAGCAGTGTTGTCGGCGGTGGCGCCGAACTTCCCCGTGTTCCTGATCGGACGTGCGTTGCAGGGGGCGATCTTCTCGGTCGCATTCCTGTGCTATTCGCTGGTGCGCGACGTTTTTCCGCCGAGAATCGTTCCGTTCGCGGTCAGCGTCACCATCACCGGCACCGGTATCGTGGTTGTCCTGCAGCCGTTCCTCGCGGGCTGGCTGATCGACAATCACGGTGTCACGGGTGCTTTCTGGTTCGTGACGGTGCTGACCGCGGTGCTGGCCGCCGCGGCATTGCTGGTCATTCCGGAGTCGCCGGTACGCTCCGCGGACTCCCGCCCCGACCTGGTGGGTGCGGTTCTGCTGGGTGGCTCGGTGGCGGCGGTCCTGCTGGCGGTGAGCAAGGCACCGGAGTGGGGCTGGTCCAGCGCAGCAACGGTGGTGCTTTTACTGCTCGGGTGTGCCATGTTCGCCGCCTGGCTCGTGCAGGCCGGTCGCACCCCTGAGCCACTGATCAACATCCGGCAGCTCCGCCGGCCGGCGCTGCTGTGCACCGTGCTGTCCTCGGGCCTCGTATACGGGGTGGGGACCACCACCAGTTCGATCCTGGCGGTGATGGCGATGACCCCGCGCGAGTCCGGCGGTGACTACGGATTCGGGATGACGGCCAGTGAGTACGCGATCTTCGGGGTGATCAACGGCCTCGGCATCGTCCTGGGCGGATTGATCGTCGGGCTGACCGCCCGTCGAACGGGCGCCAAGCTGCATATGGTCGCCGCGGCGGCAATTATCGGGATCGGTGTCCTGGCAATGGGAGTGGGTCGCGGCGACGAGCTGATCGTGCTGATCGCCACCGGTGTGGTGCACCTCGGTGTGGGTCTGGCCGGCGCCGCCATCCCCAACCTCGTCATCGCGGCCGTGCCGGCCGACTCGCAGGTAGTGAGTTCGAGTATCGCCGAGGTCAGCCGCACTCTCCTGGCCGGCGTCGGAACGACGGTGGTGTTCTTCCTGCTCAACGCCAATGTCCGCACGTTGGTAGCGGGCGCGCCGATATATGCGGGCGCGGGATTCGTGTGGGCGTTCGGCGTGATTGCTGCGTGTGCCCTCGTCGGAGGTATCTGTGCAGCATTCCTACCCGCTCGGCTGGGGGCGGAAATGCCCGCGGCCGGAAAGGAGGGGCCGGCCACTGGATAGTGACAATGCCGCGCTCGGTAGTGCTCGACTACCGAGCCCCGGTGCCCCAGTTCGACCCCGGTCATGGCGTAGGCGCATTCGACGCAGCGGCCACGGATTCGGCGGCGAGTTCACGTATCTCGCCCTTCGCGATCTTTCCTCCGGACGAGCGGGGCAGGTGATCGAGGACCAGCAGATGCTCGGGGAAGAGTTCCTTGGAGACGCCACGATCGGCGAGATGCCTGGTGAGCTGGGGGAGAGTGAGCTCATGGCCGGGCCGGAGGTTGACGACCGCGCAGACCCGTTCGCCGAATACCGGGTCCGGCACGGCGACCACACTGGCCAGATCCACCGCGGGGTGGGTTTCGACCTCCCGCTCGACCTGCGGTGCGGAAATATTCTTGCCGCCGCGGATGATGATGTCCGATGTGCGGCCCACGGGGGTCAGGAAACCGTCTTCGATCGTGACGATATCGCCCATCAGCAACCAGCCGCCCGCAGTGTACAACTGCCTGTTGGCGGCCTCGTCCTCGTAATAACCGGCGCAGGTCAGCGGGCCGCGTCCCCCCGGCCGGCCGGGACCGCCGCCGGCGGTGACGTCGGTTCCCGAATCGTCGAACAACCGCACGTTCATATCGGGGATGAGCCGCCCCGAGGTGTTCAGCCGGCGGTCGGGAGTGTCCGATACCCGGGTCACGCTGAACGCCCCGCTCTCGTTCGACCCGAAGAACTGGAGAACGGTGGCACCGGTGCGGTCCTCGAACTCCGCCGCCCGGTCCGGTGGGACGGCCTCACCGCCGGTGAACATCACCCGCAGCGACGACAGGTCGAACAGGTCGGCCGCCGGTGAGTTCAGCAACATCCGGAACTGGGTGCTCACGCAGCACAGGACTGTCACCTTTTCCCGGTCGATCATCCGGATCATGGTTTCCACATCGAACCTGGGCAGGACAACGGTGGGCGCGCCGAGTATCGCCGGGGCATAGTGCGAGGTCCACAAGCCGAACCCGAACGGTGCCGGAACAGCGCCGAAGAACACCTCGTCCGCACCCAGCTCTCCTGCTTCGATTGCCAGGCGGCTGAACGCGACCCATCGATTGTCGAACTGTGTCACGCATTTCGGGAGGCCGGTCGTGCCGGAGGTCGAGTTGAGCATGGCCAGATCGTTCGGCCCGATACTGCGTGCTGCGACCGCTGCCCGGCTCGCTCGTCCCGGTTCAACCGGGACCGGGACAGCACCCCGGATATCCACGATCCGGTCCACGCCCCGAGCCGACAACACGATATCGAAATCGAGCGCCGCGCCGCGGCTGCGCAGCTCCTGTACCAGCTCCGCCGACGCCCGGCCGTCGAGCCCATCGACACCGACGAGTGCGCGTGCCCCGGTCTTCCCGACGAGGTGGGCGATCTCCTGTGGTCCGGATCGCGCACCGATACCCACCGCGACGACGCCGGCGCGTGCCGCCGCGACCAGGGCTGCGTGGACCAGGAACGAATCCGGTAAGCGGACGGCGACCCGGGCCCCGGGCGGTATACCCAAGGCGACGAGCGCGGCAGCGAGATCATTCGCCACACGGTCGTATGTGCGCCACGATATGCGTTCGGACGGTTGGATGAACGCGGGCAGATCGGGTGTGGCTGCGGCCTGTGCCCGGACGATCTCGTGCAGCGGTTCGGTACCCCACCAGCCGGATTCGACGTACTGTCGTGCAGTCGCGGCATCGATCAGGCTCATGTGATTACTCCTCCTGTACGGGGTGGGATGTGTCGCCGTGGCACCTGGGGAATCCCTGCGCGGGGACTCCGTACCCGCCTACGTCTCGCGTGACCACGCCAGGTCCTGGTCGCCCCAGGCGCGCGCCGGGCGTGCGAAGACTTCCTCGAGCATCGGCATGAAGAACTCCAGGGGTTCGGTGTCGTAGTCCGGGTCGAACGACTCCTGATCCCAGGCAGCACAGAAATGTGCGCACGAATCGAAGTACGGTGAGTCCCGATACCGTTCACGACTGTCGGTCGGCATGCCCAGCTTGTCCCCGTAGTGGTAGGTCTGGAAAACGCCGTGGTGCTTGACGATCCATACCGCTTCGTCGTCGAGTACCGGCCGCAGAATCGCAGCGGCGACTTCGCTGTGGTTGTCGGGGCACAGATCGTCACCGATATCGTGCAGCAGGGCGGCCACCACGAGATCGGTCCGAGCGCCTTCTCGATACGCGCGGGTCGCGGACTGCAAAGAATGTTCGTAGCGGTCGACGCGGTAGCCGAAGGTGTGGCCCTTCATCGATTCCAGCAGCCGCAGGACCGAATCGAGCCAGTGGTCACGCCGGTGTTGCGTGGCCTCGGACTTGATCAGCTCCATCTCCTGAACTGTCGCGTCGTCCATCCTGGTGAAATCGACGGTGCGTGCTTCTTCGGGCATGCCAACTCCTTGTGTTCTGTGATATTTCGGCTGTCAAGGCGATTGGTGGTGAGAGGATCACGCCGCGTGCGCGGCGCTCCGGGGCATGACTGCGGGGTCTTCGGCGAGCGGGATGCCCTTGGTCTCCCGGGTGAAGAAGGCAGCGATGGCGACGGCCGCCGCGAGCACGATGACGTACCAGGTGAAGATGTCGGGTGTACCGCGGGATGTCAGCCATGAATTGAGATAGGGCGCGGTGCCGCCGAAGATCGCGGCTGCGAGGGAGACGGCGATACCGGTGCCCGCTGCGCGCGATGTGGTCGAGAACAGTTCGGCGAACCAGGCAACCTGGGTACTGGCGGCCAAGGCCTGAATGACGAGCGCGAGCGAGATTGCCAGGGTCAGCGTCGCCGCCGAGGAGTCGAGCATGCCCGACAATGGGAAGGCCAGGATCGCGACCCCGAGTCCCCATCCGATGTTGTTCCATCGGCGTCCGAACCGGTCGGCGAGCAGTGCCGCAAGCGGGAGGGCGGCGATGAAGACGAGGTTGGCGACGACCCCCGCCCACATCGCGAGCTTATCGTTCACGTTATGGAAGCTGATGGCGTACGCCGGAGCGCTCACCGACCAGGTGTAGGAGAAGACCGAGGTGCCGCCGACCAGCATGACGACTCGCAGGATCGAACCGCGCTGGGCCCAGATGTCCTGGATCGCCGTGCGTACCGATGACAACGGGGACGAAGTCGTGGTGTCGGGCGTGTGCTCGGTGAATGCCGCCGATTCGCGCAGTCCCCGGCGCAGGTAGAGCGCGAAGAAGCCGAGAACACCGCCGATCAGGAACGGTATGCGCCAACCCCAGTCGGCCATGGCGGAGGCGTCGATCCACGTGCGCATGACAGCGCCGAGAAGTGTGGCGAGGACGGTTCCGCCGACGGTGGACATGATGACTGTGCTGCCCCACAGTGCGCGGTTGTCCGGGCGCGCTACTTCGGCGATGTAGGTGTATGAACCGCCTTGTTCGCCGCCGTGCGCCACGCCTTGGACGCATCGGACGAGCAGCAGCCACAGCGACGCGAACGCACCGATCTGTTCGTAGGTGGGTGCGACCGCGATCAGAACGCTCGAGGCCGCAACGAGCGTCATGGTCAGGACCATGACGAATTTCCGCCCCCGGCGGTCGGCGACCAGACCGAAGAGCAGGCCGCCGATCGGGCGCATGACGAACCCGACGGCGAAAACGGCCATCGTCGAGAGGAGGTTCGATACGGGGTCGGCCGAGTGGAAGAACTGGTTGGAGAAGTAGACCGCGAAGATCGCGAAGATGGTCCAGTCGAACCACTCCAAGGCGTTGCCCATGTTCACGGCCAGAATCATCCGGGCATTCGCGCGGACTGTGCCGGGGGTGGCCGAGGACGCTGTTCCGGGGCCCTGTGGAGTGTCGTTGGGGGGTGGTGACGAGGTCATTTCGCGTACTCCTTGGGGCGACAGCGTCGATGGATGGCCAGGTGATGCGCATCGGGACCGGCTGCCGGTGCTGGTTCTCTATGGGGCTGGCGTTCAACGGTTTCGGCCCGGGCGGGGAGGTGGTCACCGTGCGACGCGAGGTGAGGAGAGGGTCACTCACGTATATGGCGTGAATCACAATCTAGGCCGACTTGCCGACGAAGTCAATCAATCGTTTGAGTGGCTGCTGGCGAGCTGCCGGATTCCGCATTGCCACAGGTCGGCGTATTCGCCCGGTGCTGCGGGATTGCGGGCGTTGGCTATTCGGCCGAACGGCAGTACTTCCGGCGTGTGGTGGTCGCTGTCGGGGTTCGTCCGGCGCGGAAGTCGCAGAATGGCTTACATCACTATCTTTTGTAAGTTAGAGTTCGAGTTGCTCTGTGATCCCGATCTCAATGTGTGGAGGCATCGTGACCATGTACGACGAACCGGCCGTCGCTGGGCGTGAGAGCGATCCTGTGGGCGGGGGGAAGCCGCGGGCCACACCACCGATCGGGGTCGACCTCACGAACGAGCAGGCGCTCGCCTGTGCGTTCCGGACCCTGGCGCACGGCGGATTCAGCGAAAATATGGCCGGCCACATCACCTGGGCGGATCGTGACGACGGCAGTCTTCTCATCAACCCGTGGGGGCTGTGGTGGGAGGAGGTCTCGGCCTCCGACGTATGCCGCGTAGACGCCGACGGTGTGGTGATCGAGGGTAAATGGGATGTGACACCCGCGTACCACATCCATACCGAACTGCACCGGCGGCGACCGGACGCCCGCGTAGTCGTCCACAACCACCCGTACTACGTGACCCTGCTCGCCGCCGTGGGTGTCCTACCGATGATCGCCCACCAGACCGGAAGCCTGTACGACGACGACCTGTCCCTGGTCAGCGAATACGACGGCGAGGTCGGCGATGCCGAACTCGGCCGGGATCTCGCCGTGCGTATCGGCGAGTGCAACAACGTGATCCTCGCCAGTCACGGCATCATCACCACCGCCGACACCATCGAACTCGCGGTCTACCGCGCGGCCTCGATCGACCGGTTCTGCCGGCTCGCCTACGACATCCTGCTGCTCGGCAGGGATCCGTTGCCGATCGAGAAGAGCATTCGCGTGGCGATGCAGAAAGCGCTCGTCGAGCGCGCCGCCGGCGTCTACTGGGCCGGTGCGGTACGCAAACTGCTCCGGACCGATCCCGACGTTCTCCACTGAGCACATCTTCCCCCTCGTCCTGGCTGCGTAGGTGCGGCCGGGTTTTCCGACCCCTGAACTCCAAGGATTTCCACGATGGCCGATCTCGACGAATTGATGCACAACACCGACTTCACCCAGAACGTCAAGGGGAAGGTAACTTTCCTTCCCGAGCCGGAGAAGGCGCACCGGCCCTTCCCGTTCATTTCCGTCGACGACCACATCGTGGAGCCGAAGAACACATTCGAGGGCCGCCTGCCCGCGAAGTTCGCCGACCGGGCACCGCGCGTGATCAATCGGGACGGCGCCGACCTGTGGGTATACGACGGCAAGGAGATCCCGAACGTCGGTTTCAATGCCGTGGTCGGTCGCCCGGTCGACGAGTGGGGGTTCGACCCGCAGCGTTTCGAGGATATGCGTCGCGGATCCTGGGATATCCACCATCGGGTGCGGGATATGAACCTCTCGGGTGTGTACGCGTCCTTGAACTTCCCGTCGTTCCTCCCGGGTTTCGCGGGGCAGCGTCTACAGCTGAGCACCGATGACCAGGAACTGGCCCTGGCTGCGACGCGCGCATACAACGATTGGCATATCGAGGAGTGGGCCGGGCCTTACCCCGATCGCGTCATCCCGTGCCAGATCCCGTACTTCCTCGACCCGGAGATCGGCGCACAGGAGATCTACCGCAACGCGGAGCGCGGGTTCAAGGCCGTGACCTTCTCGGAGGGTCCGCACGCCCTGGGCCTGCCGTCCGTGCATTCGGGACACTGGGATCCGATCATGCGTGCCTGCGAGGAAACCGATACCGTGATAAATCTGCATATCGGTTCGTCGAGCACATCGCCGAGTACCTCGGCGGACGCACCCCCGGATGTATCCGGCACGCTGTTCTTCGGCTACGCCATGTTCGCCACGGTGGACTGGCTGTTCTCGCGGATCCCGGTGCGCTTTCCGAACATCAAGATCGTGATGTCGGAGGGCGGAATCGGCTGGGTTCCCGCACTTCTCGACCGGCTCGACCATATGACCACGTACTCCTCGATGTACGGCACGTGGGACGGTATCGATATTTCGCCGGCGGATGTACTGAAACGGAACTTCTGGTTCTGTGCCGTGGAGGATCCCAGCACGATGGTGCTGCGCGAACGGATCGGTGTCGACCATATCCTGCTCGAAGAGGACTACCCGCACAGCGACAGTCTGTGGCCGCGGACCATGGAGGTCGTCAACGAGTCCATGAAAGGCCTTTCGGCCGGGGAACTGCGCAAGATCACATGGGAGAACGCGTCGCTGCTCTACCGGCATCCGGTGCCGCAGAGCGTGATCGACGACCCGAACAGCTTCTGAGAGGAGCGGCCGTACCGGGCCCGGTTACTGTGCGCCGGTCCGGTCAGCCGAAGAAGAGGCGATCGCGGGCGACCGCCGGATCGAGGGGAACACGGGCGCGCTGCGGATCGTGCGGATACGTCTGCACATCCCGCAGGTGGCGGGCCGCGATCACCCGGGCCGATGCTGCGTCACCATCTTCGATGCACTGCAGGATCTGTCCGTGTACCGCCAGCGCCTGCGCCCGCTCGGTGAGTGGAATACTTGTGGGATCGGCTCGTTCGCTGGCCCAATCCGTGACATGACTCGACCACAGGGATTCGAGGGCGCCCGCCAGCACGATCAACGAGCGGTTGCCACACAGCTGTACGACGGATTCGTGGAACCGCCGCGACAGTGTGGTAGCGGCCACGAGATCGTCGAGCTCGCGCAGTGATTGTTCGTGCAGGGCACGCAGCACGGGCACGACTGTCTCGGCGCGGTCGTCACGTTCGGCGCACAGGGCCGCGCACATCGGTTCGACTTCATGCAGCGCCCGGCCCACATCGGTGATATCGGTATCGGACATCGCCAGCACCATCGAGAGACTGTAGGCCACATTGCCGGGAGTAGGGCGGTGCACCACCGCTCCACCACGGTTGCCGCGACGGACGCGCAGTAGTCCCTCGGCTTCGAGGATCCGCATCGCCTCCCGCAGCGACTGGACGTTGACCGGGTACTGGTCGCGCATTTCGGCTTCCTTCGGCAGGACATCGCCCTCGTCGAGGTCGCCCCGAAGGATCCGTTCCCGGATCTGGTCCGCCACCATCTCGGCCAACCGCCGCCAGCGCAGATTGCCCGGGTCGGGAACCGGAGACTTGCGGTCGTGTCCCGGTGAGGGCACCGCGGTCACATCCTTCCGATCGGAATAGTCGATTGACGTTAAATTACCAAACTTAGTGAAGTTCGAATCCGGTGCGGGTCTGCACGTGTATCGGCTGCGTCAGCTGTTTGCCCCGCGGCCGGGAGACAGGACCTGGCTGTGTCGCTGGACGGGAATGCGGTCCGCTCAGCCGCCCCGCTCGTAGAGCGCGCGAACGGCGTCGACCGTATCGGCCTCGGCGGGGGATTTGTCGTCGCGGTAGCGCACCACGCGGGCGAATCGCAGCGCCATGCCGCCGGGGTAGCGGGTCGAGGTTTGGACTCCGTCGAAGGCGATTTCGACGACCTGTTCGGGTCGCAGCCGCACCACATACCCGTCGGTCGGGCCGTCGGCGAGTTCGGTGAAGCGTTCGGTCTGCCATGCCAGCATGGCGTCGGTCATCCCTTTGAAGGTCTTGCCCAGCATCACGAAACCACCGGCCGGATCACGGGCGCCCAGGTGAATATTCGACAGGGTGCCGGTGCGGCGGCCGGAACCCCATTCGACCGCGAGAACCACCAGGTCCAAGGTGTGTACGGGTTTGACCTTGAGCCAGCCTGAGCCGCGGCGGCCGGCCTCGTAGGGTGCCGATGGCGACTTCGCCATCACACCTTCGTGCCCGGCGGCGAGCGTGCGTTCCAGGAAATCCTGTGCCGCAGCGGGATCGGCGGTCACCAGGCGGTCCACGCGTTGGGCGGCGGGGACGAGCGCGTCGAGTGCGGTGAGGCGGTCCCGGGTGGGCAGATCCAGGAGATCACTGCCGTCGAGGTGGAGCAGATCGAAGAAGAATACGGACAGGGGTTCGAGTTCGCCCGGATGTTTGCGGCCGAACCGGGCCGCGGTGACCTGGAACCGCTGCGGCCGCCCATCGGGTCGTAATGCGATGGCCTCGGCGTCGGCGATCAGATCGGTGGCGGGCAGGGCAAGGGCGGCCGCGACGACTTCGGGGAGGCGAGAGGTGACATCGTCGAGACTGCGGGTATACACCGAGACCGCCGATCCGGCGCGGTGGATCTGCACACGCGCGCCGTCCAGTTTCGCTTCGAATATCGCGGTCCCGCCGAGTCGCTGAAGTGCGTCATCGACCCCGGACGCGGTCTGGGCGAGCATCGGCCCCACCGGTCGCCCGGCGCTCAGCCGGAACTCCGCCAGCGCCGGCCGGCCCCCGGTGAGCGCCGCGGCTGCCACGGTGGGCAGGGCGCCGGCCAGCATCGCCGCGCGCCGGACCTCGGCCGCGGGAATCCCGGCGGCTTCGGCGACCGCATCGGACATCACGCCCGCCAGCGCGCCCTGGCGCAGCTCACCACTGAGCAACCGGCGCAGGAATACCTGCTCGGTGCCGGTCGCCGACTCGAACAGATCGCGCACCAGATCGGCGCGTGCGGTCCGGGACCCCTTCCCGGCGACCGCGCCGATCCGCGAGAAGCGTGCGTCGACATCGGCGACGGTGAGGGTCGCAGTGGCGGCGGGCGGCGGCAGCGTTCGCAATGCCGCCCAGCCCACACCGATCTGGCGTTGCGGTAGCTCACCCGAGAGCCAGGACGCGGTCACCGCTACCAGTCGCGCGTCACCGTCTGCCGCGATGCCGTTGAGCAATGTCGCGAGACGCCGGGTCTTGGCCAGCCGCGCCGACGCGGAGGCGATCTCGGCGGACGCGGCGGCGACCTCGGCTAACAGCACGTCAACAGCCTGGCACGGACACCGGCTACGGGCAATCGGCGGAGCAGTAAGGGGTCGATCGTGTCGGGAGGTGAACAACCTCCGGGCACCCGGTCCGGGTCGGCTCGTCTGGGGAGCGGCGTATGTGTGGTGGCCCGCCGTCCGCCACATTGTGCCGGCCGCCTGTGACCGGACGAGGCCGCCTGCATGATCCTGCGGTACGGAACGTCCGCGCAGAATTGTTCCGGGGAGCTCAGCATTCGCTGCGCGCCGGTATGCCACGCAGGCGCTCGTCCAGCCAGATCATGGCCTCGGGATAACCGAGACCCGCCGCGATCAGGTGTTCGCCGGGCACACTGCGATAAACCGCGGTGACCCCCAGCGCACACTGCTCACGGTAGAGATTGCGCGCGCCCTCGGCCGGGATCCAGAACTCTTGTTCACCGTTGTAGATGTAGAGCGGTGTCGCCGACGCGAGTCCCGCCATCCGGGTCACCTCGTAGATATCGCGTGCCACGGCCGAGTGCAGCGGGTCGGCGATATTCGCCGCGATATCGATCGGCAGGTGCAGCACACCGGGTAGCGCGATAACGCTGATGCACTGGTCCTTGATCGGTGAGGTGCTCACCCATTGGGCGAGGTGGTTCATCCGGGCCAGGAGTTCGGGCCGCTCACGCGCGATACCGAACACGGCCGCCATGAACACGCCCGACGCGAGATTGCCGTTCATGCTGCGGGACAGGATCTCGTAGTCGGCGGGCACCCCGCCGAGCGCCGCACCGGCCAGGGACGGTGCGAGTTCGGGTGCGTAACTCTCGATCAGTTTCACCGCACCGTGCGTGGCGATCGCACCGCCGGAGTAGCCGGTCATTGCGAACCTGCTCGCGCCGAACTCGGCCGGCCGCCAGCCTCGCACCGCCCGGATCGCATCCAGCACCGCGTGACCCGCGACGTAGGGTTCGGCATAGGCCATCGACGGTCCCTCGTGATCCGGGATGAGTACCGCGTAGCCACGTAACGCCGCCAGCTGTGTGGTGGGCGGGAGGAAATCGGTGACCGCGCTGTGGACCGAGAGGCCGTGTGAGAGTGTGTAACCCGGTGTGCATCGACGACCGAGAGCGTCGATGGGGAGATTGTTGACCAGCACCGGCCGAGCCCCGGGTAGCGGGGATGCGGTCGCCGGAATCACCAGCGTTGCCGTGGCGAAGGACGGGCGGCCGTGCGCATCGGTGGTCCGGTATTTGACCAGCTCCGCCTGGCGGATCGGCACCGCGACCAGCGGTGCGGCCGTGGTGGTGATATCACGGACCTCGATCACCGCACCCGGAGCGAAGTCGGCGAGGCCCGGCGGCCACCGATCGAATATCGGGTCGCCCGACGGCGCGGGCAGCACCGCCTGATGCAGCGCAGCCAGTTCCGGTGCCGGATGGTTGTTTTCCACCTTCGGCACCGGATAGGGACCGGAGGCGATCGGTGGCGGCGGAAGCACCCGGTCGATCCACTGCTGAACACCGGGGAGGAACCCGCCGTTCGCCTCCGCGAGCGGCGGAAACACCGGTAGTGCAGGCAGGGGAGGGCCGGGTGGTGCCGGCGGCTGGGCCGCGGCCTGCCCCATGAGCAACGGTACGATGACGAGCAACGCGAGTGCGCCGGCACGTAAACATCTCATGGCACACGCCCCTGGATGCGACGTCGAAATAAGCGGCACCCGAGGCGATGTGGAGTTCCGTCGCCCGAAACGTCCCCTGTCGTACCGGGACCTGCGCCCAGGTTACGTGACCGGGAGCCGGAGGCAGTGCTACGTCACAAGATTGAGACGGGCCGCGACCGATTCGAGACAACCCGGTGGCGATACGGAGCCGACCTCACCACCCCGCAGTCCACCGATCCGGTGGTGCGCCCGCCGGTCAGTTCCCGGACTTCGCGCCGGACAGGATTTCGGTGAGCGGCAACCGCGGCGTGCGTTCCGGCGGCCGGTCGCGGTGCGGTGGCGCACCCACTCTGACCAGTATCTGGGGCAGCTGGTCGCTGTCGAGCAACCGCCGGACCGCGCGTCTGCTGTCCGGGACTTCGGTCAGATGGGTGAGCGGACAGGTCGCGTATCCCGCAAGGGTGGACTCCAGGAGTACGGCCGAGACCGTTTCACCGGATCGAACGTGTTCTGTGGGCGAATCTCCGGGCGTGGAAACCACGAGCACCGCAGCATGATCGGACGAGTTGTCATCGGTGTGCCCGGTATCCGACGATCTGGTCGGGAAGCTGCGGCCGATATCGACCTGCTCATGTTCTCGCGGCGAAACCAGTGAGGATTTCGGTACACCGGTGGCGCCGATCACGTGCCCGGTCCACCAGTGCAGCTCCGCGTGATAGTTCGAATCGTAACGGCGGCGCGCGCCCGTCAACCGCGTGGCGTGCGCGAGCGCGGGGTGGCTTTCTTCGGGCAGGATCTCCACGGCGGTGTCTGCGGAATCGATTGCCGATCGAAGTATCGGCTCGAACTCCGGCCAGCCGGGCGGCGGCCCGAACGGCAGGCGATCCGTGTAACGCCGGTCGATCGCGTCGGCGCGGGCACGGTCGGCATCGGTCACGATGGGCGAACGATCGAAGGTGATGTCCGCGAGGTGTGCCTTGTTGTTGGGGTCGGGAAAACGCGCCACGGACAGACGCCAACCGGCAGCCGCCATGGCCGCCCGGAGATGGTCCAGGGTGGCACCGCAGCTGATCAGCATCTGGCGCCCGCCGGGATCGGTCGTGGTCAGCATTCGCTCGGGTACCGCGAACAGCCGCAATACCTCGCCGTCGGACTGCCACCGCCACGGCTGGGTGTTGTGCAGTGAAGGAGCCCGTGCCGCGAGGCGGACTGCGTCCGCGATTGTCGACCCGCTGGGACCAGCGCTCATATCCCGACCATACCTATCCGCAGGCACCGGGTGCGCCACCACACGCGGCCCGTTCTCGATGGTGGAGCGAGGCGGATCGGGGCTCGGGCAGCTCCTACGATCCCGGCCTCACCAGGAATTTCCGGGTGGGAGAAGTGCCGAGTTCACGTGTGTCGGCCGAACGTCACGAGTGCCTCGCCTCCTATCCTGAAGCTCATCACGATCGAGTGTCGTTTCGTGCCGGCCGGATGACCGGCTCGGCAGCGGGACGCTCATGTGTACGACCGGTATGGCCTCTCGTTGATCTCGCCACCGGCGCCGGTTCCCGCTACGGCGGCCTCCGATCGAGGACCGCTGCACGAAAGGGGCAAGGAATGGTTCTCCCGGGAAAACACGTCGTGGCCGGTATCGATGGTTCGGAGGCATCGCTGGGTGCCGCCAGATGGGCAGCTGCGTTCGCGGGCAGACTCGGGCTACCGCTGCACCTGGTGCATTCGTCCCCGGCCACAGGCCCGATACCCGATGTGGCATTCAGTGCCGAGGAACTGGAAGAACTGCAGCAGGCCTATCGGTCCGATCTGTTGAATTCGGCCGAAACCGCACTTCGCGAATGGGCGCCCGAGGTCGAGCTGAAATCGATCGCCGACAACAAAGCACCCGCAGCCGGGTTGCTCGAAGCGGCAGGTCAGGCCGCGATGATCGTGCTGGGAGCGACAGGCGCCGGTTCGGTCGAACGCTGGCTGCTGGGGTCGACCGTGCTACGGGTGGCCAACAAGGCAGTGTGCCCGGTCGCGGTCTGGCGAGGTGAACTCGCCGAGACCGCCCTCGACGACCGCCCGATCGCCGTGGGATCCGACGGAAGTCCGATATCGGAGGCCGCGACCCGGTTGGCTTTCGAATGGGCCGAGCTACTGTCCGTGCGGGTGACGGCGGTGCGGACGTGGACCGGCAGCTCGGCGGTCGCGTCCGCCGACCCGGGCACCGTACAGAAACGGGGCCGGACCGCGCTGGTCATCGATTGGGAGGCGATCGCGCGCTCGGAAGAAGGCGAACTTGCAAGAATCATCGCCCCGTACCGGGAGCAGTTCCCCGACATTGCCGTGGAACTGCGGTCGCGGCGTGGGTCGGCGGCGCGAGAACTGCTGTACGCGCTCGATCATGCCCAGATGGCGATCGTGGGCAGCAAAGGCTGGGGACGCGTCCGCGGCGCCCTGCTCGGATCGACCGGCCAGAACCTACTGCACCGTGCCGACCGCCCGATTGTCATCTACCGCACCGCGGACTCCTGAGGCCCGATGCCCGACCTCATCACAGCTCTACCGCAGAGTTACTCGATGATTCCGGGTTGTCGTCCGGACAGGTGCCTGCCGGGGGTGTTCATCGCTCGCGGGAGGATCGCCCCGAGCGCGACCATGCCGAGGCCGAGTCCGAAGTGCAGCCAGTTGTCGGCAGTGTCGAGCGGGACGAAATTGGCGTCGCTGGTCTGGTCGATCAGCAGGCCGTACACCCAGAGCAGCAGATAGATCACCCCGCCCACCAGCAGGTAGGCGCGCGCCAGCACCGCACTCGTTCCCGCGGCGAGGCCGGCCACACCGAAGACCAGGTGCACGATGTTGTGCAGTATCGAAACGTTGAACAGCCCGAGTAGTTGCGCTTCGGAATGGTGTCCGGCCCATTCCATGGTGTCGTAATTCGTGGTGATGCCCGGAATGAAGCCGAGCACGCCTGCCAGAAGAAATACCGCGCCGACCGCCATGGCGGCGAGCTGAACCGGTGAACGGGCAGTGCGGGTAGAACTGGTGGGATTCGACATGATCTCGTCCTCCCTCCCGCTGTCTTCGCAAGACCGTCTCGCGAATCGGCAACCGGATCCCGCCGCGAATGCCCGTGTGGAGCCGTGACAAACCTCTGTGCGGCACTATCGCGGAGCGATCGGCCCGGTCAGGCTTTATGAGCTACGAGAACTGGGCAATGGGCGCGCTGGACGAGGATATTGCTCGTGGAACCCAGGAGCAATCCGCGGAATCCACCCCGACCGCGGCTTCCGACCACCACCAATTGCGCGGACTCCGACCAGTGGAGCAGGTGCAGATCGGGACCCGCAAGATACATTTTCCGGGTCACCTCGACCTCGGGGTACTTCGGCGACCACTCGGCGAGCCATTCGATCATCCGGGTTCGCATCGCGGTGGCGATCGCGGGATCGTCGATCGTCTCCGGCATCCCCGCGAACCAGTGTTTCCGGAGATCGTGCCAAGTGTGTACCGCGACCAGCGGCACCCGCAGCAGGGCGGCTTCGGCGAAGGCAGCGCCCACGGCGGCGTTGCTCACTGCGGTCCCATCGACTCCGACCACCACCGGCCGTTCGCGGCGGCCGTCGGCTCCGGCGCCGCGGACCACGACGACCTTCCCGTGCCCGCTACTCGCGACGGCGAGCACGGTGGAACCGAGATGGGCGAGGGAAGACCCTTCTCCCGTCCAGCCGATCACGGTGATCTCCGCGGCGGCCGATTCGTCGATGAGTAGTCGCGCCGGCGCCGCGCCGGACAGTTCTGTTTCCACCGGCAGGGACGCATCGATATGCAGCGCCGCCGCGCGGGCACGGTCGAGGCAATCCTGCCCATGCCGGGCGAGGGCCTCGCCGACCGGCGGAGGCAAACCGGGTCGGGCGGCAGTGTTGTCGCCGTGCACGATGCGCAACGTGCGCTGCCGGAGTGCGGCTTCGCGGCTCGCCCAGTGCACGGCCGCCGTGGCGGCCGCGGATTCGTCGACTCCGACAACGATAGGAGCGTCGGGCCCTGGGGATGGTGCCGAACTGTCCATCGGCGCGGTTCCTTCGGCTCGGGTATCCGCGTGCTTCGTGATCGGTCGGTCGAGCCGGTGCGGTGACCGAGATCCACTGTCGTCCGTCACCGGCGAGAGCACCTACAGTTGATCATAGATCGATGCAGCGTTATCACCCCGGGAGCGGGTGTCGCGCGCGCCTGATTCGCTGAGCTGGCGGGCGGTGAGAAACCCGTCCGGGAACCATGCCCCAGTGCCGCGCGTGTACGCGGTGAGCGGATGACCCGCAGAACAGGCTGTCGCCCGTGTAGGGCCCGAGTCCGAAGTCGCCCGGTGGGCGATCGATGTGATCGGCTGCGTACCGGCATATCGGCCGTGGTCGTCAATGCAACTTGATGTAACCAGTAATTCTTTCATGCAAGCCGCGGTGCGAGTGCCTGGTTGTTTGTCGCGCGGTCGAACAGTCCTGGGGTCGCGACTGTCGGTGAGTGCGGTGAAATGTGCCGGTTGCCAGGTCGTTCTGCGCCCCATATAGAGGCTATCCGTCAAGCCGGTCGGATTCCGAAACCTGGACAGCTGTCTGGTACAGCTGGTAAGTTACTCGATATTCCACGGATGTGGAGTGCCAGGTTTCACCGTTGCGGCGGTGATCGAACTCAATGAGGAGTGGCGGCATGGACGGACTCAACAGGCGCAGCGCGTTGAAAGCCGGTGGGGTGGCCGGGGCTGCCGGGGCGTTCGCGGTGATAGCGGCGACCGCTACGGGGCGCGCGCAACCGTGGACATGGTCACCGCAGGGTTCGGTAGCCGGATCCGGATCCGGTGCCGACCCGATGACGGTGTGGGACCCCGAGGCCGACGAGCTGGTCGGCGGACTGATCGACCGGGGCGAGGTGCCCCGGATCAACGACGCATTGCGGACCTGGACCAAGAACGGCCAGCCACTGCCCGCCGGATTGCCACCGGAATTACGGGATTTCATGGAGTACGCCCGGCAACTGCCGCCGTGGACCGATCCGGCAAAACTGGATACGGCGATCCAGTTCAACAAGAAACGCGGACTGTATCTCGGTGTGCTGTACGGGTTCGCCAGCGGCATGATGAGCACCGTCATCCCCAAAGAAGCCCGCGCGGTCTACTACTCCAAAGGCGGGCACGACCTCGAGGACCGGATCTCCAAAACCGCCAAACTCGGCTACGACATCGGTAGTAACAACGCCTACGCCCCCGACGGCGAGATGATCGTCACCTGCGTCAAGACCCGGCTCGTCCATGCGGCGGTCCGGCACCTTCTGCCGCAGTCACCGCACTGGGTGCACTCGGCCGCGGAAGATATCCCGATCAGTCAGAACGACATCATGGTCACCTGGCACAGCCTGCCCACGACCGTGATGAAACACCTGACGTCGTGGAAAGTGCCGATCCCCGTGCACGAATCGGAGGCCTTCCTGCACTCGTGGCAGGTTGCCGGGCATATGCTCGGAGTTCGGGACGAATACATCCCGAAATCGTGGCCGGAAGCCAACTCCCAGGCGGCGCAGGTCCTCGACCCCATCCTGGCCCCGACCCCCGAAGGGATCAAACTGGCCGACCGGCTGCTGAGCCTGGGCGCCAATATCGACCTCACGATCCTCAGCAAGCCCGTTCTCGGCGCATTCACCCGTTTTCTGCTCGGTGATCACATCGCCGACGGACTGCACATCCCGCGCGAACCGGTCTGGGATCCGCTGCTCCGGTTCAGCTGGGGCCCTTTCATCGCCGTACGCGAGGGCATCCTCACCGCGGTCCCGCCGGCCGCCGATCCCTACTGGCTGCTCGACGAATTCCTCCGCAAAGCCGCACTCATGTACCTGTCCGAACTGCGGATGCCGATCAGTATCGAAATTCCCACCATGAACCGCGATATGAGCGTGCCACCACGCTGAACCATCGAAGGGTGCCGAAAACATGACTTCCCCCGCATCTTTCGACTCCGCGCCGGAACCCGACGCGGATCCGCCGATCTATGACCGGATCGGCGGCCGCGAAGCCCTGGAGACCGTCGTCGAAGACTTCTATGCCCGTGTCCTCGCCGACGAGGTTCTCCAGCCGTTCTTCACCGGCATCAACATGTCCCGGATGAAAGGCCGGCAGGTCGAGTTCTTCGCGGCAGCTCTCGGTGGGCCCGACCCTTATATCGGTGCCTCGATGAAGCAGGTGCATCAGGGGCGCGGTATCACCCGATACCACTTCGACCTCGTGGCCTGCCACCTCACGGATGCGCTGACCGGTGCGGGAGTGCCGGCGGAGCTGGTGGCCGAAATCATCGCCGCTGTCTCACCGCTGGCCGCTGAGATCGCATCGAATCCGTGAGCGGTAACCGGAACATGAACACATGCCCGGTAGACACCACATTCACTACCGAAGGAACATTATGACGCCCACAATCATCCGTCTTGCCGTCGCCTCCGTCGCGGCGACAAGCCTCGTCGGTGCCGCGGCCGGGGCGGCGGCCCAACCCGTCTCCTCACCGGCCCCCATGCCGGTCGCCGAGGGCGAAACCGGAACCGGCTCCTCGGCGTTGGACTCGGGATCGGCGGCCGCGCGAACGGCAGGGATACTCGCCGGCAACGGCGATATCATCGGAATCATCGTCCTACTCGGCGTCACCCCGTTCCAGATTCTGACCGACGGTGTCTGCGATATGGCCACCATGTCGGCCCTGCCGAGCCCCTGCACTCCGGGCCCGGCGCATTACACGGGCTGACTCCCGGCACGGGATGACGAACCGAGGGCCGTTCAAGCGGCGAGCCCCGAATCGCGAATGGCTTCGGCCAGCGGCTCCAGTACGGCGGGGTCGTGCGGCGGCGGCAGGTAGATGATCGCGAGCTCCAGACCCTCGGCGTCCAGCGCCGCCGCCCAATCGAGGGTTTCGGCGTAGCCGAGCTCGGGGTCGAGCCGCTTCTGCGCCGAGAGCAGGATCTCCTTCGGATCACGGCCGATATCGGCGCAATGGCCGGCCAGCACCTCGCGCTTGCGGGCGAAATCGGCGGGAGTGCCGGCGACGAAGTTCCAGTGCTGGGCGTACCGGGCGGTGGTCCGGAGGGTGCGTTTCTCACCGTTGCCGCCGATGCAGATCGGTGGGTGCGGGCGCTGCGGACCTTTCGGCTCGTTGCGGGCGTTGTTCAGCTGATAGAACTTGCCGTCGAAATCCGTTGTCTCCTGGCTCAACAGCCCGATGAGGACCTGGCAGGCCTCGTCGAACCGGTCGAGGCGTTCGGTGATGCTGCCCAGTTCGATACCGTAGGCGCCGGATTCCTCCTCGTTCCACCCGGCGCCGATACCGAGCTCGAGACGGCCACCGGAAATGATGTCGAGCGTGGCGGCCATATTGGCCAGCACTGCCGGATGGCGGTAGTGCACGCCGGTGACCATGGTGCCGAGCCGTAGACGTTCGGTGGCCTGCGCGAGCGCGGTCAGCGTGGTCCATCCCTCCATGCACGGCCCGGTGGAATCGGAGAAGATGGGGTAGAAGTGGTCGAAGGTCCAGCCGGATTCGTAGATCTCGATATCATCGGCGGCCCGCCAGACGGCCAGCATATCGGCCCAGGTCGTGTCCTGCGGGGAAGTCTTGAAGGCGAATCGCATGAGGACAGGCTAGAAGTTGGAGCGCGCTCCAGGTCAATATCGCCTCGGCGGGTCGGCGCGCGGGGTGTGCACAATTCGGTTATGCGGTCGACCGATCGGCTGCCCCTGCGGGCATACCGACTCGCACGGAGATCTGATGCGACAGGACAGCCATCGCGAAGACACCCACCGCGACGGCCGCCACTGCACCGAAACCTTCAGTCGCGAATTCGGCGAAGGCGTTGAGAACGGTGAATATCAGCGCCGCGATGCGCAACGTCTGCAGCGGCCACAGCGGGCCCGCCCGGCGGTAACAGATCGTCGCCGGAGCCGCTGTAGCGAGCGTCAGGCAGGCACTGATGAAGAGGATCAGTTCGGCCATACCCATCCGATCCACATCGATCACGGTATCGGAGGCGCGCAGGGACAGCCCGCCGGTCAACAGCGCGACGACCCCGATGATCACTCCCGCTGCCGAGGCCACGACCAGCAACCAGCCGATGATCGGTACCCACCGGGGGCTGCGGAGGAAACCGGGAACGAGACGCGGCAAGAACTGCTGGACCGAATACAGCCGGTCCACTCGGTGATCGGCCGCGTCCAGCAGCAGCCGGATACCGTGCACAGCACGCGGATCGGCACCGCCGTCCTCGGCGCGATTCAGCATCGCACGGGCCGCGCTGCGCCGATGCGCGGGTAAACCGCCCGCCATGCCGGTTGCCGCGATCGCCGCGGCATTGGCGAGATACTCGTCCACCGTCGGCGCCCGCACGATCCGCACCAGCCGGTTCGCGACCAGGATCACCAGCACCAGCACATACATGATCTCGGCCGCCGGCCCGTAGAAATAATCGTTGTCGGCAGTGACGAATTTGCCGACTTCATCGAGGAACAAACCGAACCCGATACCGCCGATCACCACGGCCACCGCCCGCGCAGTGGAACCGAGCAGCAACCAGCCCAGCAGCAGCGCCACCATCATCGCGGCACCGCCGTACAGGGCGTGTGCGATATGGAGCGAACCGCCGCCGACCTGCGGGTAATCGGTGAGCGCGAGATAGGTGCGGGTCACCAGGATGGTGGTGATCGCGATGACGAGGAATGTTTCGGCGGACGCGTTGCCGTAGGTGTTGCGCACGATCCTGGTGCGGTGCCGGGCGGTGCGGGTCGCGGGCATCGCGCTCACGGCCGGAACGACAGGTACATGACCGGCCACCCCGCCTCGACGCCCGCTGTCCCGAACCACTACCTGCCCCTGCCGTCGGACCCCGTCAGTACACCGGCATACGTGCCGGAAGGCGACAATAACCCGGTACCCGGACAAAATCGGGTAACCCTGTCGGCGGCGCAGTCGGCCGGGAGGCCCGTTCACAGCGCTCCCGTCCTGAGCGGGCCGAGTCCATCGCTGACCGGCTACCCTCGCGTTCTTACGGCTCGATCACGCGCCGGCGAAGCCTTCCGGTCTTCGAGCGGAACCGGGCATGGACGTCTCGACACGTTCAGGGCCGCCTTGCATGGGGGTGGCCGCCGCCTGCGGCCCAGCGGATAACCGCTGGGCCGCAGGCGAATACGCATCGCCCGGCGTTTCGTTTCTCGCCGCGATGAGCGCCGAAGTCGTCTTATGCCGGCGTCCGGGCGAGCAGAACGGTCGGCCCGGGGTCAGCGGGTGGCGATAATCGCCGAGCCGTGGCCGAAGAGGCCCTGGTTCACCGCAATACCCGCCCGAGCGTCTTCTACCTGGCGGCCGTCGGCCTCGCCGCGCAACTGCCAGGTCAGCTCGCAGACCTGCGCGATCGCCTGCGCGGGAATCGCCTCACCGAAACAGGCCAGCCCGCCACTGGGGTTGACCGGGATACGCCCGCCCAAGGTGGTGGCGCCGCTGCGCAGCAGTTCCTCCGCGCCGCCGGTCTCGCAGAGACCGATATCCTCGTACCAGTCCAGTTCCAGCGCGGTGGACAGGTCGTAGACCTCGGCCAGCGACAGGTCGGCGGGGCCGATCCCGGCCTCTTCGTACGCGGCGTGCGCGACGGCGGAACGGAACTCGCGCGGCGGTGGCTGGACGGCCACCGCGGAATCGGTCGCGAAATCGGGCAGATCGATCACGGTTTTCGGGAATGTCGGCGTAACCGTCGACAACGCACGGACGCGGACCGGATCGGTGACACCGTGGCGGCGCGCGTACTCCATCGATGTCAGCACCAGTGCGGCGCCGCCGTCGCTGGTCGCGCAGATATCCAGCAGGCGCAGCGGGTCCGAGACGACCGCCGAAGCCGCGACGTCCTCGGCCGTGACCTCCTTGCGATAGCGGGCGTACGGGTTGTTCAGGCCGTGCTTGGCGTTCTTCACCTTGACCGCGGCGAAATCGTCGAGCGTGGCACCGTGCAGCGCCATCCGCCGGCGGGCATACAGCGCGAAATAGATGGGGTTCGTCGCGCCGAGCAGGTGGAAACGCAACCAGTCCGGATCGTCGCGGCGTTCGCCGCCGACCGGCTGGAAGAAACCCTTCGGGGTGGCGTCCGCGCCGACCACCAGCGCTACATCGCACAAACCTGCGAGGATCTGAGCGCGGGCATTGGCGATGGCCTGGGCGCCGGAGGCGCAGGCGGCGTAGCTGCTGGAGATCCGTGCACCGGACCAGCCCAGCGCCTGGGCAAAGGTCGCGCCGGAAACGAATCCGGGATATCCGTTGCGGATGGTGTCGGCACCGGCGATATAGCCGACGTCGCGATGGTCCACCCCGGCATCGGCCAGCGCCGCGCGCGCCGCGACCAGCCCGTATTCGACGAAATTGCGCCCCCATTTGCCCCACTGGTGCATCCCCGCACCGAGGACGGCGATATCGCGGTCATTCGACTCAGGCATCGACCGGCCTCCACATCCACACCGTATGTTCTGCTTCCTCGTCTTCGTACAGCACGCCGAGGGTCAACTCGACCGGCATCCCGACGGCCAGATCGTCCACCGTGAGGCCACGCACCACCTGACCGAGGATCACCATCTGCTCGACCTCGAGCTCCACCGCCGCGACGACGTACGGCTCGAACGGTTCGGGGGAGACATAGGGCGGTGGCGGCTTGTACCGGGCGTCCGCATACGACCAGATCCGGCCGCGGGTGGAGAACAGGTACTCGGCCAGCTCGGAGCCGTCCTTCGGGCCCGTGCACTGCGGGTTGCGGCAGGCCAGGGTGTTCCGCGGGAAGTACGGCGTGCCGCAGGTAGTGCAGCGACTTCCCTTCAGGCGCACCGTGCCGTCATCCGCGGTGAACCAGTCGGCCACGGCGGGGCGTTGTTCTTTCTGCACAACCCCGACCGTATAGGAACAGGTTCTACTTTGGGGCCGGAAACCCACTCCATGGGAGTGTGACCGGAGGTACGGTGAGGCCGGATCGGGAGGTAACGGCCTCCTCGAGTCGATCTGGAGTACCACACACGATGGGCAGCGAAGTCATCGAACCGCAGTCGATCCGCAACGTCACGGTCGTCGGGGACCCCGACGCGACCACCCGAGTCGTGCACCGCCTGCTCCGTGATCTCACCAGAACCGGAACCGGCGTATCGGGCACGGTCCACTGGACCACCGACCACACCGAACACACGATCCGCATCGCCGAGCTGTCGAGCCACGCCCCCACTGCCGGCCTGGAACGGTCCATCCGGGTGGCCGACGGGCTGATCGCGGTCATGGACGCCACCGCGAAACGCGACCCGCGGCTCGAGACGGCGCTGCGAATCGCCGACGATCACCAGGTAGCCCGGATGTGCCTGGTGACCGGCCTCGACCGGCCCGCCGCCGACTTCGGCCACTGCCTCCGGACGATCGCGGATACGCACGGGGCCGTGCCCTTGGCGCTGCAGATCCCGCGCGGACTCGGCGCCGAGTTCGACGGCGCCGTCGATCTGATCTCGCTGCGGGAGCTCGAACCGGTGGCCGCCGGCCTCGCCGGGATTCATCGCCGAGCTGCCGAGCAGTGGTACCGCCACCTGGTCGACACGGTGATGGATCAGGACGACACCGGCGTTCCCGGCCCGTGGAAGATCCCGGTCGGCCGGTTACACCACCGCGTCCGCCACCTCACCCATATCGGCGATATAGCGCCCGTCCTGTGCGATACAACCCCCAGGAGCCACATCACCCCGCTCCTGGACGCCATCGTCCGCTACCTGCCCTCGCCCCTGCACGTCTGCCAACCGGAACACGCCCTCGACTACTGACCGGCGCCGCGGGGGCCGACGCCAGAGGGTCGGTCCAGTGGTTGGCCGCTGTCGGCCAGGGCGCTTCACGTGCCGGTCGGCGTGGCCGGCCTGCCGGTCTCGGTTCGGTGCCGCGCGTGTCCGCACCCGGTAACTGACTTCGCGCCGATCGAGACGACCTGTCCGGCGGTGCCGACTGCTCCTCCTATGCGCGCGCGGGTTTGCGGGCGACGGCCGCGTACAGCGGGAGGGTGTGGTCGTAGGCGGCGGGCTGATCCATTCGCGGCCGCCAGTGGTGTAGCGGGACTATTCCCGGTTCTACCAGGTCGAGGCCGGTGAAGAATTGCTCGAATTCGTTGCGGCTGCGGGGCTGCATGCCGATTCCGCTCTGGGTGTAGGTGGCTACGGTGCCGGCGACGCCCTCGGGATCGATCTCCGCGGTGAGATGCGTCATTGCCAGGTAGCTGCCGGGGGCGAGGGCATCCAGCAGGGTCGCGACGGCGGCGTAGATGGTGTCGCCCGGCACGAAATGGGCGATGGCGATGAGACTCAACGCGGTTGGTACCTCGGGATCGAGGGTGTCGGTCAGTGCGGGGGCGGACAGGATCGTATCCGGGGCGGTGAGATCGGCGTTGATATAGCCGGTGCGCCCTTCCGGGGTGCCGGTCATGAGGGCGCGGGCGTGCGCGAGGACCAGCGGATCGTTGTCCACGTACACGATGTGTGCGGCCGGGTTCACCTCCTGGACGACCTGATGCAGATTGGGTGCGGTCGGGATTCCCGTTCCGATATCGAGGAACTGGCCGATCCCGGACTCGGCGGCGAACCGGGCGGCCCGGTGCATGAAATCGCGGTTGGCCCGGGCGACCTTGCGCGCGTTCGGCACCGCCTGCTCCACCTTGGCGGCGGCGTCCTGATCTGCCGGATAGTTGTCCTTGCCGCCGAGCAGGTAGTCGTAGATCCGGGCGCTGTGCGGTTTATCGGTTTGCAGATCCAACGAATTTCCCGCCACGACACACTCCGATCCGAGATCGACACCGGTACAACGCTGTCGACGATATCGCTGCTGCCGGTGCAGCCGCATGCGTGGTGCGGAGATCTGTGCCAACGGTGAATGTTTCGTTGCTCGGTGACTCCGCCGGGCCGCATCGACGGCAACCCCGCCGCGGAACCCGGCCGCAATCGTATCGGCGACGCCACATTCGCCGACGCCCGGTGGCGCTGCCGGTTTGCTGCGGATAGCTTCATTGGGTGCAGGACCATCTCGACGACCTCCGATTCGCCCATGTTCTCGTGGATTCCGCGGCCGCGGCGAGCATGGAGCGGTTCAAGGCTCGCGACCTCGGGATCGAGTCGAAGCCGGATCTGGAGTCGGTGCGCGAATCCGAAACCGAGGTGGAGAAGCTCATTCGCGGTCAGTTGCAGCGTTCCCGCCCGCGTGACGCCGTTCTCGGCGAGGGGGAGGGGCTGGAGGGCACCGGGCCGCGGTGCTGGGTGGTCGACGCCATCGACGGTCTCGAGAACTATGCGCGCGGCGTACCTGTGTGGGCCACCCAGATTTCCCTGATCGAAGCCTCCGAGGGCGGTTACCGGCCGGTGGTCGGCGTCGTCTCCGCCCCCGCGCTGGGGCGCCGCTGGTGGGCCGCACAGGGTCACGGTGCCTTCACCGGCCGCAATCTCTCCTCGGCCTCCCGCATGCGTGTCTCGGGCGTTTCCAAGTTGCCGGACGCATCGTTCTCGTTCTCCTCCTTCGCAGGCTGGGAGGAGCAGGGCCGGTTGAGCGGTCTGCTGGCGCTTTCCCGGGAGGTGTGGCGTACGCGCGCGTACGGCGATTTCTGGCCCTACATGATGGTCGCCGAAGGTGTGGTCGATATCTGCGCCGATCCGGACCTCTCGCCGCTGGAGATGGCCGCGCACGCCGTGATCGTCACCGAGGCCGGTGGCGCCTTCACCGGCCTCGACGGCAGTCCGGGACCGCTCGGCGACAGCGCGGCCGCGTCGAACGGACTGCTGCACGACGAGTTGCTCGGGTATCTGAACGACCACTACTGACGAGCACGGTATCGAGGGCACTGTCGGCAGCTGTTCCGGCGAAGAGCCTGCCGGGCCGACGAGGATTCTCCGAGCCGCCGTGCGCGGACGGGCGGTCGTCCTCGCCCGGGCTCATCCTGCGGTATGAGCAAGGATGGCAGCCGCCAGCTCCTCGTGCACCTGCGGCGGCAGCGTATGGCCCATACCCGCGACGATCCGCAGCTGTGCCCCCGGTATCTGTTCGGCGATCACCGCGCCGTGCCCCCGTTTGACCGGTTCGTGACTGCCCTCGAGGACCAGCGTGGGTGCCTGGATTCGGGACAGCGCTCCGGTCGGTTCGAAGTCGGGACGTGCGGCGGCGGCCAGCCGGTGGTTGGCGGCCGCCGAGAGGTCGCGGGCCCGGTCGTAGATCCGTTCTTGCAGTTCGCGCGCCGCCGCCTCGTCGAACGGCAGGCCGGTCCCGTGGAGTACGCGCTGCTCGGCGACCATGCCGTCGATACGGGTGTGCCGGTCCTTCGCCGGTGGTGCGGCCATGAGCTCGCGGTAGAAGGAGACGAATTCGGGTGCCGGTTCGGGCAGGCTGCCCGGGGACTGCGGTTCGCCGAGCAGAGCGCGCATGAGTACCCGGCCCTCACCGCCGCCGAGTGGTGAGGAGCCGATAACCGTCAGCGAGCGCACCCGTTCCGGCCGTTCCACCGCGATGAGCTGGGCGAGGAGGCCGCCCGCCGAATGGCCCACCAGATGGGCGCTTTCGACCCCGTGGGCGTCCAGGACGCGGTACACGTCGTTCCCGAGGTCTTCCCAGGTGTACGGGTGGGTCGCGAAATCGACGATGTCCGACATCCCGGTGTCGCGGTGGTCGTACCGGATCACCCGGCGGTTTCCGGCGACGAGCCGGTCGATGAACTCCTCCGGCCACAGGATGCCCTGCGACATCGACCCCATGATCAGCAGGATCGGCGGATCCGCGGCGGCGCCGAACTCTTCACTCCAGATCTTCACGTCACGCATATCGTTCTCTTCCCTCGCACTGCTCTTGATTCGCTGTTCTGACCCGGCCGGTTCATCGATGAGTTCGTCGTGCGCCGACCCCGGCAGGCGTTGCTACCGCCCGCCGCGTCTGGTATTGCGGGGCAGCCCTTTCTTGGTGACGGCCGCGCGCGGTGGCGCCGGCCGAGCAGCGAAACGCTGATGGTTATTCGGAATCGGGAAGGTGCCGTGGGACTTTCGCATATCGGTTCCGCCTTTCGGCGAGGACGGTGGAATCGGCAGAGCGGGGGATGACCCCGTGTACCAGACCGCCTCGTCTGTAGTACTCTGGACGAAGTGATTTGAACCGTAGTACTACAGATGGAGTGGTGTCAAGTGGTCCGCACGAATCCCCAACGCCGCCAGGCGTTGCTGGACGCATCGATCGAGGTCCTGGCCCGGGAAGGGGCCCGCGGACTGACGTTCCGCGCAGTGGACAAGGAAGCCGAGGTGCCTGCCGGCACCGCCTCGAACTACTTCGCCAACCGTGACGACCTCCTGGTTCAGGCAGGCCACCGGTACTACGAGCGGCTGGTTCCCGACGAATCGGTCATGGTGAAACTGCAGGGTCCCCGATCCCGCGAGACCGTCACCGAACTCATGACCGAAGTCGTCGGACGCGTCACCCGGTTCCGCACCGGCTATCTCGCGCTGCTCGAACTGCGCCTGGAGGCCACCCGGCGACCCGAGCTGCAAGCCCTGCTCACCGAACGGGTCCGGGCCGATCTGGACTTCAATATCCGCAACCACGTCGACAACGGGATGCCTGGTGACGAGAACACCGTCGTCCTGCTGTTCCTCGCCCTGAACTGGCTCATCCTGGAACGCCTCACCCTGCCCGGGGTGTTCACCGAGGAGCAGGCCGATGAACTCGTCCGCATGGCGGTCGAGCGCGCGATTCCCGCCACCCACCGCGCCTGAGCGGCCCGCGGTTCGCCCGCTGCCAGCGCCCTTGACTGTTATATGGACACCCGTCTAACTTCGTGTCAGCCGCCGAGAGAAGTGGGCCGGTCGGAACCCGCTCGGGACCCCTCGGCGACTATGCCCGTACCCCGGATGGCCGCAGCCGGCCCTCCGCCCGACAACGATGATCGAAGGTGCCACGATGAGTAATCCGACCGAGCCGCTGCTGGGACAGGTGGCCCTGGTGACGGGCGCGGCCCGCGGACAGGGTCGCGCGCATGCGGTCCGGCTGGCCGAACAGGGCGCCGATATCATCGCCATCGATGCGTGTGCGCCGATCTCCGGCACCGTCACCTACCCCGCCGCCACTGCGGAGGATCTCGCGGAGACAGCGCGGCTGGTCGAATCGGTGGGCCGCAAAATCCTCACCCGCGCCGTCGATGTCCGGGATCTGGCGGCAATGCAGCAGCTGGTGGCCGACGGCGTCGACCGGTTCGGCCGCCTCGATGTGCTGATCGCCAATGCGGGCGTGCTGAGCTGGGGCCGGCTGTGGGAGATGAGCGAAGAACAGTGGGACACCGTTGTCGACGTGAATCTGAGTGGCACCTGGCGCACCGTCCGGGCGGCGTTGCCGGCGATGATCGAGGCGGGTAACGGTGGATCGGTCGTGATCGTCAGTTCCTCGGCCGGATTGAAAGCCACACCGGGTAACGGGCACTACGCGGCGTCCAAGCACGGGCTGGTGGCGCTGACCAACACGCTGGCGCTGGAAGCGGGTGAATTCGGTATCCGGGTGAACTCGATCCACCCGTACTCGGTGGACACCCCGATGATCCAGCCGGACGACATGATGGCCATGTTCGGTGAACATCCGTCCTTCCTGCACAGTTTCCCGCCCGTGCCGCTGAAATCGGCCAACGACGGCCAGAGCGGTTTCATGCCGGTCGAGGATGTGGCCGAAGTGGTGGCGTGGCTGGCCGGTCCCGCATCGGTGGCCATCACCGGCACGCAGGTCCCGGTCGATGCGGGAGCGCTGAAGTACTGAGGCCGGAGATGCGGGTGCTGATCACCGGCGCCACCGGATTCGTGGGCGCCTGGACCGCCAAAGCCGTGCACGACCGTGGACACCGGGTGCGGTTGCTGGTCCGCGACCCCGCCCGGCTGGCACCGATCGCGGCGGCACTGGGATTCGACGCCACCGACGTGGTGCGCGGGGATATGACCGACCCGGACCGAGTCCGCGAAGCGCTCGACGGCTGTGACGCGGTGGTGCACGCCGCCGCGGTGGTGGCGCTGCGGGCCGATGCGGCCGACGAGATGATCCGCGCCAACCTCGCCGGTGCGCGGAATGTGCTCGGCCAGGCGGCCGCCCGCGGGATCGACCCGATCGTGTACGTCTCGAGCATGACGGCCCTGTGGCATCCGCGGTGCCCGCTGGTGCACGCCGACCTGCCACCGGCGGGCGGTAACGACGGCTACGCCACCTCCAAGGCTCGCGTGGAGCGGTACGCCCGGGAACTGCAGCAGCAGGGCGCGCCCGTGGTGGTCACCTATCCGAGCTGCATCGTGGGCCCGGCCGCCGGGGATCAATTCGGGGAATCCGGTGAAGCCGTCGCCGCCTTCGTCCGCGTCGGAATTCCGGGCCGCGGCGCGGCCTTCACGATCGGTGATGTCCGCGACCTCGCCGAGGCCCACGTCCGGCTCCTCGAACCGGGCCGCGGGCCACGCCGCTACGTCCTGGGCGGACACTATGTGACCGGCGCCGAATTGGCCGGTCTGCTCACGGATATCACCGGCCGGCGGGTCCGCTACTACGGTGTTCCCGACGGTGTGCTCGTCGCCGCCGGTAAGCTCGCGGACCGGTTCCGGCGCGTGCTGCCGGCCGCCGTGAGCCAGCTCAGCGAGACCTCGATCCGCTACCTCACCGACTCTCCACCCACCGACGACGGCCCCGCCCAACGCGATCTCGGCCTCACCTTCCGGCCGGTCCGGGAGACCTTGGCGGATATGCTCACCGATCGCCGCCGACCCCGCTAGGACCGGACTCGGCGTCTTCGGCGGGGAGCCAGGGCGATCGACCGCGCCCGGTCGCGCTGCGGGTTCAGAGCTTCGTGGCCGCTTCCCACGCTGTGTGGACCGCGCCCTGAATGTAATCGACCTGCACGGCGTCGCCCACCACATGCACCTCGGGAACAACCCCCTCCAGCGCCTCGGCCAGTTGCGCCGACGCGGAAACCTCCGACGCGACGACAACCATATCCGCCGGAGCGGTCGAGGTTTTGTCTCCGACGGTGAACTCGACGTACTTCTCGGTGATCCGCTGCACGGTGGCCTGGCGGTGTATCTGCACGCCCGACTCCTTGGCGTGGCGTACCGCGGTCCAGCGCCGCGGCAGCGCCATCGGCACGCCGAGCCGGCCGCCTTCTTCGAGCAGGGTCACGTTACGGCCGCGTTCGGCGAGGAACTCCGAAAGTTCCAGGCCGACGAGCGAACCGCCGATCACGACGACGTTCTTGCCCATCGGCAGGAACTTACGGGTGACGGTGCGGATCGCGGCCGCGCTCTTGGTGATACCGGACAGTTTGCCGAGTGTGGCAATAGTCCGGAGCAGTAGCGGCACCTGCGACACATCGCCGGAGCCGGTCATCAAGGCGCGCAATGTATCACCGGTGTGTACATGCGGCAGATCGCTACCCGGGACCGCGGGCCGTCCGCGCACCGCGCCGGTGGCGACGACGACCGCATCCGGTTGCAGCGCCTGGATCGAGGCCGGCGTGGCCTCGGTCTTCAAGCGGATATCGATATCCGGACGCCGGGTCTGCACCTTCAGCCAGTCCAGCAGCATCTGGTTGTCCGGTGTGGTGAGACCGGAGAACCAGAGCGTGCCGCCGAGCCGATCGGATTTGTCCAGTACGGTCACGCGATGCCCGCGCTCGGCCGCGACCCGGGCGGCTTCGAGTCCGCCGGGTCCCGCGCCTACGACGACCACATGTTTGCGCGTGGTGGCAGGTGTCAGCGGAAGCAGCTTTTCGTTGCCCAGTGCGGGATTCACCGCGCAGAGGGGAGTGTCGTCCCAGAAGTTCTCCTGAACGCACACATAGCAATTGATACAGGGCCGGACCTGTTCCGGCGTCCCCGCCCGGAGCTTGTTCACCAGATCCGGATCGGCCAGCAGCTGCCGGCCCATGGCCACGAAATCGGTGGTGCCCGCCGCGATCGCCTGTTCGCCGACCTCCGGCAGTACCCGGCCGACGGCGATCACCGGGATGGATACGGCCTGCTTCACCGCGGCCGCCAGGTCCGTGTAGGCGCCGACCTTGTCGGGCAGGGGACCGTCGGTGAAATTGGAGAACGGGTTACGACCCCACCCGGTGACATGGATGGCATCGGCGCCGGCCGCTTCGAACAGGGCCGCCGCCTGCACGGCTTCTTCGGTGGTCAGCGCGCCTTCCTCGCCGAATTCCCGGCCCGCGACGCGCACCAGGATCGCGAGGGAATCGCCGACCTCCGCCTCGACCGCGCGGATCACCTCCACCGCCAGCCGCGCACGGTTCTCGAGTGACCCGCCGTACTCATCGGTGCGTTTGTTGTCCGCCCGGTTCAAGAAAGCGCCGAGTACGTAGCCGTGCGCGACGTGGATCTCGACCGCGTCCCCGCCGGCATCGCGCACCCGTCCGGCGGCCTCGGCGAAGCAGCGCACCAGCCAGTCGATATCTTCCCGGGTGGCCTCGTGGTAGGTGGCCTGCTTCCCGCCGGTGACGGCGCCCATCTTCTGCAGCTCGCCGGGAGTGTTGTCGGCCAGCGCGGACAGGTCCGCCGGTCCGGCGGGCGGCGACGGAACCAGCAACGGGCGATCCTGGACGGTGTCGATCCGGGCGATCTTGCCGTGATGGGTCATCTGCACACACAGCTTGCTACCGGCGGCGTGGACGGCGTCGGCCAGCGCTTTCAGCCCGGGAACGAACCGGTCCTCGGAGAGCCCGGGCTCTTTGGTGCTCGCGCACCCGACCGGGTACGCGACCGCGCAGGCGCCGGTGATGATGAGTCCCGTGCCACCGGCCGCGCGGGCGGCGAAATGATCGATATCGCCCTGTTCGATCTCGCCGTCCTCGCACAGATTCATATCCATCGCGGGCAAGACCACGCGGTTGGCCAGCGAAACCGGGCCGATGGTCCCGGGGGCGAGCAGATGCGGGAAGGTCCTGGTGCGGGTCACGAGTAGAAGTTAGACCTTCCGCCGAATCCGTCATCGCGCTGTTCCCGATCACCGAGACCGGGCCGACGCTTGCCCATATCGCGCGAGAGTTGTCGATCTTGTGCCTAGGATCCGTCCGGTGACACTTTCCGAGCATCCATCGCCCCGGGCTCCGCGCAGTTCACCCACCGATACCGACGGCCCGCGGATTCCGTTGTACGTCCCGGAGTTCGCGGTCGATCCGCACAGCACCTACCGCGCCATGCGGGAACAGTACGGGTCTCTGGTGCCCGTCGAGGTGGCGCCGGGCGTGCCCGCGACGCTGGTGATCGGCTACTACACGGCGCTGCGGATCTACAACGATCCGGATCATTTCCCGGCCGACCCGCGCACCTGGCAGCGCGATATCCCCGCGGATTGCCCGGTGCTGCCGCTCATGCAGTGGCGGCCCAATGCCCGGCGTAACGACGGCAGCGCGCACGCACGCTATCGGCAGGCGATCGTCGCCGGTCTGGGCGAGGTCGACCCGTTCGGCCTGCACGAGACCGTGGAACGGGTCGCCATTCCGCTGATCAACTCCTTCTGCGGCGACGGATCGGCGGACCTGATCAAGCAGTATGCGTTCCCGCTCACCTTCGCCGTGCTGAACGCGATGCTGGGCTGCCCCACCGAGATCGCGCAGCGGGCCGCGACCGGGATGGCCGCCATGTTCGAAGGTGTCGGCGCCGAGGGTGGTGCCGAGTTGCTCATGAAATCGCTGGCGGAACTGATCGAGCTCAAACGCGTTCACCCTGGTGACGATGTGACGACACGGATGATGCGGCACCCGAGCGCATTGACCGAACCCGAGATCGCGAACCAGATCGGAACGATATACGGGGCAGGTATCGAACCGCTGCAGAATCTGATCGTCAATGCGTTGCGGTTGATGCTCACCGACGAACAGTTCGGCGACAGCGCGCTCGACGGTAGCCTGTCCACCCGGGACGCGCTGGACGAGGTGCTGTTCAACGACCCGCCGATGGCGAATTTCTGTTTCACCTTCCCGAAGCAGCCGATTCTCATCGACGATGTGTGGTTGCCGGCCCACCAGCCGGTGATCATCAGCATGGCGGCCTGCAATACCGATCCGGTGATCGGCTCGAACCGGCACGCGGGTAACCGGGCGCATCTGGCTTTCGGCGGTGGGCCCCATGTGTGCCCGGCCAGTTCGCTGGCCTACCTGATCGCGCAGGACGCCATCGACCAATTGCTCGACGGCTTGCCGGAGATCCGGCTCGGGGTGCCGGCCGATGAGCTGACCTGGCGGACAGGCGCTTTCCATCGGGCATTGACCGCGCTGCCGGTCGTCTTCCCGCCCTCACCGCCACTGTCACCGCTCTAGCTGTCAGGTCTCGCGTTGCCGGGCGACGTTGTTCAGCCAGTCGTCGACGACCCGGTCCGCGAGGACCGAATCGGCGCGCAGGAGCCGGGTGAGTTCGAGCCCGCGAACGAGTGCCATCAGCGATTCGAACGCCGTCCGGGCGGCTTCGGGATCGGCGATACCGGCGTGCCGTTCGAAATGGTCACGCAGTGCGGACCCCAGTTGTTTCTCCGCAGGTAGCAGCGCGTCGCGCAACTGCGGGTCGGTGCGGGACGCCGCCCACAGTTCCATTGCCGCCTGAAAGGCCGGTCCGGTCATGGCCGACCGGACCGCCTGCACCATCTGCGGCAGGGATTCGGGCCCGTCGCCCAGCCCGGCGACGTGTTCGCCGAAAACGGCCAGGCGCCGGTCGGCGATATGGTGGATCGCGGCGACCAGCAACTCCGATTTCGACGCGAAATGGTGGAGGAGCGCGCCTCGTGAGACGCCTGCCTCCTCCTGGATCCGCTGTGTGGTCGTGCCCGCGTAGCCGTGGTCGACCAGGCACCGGATCGTCGCGTCGAGCAGTGCGGCGTGGGTTTTCGCGTGCTGTTCTCTACGGGAGAGGCCGGTGGTGCGCGGGACCGGTTGCGTGGAGCTCTGCGACGTAGCGCCGGCGCCGCGCCCGGTACCTATCGTCTTCCCGGTCACAGGGCTTCGAGCCGGCCGTCGGCGATCTGCTCACGAAGCCGGAACTTCTGGAGTTTGCCCATCGCGTTCACGGGGAAGCTCTCGGCGACGTACCAGGATTTCGGGGTCTTGGGTGGGGCGAGTCGTTCCCGCAGGTAATCCTGGAGCTCGGCCGATGTGGGGGCCGGTCGGGTCGGGTCCGGCCGGACCACCGCGGCCACGCTCTCGCCCCAACTTCCATCGGGCAGGCCGAGGACGACCGCGTCGATGAGCGCGGGATGCGCGGCCAAGGCCTCCTCGATTTCGCGCGGATAGATGTTCTCCCCGCCGCGGATGATCATATCCTTGAGCCGGCCGGTGACGCGTACGTAGCCGCGGGCGTCCATCGTCCCGAGATCGCCGGTGTGCAGCCGGCCCTCGGCATCGATCGTCTGCGCCGTTTCGGCGGGCATCCCGAGGTATTCGATCATTTGCTGGTAGCCGCGGGCACAGATCTCGCCCTCGGCCCCGAGGGGCTGCACCGCACCGGTGTCGGGATCGCGCACGGATACCTCGACGCCGGGGAGGGGGCGGCCCGCCGTGAACAGGTTGTCGTCGCGGTTGTCGGCAGGACTCGTCTGGCAGATGACCGGCCCGAGTTCGGTCTGGCCGTACACCGCGCTCATCGCGGCGCCGCAGGTTTGCGCCCAGCCGTCGATCAGAGCGGGCGGGACGGCATCGCCACCGGACATCACGACCCGCAGGGCGCGGAGATCGAATTCGGCGAGTCCGGGATGGGCGAGCAGGGCATGCAGCATGGCGGGCACGCCACCGTAGATCTCGGCGCGGTGATCCTGGATCGCCGCCAGCATCGTTGCCGGGTCGAATATTTCGGCGAGAACCAGTGTGGCCCGCTGATACGCCGACCCCAGCGCCGCCAGCCCGCACCCGGCGGTGTGGAAGAGCGGTAACGCGGTGGCGAAGGTCGCCCCCGGTGCCGCACCGCAGCGGTCGCGGACGAAGGCCGCATTGGTCACCATCGACCGGTGCGCCAGTACTGCCGGCTTCGCGCGGCCGGTGGTGCCGGAGGTGAACTGGATCTGGGTGGCCGAACGCGGATCGACCACCGGTAGTTCCGCGCGCTTCTCGGTACCGCGGACATCGTCGAGCCAGCCGTCGAAGGTGACGGCCGCGCGCACCGCGGGGACTGCGGGCAGCACGGCGTGGATCTGGGCGGCCATATCGGTACCGCGGAAGCTGTCGGTGTAGAAAACGCCGGCCGCATGCGACCGGTCGAGTGCGTATTCGAGTTCGGGTCCACGCAGGGCGGGGTTGGCCGTGACGAGCACCAGCCCGGCGAACGCGGCGCCGTACTGCAGCACGAGCCATTCGGGGACATTCGGCGCCCACACCGCGATATGTTCGCCGGGCCGGAACCGGTCGAGCAACCAGGCTGCCGCGCGTTCGGCATCGTCGAGCAGCTGCGCGTAGGTCCAGGAGCGGGCATTACGTTGCGGAGCCACCGAGACCAGCGCGACTTTCTCCGGCGCGTCGGCGGCCGCCTGCCGGAGCAGTTCACCCACCGTGACCTCGAGAACCGGCCTGCTGGTGTCGACCGGCCACAAAGATTCGGTGAGCGCCGTCATCGCCGCTGCTCCGCCCGCTGCTCCAGCTCCCGTTTCATCCGCTCGATCTCGTCGTCGGCCGGGATCGCGCCGCCGCCGTCCGGGATGAACCGGCCCGTATCGCGCCACTGGACCGCGGCCTCGAACCCGTGTTGCTGGGCGAAATCGACGAACCAGCGGCCCTCGGGGGAGTGGCGGGTGATGCCGTCGAAGAGGACCGCGAGGTTCTGTGTCGTCTGCAGGCCCATGTTGTCGTAGGCCTGGTTGATCATCATCTTCTGCATGACCAGCTGGTTGGTGGGGACCCCGGCCATCCGGTCGACGAGTTCTTCGACCGCGGTATCGAGTTCGGCCGCCGGGACCGCATCGATGACCAGCCCCCATTCCCGGGCCCGGATCCCGTCGATGGTGTCGCCGGTGAGCAGCATCCGCTTCGCGCGTTCGGCGCCGAGGCGATACACCCACATCGCGGTGGTGGGGCAACCCCATACCCGGGCCGGCATATAGCCGATCCGCGCGTCCTCCGCCATGACGACGAGGTCGCAGGACAGCGCGATATCGCTACCGCCCGCGACGGCGTAGCCGTGTACTTTCGCGACGGTGGGTTTGGCCGAACGCCACAGCGAGAAGAAGTGGTCGGTATTGGTTTTCATCATCCGGAAATCCTTGATCGGATCCCAGACCGCGCCCTGATGTTCCGCACCGCCTTCGGCGTAGAGCTTCAGGTCGTAGCCCGCGCAGAAGGCGCGGCCCGCCCCCTGGACCACGATGACGCGTACCGAATCGTCGGCGTTCGCCGCAGCGACGGCGTCACCGATTTCGCGAGCCATCTCGCCGGTGATCGCGTTCAGGCGCTCCGGCCGATTCAAGGTGAGGTAGGCGCGGTGGTCGCGTACTGCGTAGTCGACCGTCGTTCCGGTGAAGGTCATCTCGGTGTTCCGATCTGGTCGGCGAAGGTACCGAGAACGGTTTCACAGTCCGATTGGACTGTCAATGGGAAGTCAGCGGCCCGAGCGGGTCACCGGCACATCTTCGGCGAAATCGACCACGAGTTCCCGGCGGGAGAACAACCAGGTGCCGTCGGAGAACTCGAAGGTGTCCTGATAGCGCAGCGCGATCCGGTTGTCCCGGTGACCCTCACCGCGCGCGTAGATATGGTGCGCCGTGCAGTAGGTCTCGCCGTGGGCGCGGCCGGCGGTATCGGTCTCGACCACCTGCTGTCCGATGACGTGCCGGGTCGCCACCAGGTGCGATACCGCCCCCACCACCGACCGGGCCACTGTCTCCCGGCCGCGGAGCTCCGCCGGTGCGTCCGTTCGGTTCAGTTCGGGCGGCAGTACGACCACCACCTCGGAGGTACACAGGCCGGCGACTGCCGTGGTGTCCCGGCGGTCGACGGCTTGGGCATAGCGCGCGGCGAGTGCGCTCAGGGCAAGACGGTCGGCAGGGTCCATCGTTGTATCTCAGCCCTGATCGACACGGATCCCAAGGGGGCCTCTCGCTGGGTGAGACTCCGGTGGCCGCACCGCCCGCGAGTACCGCACGCTGCCCCTCGGAACAGGAGGCATACATATGGGTACGTTGACCGGTCGGGCCGCACTCGTCACCGGCGCCGGGGTGGGTATCGGGCGCGGTATCGCGGGTGCGCTGGCCCGGGAGGGCGCGGATGTGCTGGTCGCCGAGATCGACGCGGCCGCCGGTGCGGATACCGCGAAATGGCTGACCGAGACATGGGGCGTGCGGGCGCACTTCGTGCACACCGATGTCACCGAACAACGTCAGGTCGAGGCAATGGTGGACGCCGCGGTGTCCGAATACGGCCGGCTGGACATTCTGGTCAACAATGCCTGGCGCGGAACGGGTTATGCCCGGCTGGAGAAGACGGCGCCCGAGGTGATGTCCGCGGGTTTCGATATGGCGGTGATGGCCGCGTTCTGGGCCATGCAGCGGGCGTATCCAGCGCTGGCGGAACACGGAACCGGGCGGGTCGTGAACCTGGCCAGCCTCAACGGTGTCAACGCGCATATGTACTCGGTCGCCTACAACGCGGCCAAGGAGGCGCTGCGGGCCCTGACCCGTACGGCGGCGCGCGAATGGGCGCCGAAACAGGTGTGCTGCAATGTGATCTGCCCCGGCGCGCGCAGTGCGGCCTACCAGCGGATGGCCGATGCCAATCCGGAGATGGCGGCCTCGATCGATGCGGCGAACCCGATGGGTCGCGTGGGGGATCCCCTCGACGATATCGGTCCGGTCGTGGCCTTCCTCGCCGGTGACGGGGCGCGCTACCTCACCGGTAACACCCTGTTCGTCGACGGCGGCGCGCATATCAACGGCGTGCAATGGGCGCCGCAGGTCGACTGAACGCCGGCCCGCTTTCCACTGGCTGAGACCTGCTGCGGCGGGCCGGTGACGGACTTGGCTACCGTCGGATCGGCACATGCGGCGTTGCCGGAAACGTGTGGCACGGGATCAGGAGTTGAGTTGGAACACGCGACCATTGCGGGAATGCTGCTCGACCGTCTCGGCGATTCGCACCTGGGAGTGCGGACCCGGGAACGGGATTGGACGTGGGACGAAACGGTGCGCGAAAGCGCCGCCCGCGGGGCGCTGGCCACGGCGTTGCGGGTCGACGGACCGTTCCATATCGGGGTGCTGCTCGAGAACACCCCCGAATATCTGTTCTGGCTCGGCGGCGCCGCCTTGAGCGGTGCGGTGATCGTCGGTATCAATCCCACCCGGCGCGGTGCCGAACTCGAGGCCGAGATCCGCTACGTCGACTGCCAGCTGATCGTGACCGATACCGCCGGGATGGCACAGCTGCGTGAGCTGGACCTCGGCCTCGACGAGGACCGTTTCGTCCTCGTCGACGCACCGTCCTACCCCGGCCGGGTCCGAGAGCACTGGGCGGAAGAGCCCGTCGCCGCGCCGGCAGTGGACGAAACGACGCTGTTCCTGCTGCTGTTCACCTCCGGCACCACCGGTACCTCGAAGGCGGTGCGCTGCAGCCAGGGCCGGTTGGCCCGGCTCGCGTACGCGAACACCGAGAAATACGGGCACGTCCGCGAGGACGTCGACTACTGCTGTATGCCGTTGTTCCACGGAAACGCGCTGATGGCGCTGTGGGCGCCGTCGCTGTCCAACGGCGCCACCGTCTGCCTGACCCCGAAGTTCTCCGCCTCCGGTTTCCTGCCCGATGTGCGGTTCTTCGGCGCCACTTTCTTCACCTACGTCGGCAAGGCCCTGAGCTACCTGATGGCCACCCCCGAACAGCCCGACGATATCGACAACACCCTGGTCCGGGGATTCGGCACCGAAGCCTCACCGGAGGACAAGATCGAGTTCGCCCGCCGTTTCGGGGCCGACCTGTTCGAGGGCTACGGATCGTCGGAGGGCGCGGGATCGGTGAAGGCCGACCCGGATGCCCCCGAAGACGCCATGGGCCGGCCCGCGCACGCCGATATCGCCGTCGTGCACCCCGATACCCGGGCCGAATGCGCCCGCGCGAAGCTCGACCGGTTCGGCCGGGTGCTGAACCCGGACGAGGCGATCGGCGAGATGGTCGACAAGGGCGGCGCGAAACGTTTCGAGGGGTACTACAAGAACGAGGCCGCGGTGGCCGAGCGGATCCGGCACGGCTGGTACTGGACCGGCGACCTCGGCTATATCGACGAGGCCGGGTTCATCTACTTCGCCGGCCGCAAAGGTGACTGGATCCGCGTCGACGGCGAGAACACCTCCGCGCTGACGATCGAACGGATCCTGCGGCGGCACCCGAAGATCATCGCGACCGGTGTGTACGCGGTACCCGATCCGCGTTCCGGGGATCAGGTGATGGCCGCGATCGAGGTTGCGCAGTTATCCGATTTCGACCCCGCCGAATTCGCGGATTTCCTCGGCGGCCAGGACGATCTGGGGACCAAGGCGGCGCCGCGGTTCGTGCGGGTATCGGCGAACCTCCCGGTGACCGGGTCGAACAAGGTGCTCAAACGCGAACTGCAGGCACAGTTGTGGCGGGTCGGCGACCCCATATACCACCGGGTGGGTCGCGGTGCGCTGACCTACGAACTGCTGACCGAAACCGGTAAACAGGAACTCGAACAGGAATTCCACACCTACGGCCGCGCGCGGTTCCTCCCCGACCCGGAGACCGCGCGTCGATGACGGCCGGCCGGTGGTGCAGGTGCAGCGAAGGAGACAGGGAATGAAACTCGGTGTCGTGATCCCGGTCGAACTGGGCACGAGCGGGGAACCGGAGGAGATCCTGCGGTTCGCCCGGGCCGCGGAATCGCTCGGATTCGACGAGATCTCCGCCGTGGAACATTCGGTGGTCATCGCCGATACCGAGAGCGAATACCCCTACTCGCCGACCGGCAGATCTCATCTGCCCGACGATTGCGATATCCCGGACCCCTTGGAGCTGCTGTCGTTCGTCGCCGGCGCCACCACCACCCTCGGCCTGTCGACCGGCGTCCTGGTGCTGCCCAACCACAATCCGGTGGTGCTGGCCAAACGCCTGGCCACCCTCGACCGGCTCTCCGGCGGACGCCTGCGCATATGCCTCGGTGTCGGCTGGATGCGGGAGGAGATCGAGGCCTGCGGCGGCCGGTTCGACCGCCGCGGCAGGATCGCCGACGAATCCATCGCGGTCATGCGGGCGTTGTGGGCCGGTCGCGACGGCGTGGATTTCCGCGGTGAATACTTCTCGTTCACCGGTGCCTACAGCCGGCCCCGACCTGTCCGCGACACCGGGGTGCCGTTGTATATCGGCGGCCACAGCCTGGCGGCCGCGCGCCGGGCCGGCCGGTTGGGCGACGGATTCCAGCCACTGGGGCTGGCCGGCGACGACCTCGCTACGGCGATCGGCACCATGCGCGAAGCGGCCGCGGCGGCCGAGCGGGATCCCGCGGATATCTCCCTGGTCCTCGGCGCCACCCTGCCGCGCCTGGACGAGTCCAAGCTGGACCGGTCCCGCGCGCTCGGCGCCGACCGCCTCGTACTGTCGGCGTCCCGCCACGCCACCTCGATGGATCTCGTGATCGACGAAATGGCGGAGTGCGCGAAACGTGTGGGCCGCTGATCGTCCCGGCTACGGGCGGACGACGATCTTGCCCACATGCCGGCGGGTGCCGAATTCCGCTTGCGCCCGGTGGATATCGGCCAGGTCGTAAACGGCCGCGATCGGCGGTCGTATGGTGCCGCGGCGCGCCTCGGCCACGAGTAGCTCGAAGTGGTGCGGGGTGTGCATCGAGGAACCGATGATCGCGATGTTGTGCAGATAGAGCCGGCGCAGGTCGAGCGGAACGGTGTGGCCGCCGATCGCTCCGGCGATCACCCACCGGGCGCCGTCGCGCAGATACGGTAGCACCTCGGCCAGAACCGGGGCGCCGACCACGTCGAGGACGGCGTCGAGGCCGTCTCGGGCATACTCGTGCACCGCGTCGCCGATCGGCCGGTGCCGGTCGACGGTCACCGCGGCGCCGGCGGCGGTGACCTGGGCGCTCTTCGCCTCGGTGGTCAGGGCGACGACATGCGCACCCCGGGCCCGGGCGAGCTGGACCAGGGCGATCCCGACCCCGCCCGACGCGCCGGTGACCAGCACCGTTTCCCCGGCGCGGATTGCGCCCCGCTCCAGCATCCCCATCGCGGTGCCGTACGCGACGGGCAGGCAGGCGAGCTCATCGTCCGACAGCGGCGAATCGGACACGTCGTGCACGCGGATGCTCTCGACGAGAACCCGTTCGGCGAAGCCGCCGTCGGCTTCGCTGCCCAGCAGCCCGACCGGATGGTCGCGGGCATCGTAGAAGGCGGGGTCCACCAGGACGCGACGGCCGACAAGGGAGCTGTCCACACCGTCGCCGACGGCCTCGACGACTCCGGCGATATCGCCACCCTGGATACGCGGGAAATCGATCGGCCCACGCCAGCCGGCCCGGGCGTCCGGGTCCTCCGCGGTCCCGTAGGCGCCCTCGCGGGTCCAGATATCGGTGTTGTTCATCGCCGCGGCGGTGACCTGGACCAGCACCTGGCCCGCCCCGGGGGCCGGATCGGGTACGTCGCGAACCTCCAGCGCCTCCGGTCCGCCGAAGCGAGTCAGCACTGCCGCTTTCACCTATCGACTCCTCTGCTGTGTTCACACACCGTGACCGGTGGTAGCCGTGGCCGGGGAGGTCGGCGCAGGCTCGGTCTATCGCAGCTTGATGCTGCCGCCGTCGACCATGATGGTCTGGCCGGTGATGTAGTCGGCGTCCGCGCTGGCGAGGAAAACCGCGACCCGGCCGATATCGGCCTCGGGATCACCGAACCGGTGCAGCGGCGTCTTCGCCAGCAGAACATCCTCGATACCGGGATTCGCGGCGATATAGGATTCGACACCCTCGGTCAGCGCGAGTGGCGAGATCAGGTTGACATTGATGTTGTGGACCGCCCATTCGTTCGCAGCTACCCGGCTGATCGCCCGGATGGCCTCCTTGGCGGCTGCGTAGGAGGCCTGGTTCTCCTGCCCCTCGATACCGGCCCCCGAGGCGAAGTTGATGATCGTGCCCTGATTGGTGGCCAGTTGTTCGTGTGCCGCCTTCATGAGCCAGAAGGTCGGATAGAAACCGGTCCCGAAGGACAGGTCGAGCATGTTCTGGGTGGTCTCCAGCAGCGGCGCCTGCCGGGAGGCGTGCGCATTGTTGACGACGATATCGAGTTTGCCGAACGCCTCGATCGCCGCCTGCACGATCGCCGGCGCGCTCGCCTCCTCGGAGATATCGGCGTTCAGGAACTTCCCGGTTCCGGCCAGTTCGGTCTCGAGTGCCTTACCCGCGTCATCGTCGATATCGACGAAGAGGACCTGTGCGCCTTCCTTGGTGAAGGCCCGGACGATCCCGCGGCCGATACCGCCCGCGCCTCCGGTCACGATCGCGACTTTTCCGGCGAGCCTCATCGCACTCCTTCCGATCGGGTCGTTCGATACCTGTGCGGCCCGGACCGGAACGCCGGGACGTATGCAGCGTATGCGACTGCCGGCCCTGCCCGGCTGCACCGCGTTGCGGGCGTGTACCACCACACCGCTCCTCGGCGTCCACCAGATCACTGGTGCGATGTCCACTGTGCGGACGCCGGGACTGTGCGCCCAAAGGTTGAGGCGGTACGTACTGAACATCATCCGAAGAATCGAGAGGATTCCCCCCGAAGCGTGGTGCCGGCGAGGTTCTGCGGCGCACCCTCCCCATTCGACGACAAGGAATATCATGTCCACCTACGTTCTCACCGGCACAGCTTCCGGAATCGGAGCAGCCACCAAAGCCCGGCTGGAGGCCGGCGGTCACCGCGTAATCGGCGTGGATCTGCAGAATGCCGATATCGACGCCGATCTCGGGACACCGGCCGGTCGGGCGGCGGCAATCACGGCGATCACCGACCTGGCCGATGGCCCTATCGACGGGTTCGCGCCGATTGCCGGGGTCGGCCCGGCCACCGGGCGCCCGGCCGGACTACTGGTCGCGGTGAACTACTTCGGCGCCGTCGAGCTCCTGGCCGGGCTGCGACCTCTGCTCGCCCAGCGGGAGACGTCCTCGGTCGTTCTCGTCAGCTCGAACTCGACGACCTGCCAGCCCGGCTGGCCGACGGAACTCGCCGACGCCTGTCTGACCGGCGACGAAGCCGCGGCCTGCCGCCTGGCGGAGTCGTATGGCGAGTTCGCCTCGATGCAGGCATATCCCGCGACGAAGGCGGCCCTGGCATACCACGCCCGCCTGAACTCCGGTGAATACATCAAAGACGGCATCCGGATCAATGCTGTCGCACCGGGTTTCATCCATACTCCGCTGACCGACAGCAGCGTCGACGACCCGGCCGTCGGCGCCGGAATGAAGGAGTTTCTGGCCGGTATTCCGGTCGGACGCGGCGGCCGGCCGGAGGAGATCGCCTCGCTGATCGCGTACCTGCTGGGACCCGAGTCGACGTTCCTGGTGGGCTCCGTGCTCTTCGCCGACGGCGGCACCGATGCGGCACTGCACGCGAAGGATTGGCCGAAGATGTGGGAGGCCGGTGAGTGATCCGCGCCCGGGCACACCGCCCCCCGGCTTCGTCCGGCCTTCGGACGGAAGCCGCCGTAGTTGCCGGTGGCGTCGGGAATGCGTGTCGTGGCCATCCGGTCCGGTGCTAGCCTCGGAATGTGCCCGACGGCGATGCGCTGCTGACCTTCGGACTGGCTTCGCTGGTCCTGATCGTGATCCCCGGCCCCAGTGTGCTCTTCGTGATCGGCCGGTCGCTGTCACTGGGACGTAGGGGCGGGTTGCTCAGCGTGGTGGGTAACGAGGTGGGAGGCCTGGTGCCGATCTGCTTGGTCGCCGGCGGGGTGGGGTCGATCGTGGCGAAATCGATCGTATTGTTCACGGTTGTCAAAGTGTTCGGCGCACTGTATCTGGCCTACTTGGGAGTTCAGGCCATCCGTCATCGCCGAGACAGATTCGACGCGCCCGGCGCCGGCGATACCGCTGCGCTCTCTCCGTGGCGGGTGTTCGGTGAGGGTTTCACGGTGGGGGCGACGAATCCGAAGACCATCGTCTTCTTCGTCGCCGTCCTGCCCCAGTTCGTCGATTTCCACGCGGGCAATGTTCCGTTTCAGATGTTGGTGCTCGGTGCGGTTTTCACCGCGGTCGCGTTCGCCTGTGACAGTGCGTGGGCGTTACTGGCCGGTGCCGCGCGGGGCTGGTTCGCCGGGTCGCCGCGGCGGCTTTCCATGGCGGGCGCCTCGGGCGGGGCGATGATGATCGGTCTGGGCGGAACTCTGCTGTTCGCCGACAACCGGCAGTAGCGGAACAGAAACATCGGCTCGGTCGCGTAGCGCTCTTGCCCGTGGAGCCCGTTGCTGTGCGCGCCTCCTACTGGAGGAGTCGTACAGCGAGTCGTTCCCGCTAACCGGGTATCGGTACGGACGCGAACCGGCTCGCGGGTTTCGGCAGACCGAGATGGTCGCGCAGCGTGGTACCCGTGTACTCGGTGCGGAACAGGCCACGTTCCCGCAGGATCGGTACCACGGTTGCGGTGAAGGTCTCCAGGCCACCGGGGTAGTAGGGCGGCATCACATTGAAACCGTCGGCGGCGCCCGAGCAGAACCATTCCTCGATGGTGTCGGCGACCTGCTCCGGGGTTCCGGCGAATACGCGATGCCCGCGGGCCCCGGCGAGACGGTGCAGCAGGGCGCGCAGGGTGGGGCGTTCGCGGCGCACGATACCGGCCACGACCTGGCGCCGGCTGGCCGTGTTGTCGGTGACATCGCCGGCGTCGGCGAACAAGCCGGCCGGGACCGGTTCGTCGAGCGGCAGGCGAGGTAATGATTCACCGGCCAGCCCTTCGAGCTGGTCGAGACCGTATTCGGGAACCGTGAGCTCGTTGAACTCGCGTTCGAGCTGTTTCGCCTCGGTTTCGGTGGCCGCGATGAACGGGCTGAGGCCGGGCAGGATCTTCACATGGCCGGGGTCGCGGCCGAATTCGGCCGCCCGGCGTTTGATATCGGTGTAGAAGGCCTGGGCATCGCCGAGCCGCTGATGTGCGGTGAAGATCGCCTCGGCGTAGCGGCCCGCGAAGGCCCGGCCCTCATTCGAGGCGCCGGCCTGCACCAGCACCGGATAACCCTGCGGAGTGCGGGCCGCGGTGAAGGGGCCACGCACCCGCAGATGTTCTCCCGCGAAATGGATGGGATGGATCTTGTCCGGGTCGGCGTAGCGGCCGGCGGTGCGGTCCAGCAGGACGGCGTCGTCCTCCCAGCTGTCCCACAGTGCCGTTACCGCGTCGACGAATTCACGGGCCCGTGCGTAGCGTTCGGTGTGGCCGGGATGGTGGTCGAGACCGAAATTGGCGGCGGCCAGATCGGTTCCGGTGGTGACGATATTCCAGCCCGCCCGACCGCCGGAGATATGGTCCAGCGAGGAGAACAGCCGGGCCAGGTTGTAGGGCTCGTAATAGGTGGTGGACGCCGTCGCGATCAGCCCGATCCGGCTGGTGGCCGCGGCGATCGCGGTGAGCAGGGTGATCGGCTCCAGACCGGGCGCGGCGTTGTAGGCCACACTGGTCCGCAGGGCGGGACCGTCGGCGAAGAAGACCGCATCGAAGGCCGCGGCTTCGGCGGTACGCGCGATCTCCTGGTAGTAGCGCACATCGTAGATCCGGTCCGGGCGGCTGAACGGATGCCGCCAGGCGGCCTCGTGATGGCCCGCGGGATAGATGAACGCGTTCAGGGCGAGCTGACGCCGCCCGGCAGGAGAAGGTTGTGGCATAGCCGCATTACAGCAACGCCGGTGCCGGTCGGGAAACGGTAATTCGCACGCTGATCCGAACTCTCGGCGTGGTTTCGGCGGTGCCGGTCGACGGTTCCGTCATACCTCGAGGTAGCTGACGATTCCGCCGATCAGGGCGTCGAGGGCGTCGTCGAGGTCGCCGTAGGTGCCCAGGGTGCGTTCGGAGGTGATACCGCGCATCGCGGCGGGGAGGAGGGCAGCCACCTTGCGCACCTTGACCGGGTCGAGGTCGAGGTCGGCGAAGGCCTTCTGGCAGGCGGTATCCCAGTGCGGTTTCCACGAGGCCAGTTCGGCGGCGGTGAGCGGGAAATCGCGTTCGAGTTCGGTGTGGTCGCGAGGGAGGGCCGCGCGCAGGGTTTCGATCGCCAGGGATTCCCGGCTGCGCAGGCCGCGGGCCATGGCGGTGATCATGGCGGCGACCCGCTCGTGCAGGGTGCCGTCCGGTTTGATGCCGGCGGGCAGATCACCACGTTTGTCCGCGGTGCGCCGCAGCACCGCCGCCCAGAGGCCGTCGATATCGCCGAACTGGTATTTGATGACGCCCCAGGTCGCGCCGATATCGCGGGCGATGCGGTTACCGGAGACGGCAGCGGGATCACCGGTGGCCAGCGAAACGATCGCGGCCTCGAGCATGCTCTCCCGAGACTGGATTCCACGCCTGTTGGCGCGCCGTTCACCTGCCGCCGTTTCCGTCACGAGCAGCGATTCTACCGGCGCCGATCGACCCCGCCGAGTTTCACATAGGCCTCTTGTATTCTTTCGTAGAGGGTTCTATCATCGGTTGGCGCGTGGCCGGATCGGCCGATCCGGGCAGCTCACGAAGGCGTGGAGGGTGCAGATGGCGAAACCGCCGCTGTCGATGGAGCCGACGGGCTGGTTCCAGGTGGCCTGGTGCAGTGAGATCACCACCGGTGCGGTGCACAAGATGAAGTACTTCGGCCGCGAGATGGTGGCCTGGCGCTCGGCATCCGGGCGGGTCGCGGTATTCGACGCCTACTGTGAACATCTCGGCGCCCACCTCGGATACGGCGGCCGGGTGGAGGGCGAGAACCTGGTCTGCCCCTTCCACGGGTGGGAGTGGAATCGCGAGGGACGCAACGTTTGCATCCCGTACGAGAGCCATCCGAACAAGGGCCGCCGGATCCGCAGCTATCCCGTGGTGGAACGTAACGAGGCGGTGTGGATCTGGTTCGATATCGAAGGCCGGCCGCCGTATTTCGAGGTGCCGGATATGTTCACCGCGTTCGGTGACGGCCGCACCGCCGCCGACTACTACCCGCCGGTCCCCGCGGCGACCCTGTTCCGGACGGGACTGGAGATGCATCCCCAGTACGTCATGGAGAACGGTGTCGATTTCGCCCATTTCAAGTTCGTGCACAAAACCCCGTTCGTCCCGGAATTCACCCGCCACGATTTCTCCGGTCCTGTCTCCTACGTCGATTTCACCATCGCCTTCGACGAATCGGTGGCCGCGGACCAGGTCAACAGCGGTGTCGAATCGATCAATGCCGGGCTGGGTTGTTCGATCACCAAGAGCTGGGGCATGGTCGACAATCGCACCATGCCGGCGGTGACGCCGGTGGACGAATCCACCTCCGACGTCCGGTTCACGGTGTGGATCGGGCGCAAACCCGGCGACGATGCCCCGGAGATCACCCGGTACGGCAAGACGATGGCCGATTTCGTCATCGAACAGTTCGAGGCCGATATCGAGATCTGGTCCCACCAGCGGTATTCGGATCCGCCCGCGCTGTCCCGCAAGGAGTACCAGGGGTTCACCGCCCTCCGGGAATGGGCACGGCAGTTCTACCCCGGCGCCGGGCAGGCCGGCCCCGATCCGCACCGGCAATACAGCGGTGCCGTCCGGCCTGCGGCCGACCCTTCGTAACCCGCCCGCTCGAAGAACCAGTCTCGTCAGATCGAAAGGCCTCCCATGAGCACCGATAAGATCCGGGTATTCCAGGTAGCGACCGGCAATCTCGGCACCGAGATGATCGGCCGGATCCGCAACCACCCCGACCTCGAACTCGTCGGGCTGCACTGCTACACCCCGGAGAAGATCGGCCGCGACGCGGGCGAGATCGTGGGTATCGACCCGGTCGGCGTGATCGCCACCGGGACGGTCGAGGAGATCATCGCCGCCCGGCCCGATGTGCTCACCTTCCACGGCGTCTTCCCGGACGAAGAGCTGTACGAGAAAGTTCTCGAAGCGGGGATCAACGTGGTGACCACCGCGGACTGGATCACCGGCTACCACCGCGACACCAACCATCCGCATCCCTCCGGCCGCAAGGTCAGCGAGGTCATCGCGGCCGCCTGCGAGCGCGGTAACGCGACGTTCTACGGCACCGGAATGAACCCGGGCCTGGCCCAGATCCTCGGGATCGTGCACAGCGCCGATGTCGCCGAGATCGAGAACGTCACCGTCACCGAATCGGTCGACGTCTCCTGCCATCATTCCGTCGACACCTGGAAAGCCGTCGGATACGGCCGCCCGGTCGACGATCCGACCATTCCGGAATCGCTGCATAAATACACCGCGGTATTCGCCGATTCGGTGTATTTGATGGCCGACGCCTTCGGTCTGGAACTCGACGAGGTGACCTTCGGCTACGAACTCGGCGCCTGCACCGAAGATGTCGATCTCGGCTGGTATTTCCTGCCCAAGGGGTCGCTCGGCGCCAACTACATCAAGTACCAGGGCATGGTCGACGGCGTACCGCGGGTCGAATCCCATCTCGAATGGCAGATGACCCCGCATACCGACCCGGCCTGGAAGATCAAGGGCTGCTACATCACCCAGATCACCGGCGACCCCAGTATCTACAGCAAGCATATGGTGTTTCCCCGCAAGGGCGTCGACCTGTCCGACCCCGCCAGTTTCGCCTCCATCGGGATGACCGTCACCGGTATGCCCGCACTGCACTCGCTGCGGTCCGTGGTGGCGGCCCGTCCGGGCATCATCACCAGCGCGGACCTGCCCCTGCGTAGTTTCGCCGGGCGGTTCAAGCTCTGAGCCTGGCCCGGGCCGCGCTGTCCACCGGCGAACCGCGGTACTCGGCCGGCGTACCTGCCGGGTGCGTCCCTTTCGGTACGCCGACACGGCTGGTACGCCGAGGCTCTGCGGTGTCCAGGACAGCCCCGCCAAGGTGATTCTCGCTCAGCGGGAGTGGCGATGGTCTCTTTTACGGCGGCGACTTATCGTCGACATCGAATCGACCGGAACGCGCCGGCCTCACGAAGCGGTCCATACCGCCCGGAGCCGGTATCCGCACCGGTCGAGACATACGGTTGCCGACCGCTACGCGGCGGCCGGTCCGCGCTGTTCCGTCCGCCTCGGCATTCGGCCGAACGGGAACAGCCGGCCGGTCGTCGCGAACCTCCGCATACGACGCGCATATCCGCGCGCCACGCGGCCCGGCGGAGGATGAAGAAGGGAACATCATGACCGCAACCCAATCCTTATAACCGAGTAGTTGCGGTGTGCATACCACCGCCCGTAATCCCGGGCGGTGGTATATCGCCACGGCCTGATCATCGGCGTGGCGATATCGCCGCATCCATTGTGCCGATCGCCGAACAGCCTCGTTCGGTCGACCGGATTCACTTCGCCCGCACCGTTGGGTGAGTTCGGGAAATCCCATGTGCTCATTGCCCGGCCGATCGGCACGATACGCGGCGTAGTGACCCGTCCATATTCTTCCGGCGACATTCCGGAAAACAATGCCGATGCCGGCATGACCGCTTTCGATCGAGATGAGGGTCAACAGATGAAAGCAAATGTCCCACGCCACCCGTATGCCCGCGGTATGCGCCTGGGCGGAGTAAGTGCGGTATTCGCGGCCGTCGGAATGCTGGCCGCCGGCCACGCCACGGCCGATACCTTCGTACCGCTACCCGACGGCCATCAGGCCGCCCCCGGGGCGACGATCTCCCGGACGGCCGAACATGCCGTGATATCCCCGTCGATGGCCGCCAACGGGGTGGGACGAGTGGTGTGGGTATCGGGCACCGTCACCGCCGATGTCACCCATACGCCGACGGTCGAACGCCCGGGGCCCTATTCGACGCCGGCGGATATGCCGGGTACCAACAATTCGTCGACCCACGGCGCTTCACAGGTGAACACCGGCTATATCGTCGGATGCCAGGTCAGCATCGGCGACAGTGCGATCTCCGCGGGACTTTCCGGCAATGTCAGCACCAACGGTGGCGGATTGAGCGGTTCGGCCGGTATCCAGCTCGGCCCGGGGCAGGTGAAATTCGTCCGGGTCGGTTTCAAAGATATTCTGAAGCCCGGTGTCTACAGTGTCGGATACCGGGATTTCGAGATCGAGATCCAGGGGTGCGGCGGTTACGCGCAGGCCCGGGCCTACACGGTCGTGGAAATCATCGGCGATCACTATTCGAAGACCACTCTCTACGGGGCGCCGTTCAGTATCGGATGAGCACGGTCCGATTTCCGACCGCTCGTCTTCTCGACAAGTCATGAACCCGGAGAGGTTTTTTCGCAATGATTGATCCCAAGAAACTCGTCCGCGCCGCATTCGTGGCGGCCGCATCGGTGGGGTTGATGGCCACCGGCAGCGCCGGCGCCGACACCTTCGTACCGCTGCCCGGGGCGGCGGTCACCGAAACCCTCGCCGACGGCACAGCTGTCACGCTGCGTATCGTCGGGGAATCGGCCACGATCAGCCCGTCCATGGGCGCCACCCCGCTGCACCGCAATGCCTGGGTGTCGGCCAGTGCCCAGGTCGAACTGTCCGCCCCGGCCCGTTCGAAGATCAAACCCGGCTATGTGGTCGGCTGCCAGGTCAATATCGCCGGTGGCGGTGCCAACAGCGGCGCGAACTACAGCACGGATTCGACGGGCCAGAAGCAGTCGGCCGGCGGCAGTCTCGGTGGCAACCTGAGCCTGGGACCGGGGCAGGCGAAGAAGTTCTACCTGCTGGACCTGGAAGCCCCCGACGCCTTCGGTTCGGAATCGCATCGGCCCTTCTCCTCGATCACCGGTACCAGCGGCAGCGTGAGCTGGGCCAACAGCACCATCGGGCTCTCGGGCTGCGCGGGCTACGCGCAGGCCCGGGCATTCACCGAGGTGGAGGTCGAAACCGCCGCCGTCAAGGAGATCGTCACCGTCTGGGGGCAGCCGTTCAGCCTCGGCTGAGAACGCCGGAACCCGGGTCCCGCCGCGTGACAGGACCCGGGTTTCCGCGGTAATCGTGCCGGGCCTGCGCGAGCGCCTACACCACAGAGGAGGTATGCGCTTGCGGTCCGCGCACGATCCGGCCGATTCCGTCGGGAAGTCCGGCCTCGGCCTGAATCCGGCTGAACTCCGTCAGGTAGCGCCGCTGCTCGGCCGGCATGGGGGCGGAACGCCGAGAGGTCAGGTCGAAATGCAGGTCCAGTTGCTCACCCACTGCCACTCGGCGCCCGGTGTCCAGGCTGAACACCTCGTGCAGGACGTGGATACGTTTATCGTCGACGCCCAGCAGCCAGGAGCGGATCTCGAGTTCGTCTCCGCGGCGCACCTCGTGCTCGTAACTGAGGGACGACTGGACCACGACCTTTCCCAGCCCGGTGCGGTCGACATAGTCCTCGCCCATCCCGATCATCGCGCTGAACTCCGCCTGCCCGCGATAGACGATGATCCCGTAGTACATGGCATTCATATGGTCGTTGAAGTCGATCCACGACTCCTCCACCCGGCAACGGAAGGATGTGACCGGGCCCTGCGGCACCCGGTCGAGCGGTATCGTCTCCGCCGAGATCATGGGCCTCCTTCGTCTCCGGTCCATCCGATACAGCCGTAACCCGGTGGACAACTCCGGAACGTATCGACCGAGCGGTCGCGTTGTCTCTCCGGTTACCGTTGAGTGGAAACTTTTTCGGGCACCCCCTCGCCCGCCCCGGTATCCCGTCGCGGCGGTGTTCCGGCCGCCGGGAAGGGGCTGCCGGATCGACCGGCGAGTGGAGCATGATGGTGGGCGATGGGTCCGTCACCGCTGGGCGGGCCGGGCGGACGAAACCGACGGCCGAGGAGGTCTACCGGATATGCGCGGAATCAACCATATCGTCCTGTATGTTTCTGACCTCGCGCGCAGCCTCGACTTCTACGAGCAGGTGCTCGGCTTCGAACGCCTGCCCGGTGGGTTTCCCGGGGGCGCGTTCCTGCGGCACGCGGGTTCGGCCAACGACCACGATCTGGGGTTGTTCGAGTCCCGGGACGCGGCCGTCCCGGCCCCTGGATCGGTCGGGCTTTATCACGTGGCATGGGAGGTCGGCACGCTGGCCGAGCTCTCGGCGTACCGGCAGAGGCTGGCCGGTGCCGGGGCGTTGACCGGTGCGGGTGATCACGGGTCGACCAAGGCGCTCTACGGCCGCGACCCCGACGGTATCGAGTTCGAGGTGTGCTGGCTCGTGCCCGACGAACACGTCGAGGAATCCCTCCGCGGTGCCGCGATGACCGCACCGTTGGACCTCACGGCCGAGATCGAGCGCTACGGCGCGGATACTCCGGGCGGTCCCCGCACCGACCCGGCGGTCTGGGCCCGGGTCGCGGCGATGCGCTCCGCTCAGCGCTGAGCCGGACGCTCCCACCACCCCACTCCGCGTCCTGCGGCGGATCCATTGAGTGGGAGTCGGCGCCGCTGATCCGTGCGCCGACTCTAGCCTCGGGAACGGTTCTGCCGGGATTCGCCGACCCGGATCGGCGACATACCAGCCCGGCATCGGCTCGGAACGAGGAGTGAAACACGTGGATATGCAGAAGTACGGGCCATGGGCCGTTATCGCGGGCGGCTCCGAAGGCGTCGGTGCCGAATTCGCGGTCCAGCTCGCCGAGCAGGGGATGAACCTGGTGCTGCTGGCCCGTAAACCGGAACCGTTGGAGGCGACCGCCGAAGCCTGCCGTGCGCATGGCGCCGAGGTTCGTACCCTATCGGTCGACCTGTGCGCCGCGGATGCTTTCGACCGTATCCGGGAGGCCACCGACGATCTCGTCGTCGGCTTGTTCATCTACAACGCGGGCGCCAACACCTACGGTCACGAATTCGTGACCGGCGATCTCGAACGCTTCCAGGCTGTTATCGATCTGAACATCACCGCACAGCTGAAACTGGTGCAGCATTTCGGTGCGCCCATGAAGGAACGACGCCGCGGCGGAATCCTGCTGGTGGGTTCGCTCAGCGGCTATCTGGGATCGGCCCAGATCAGTGTGTACTCGGCGGTCAAATCGTTCGGCCGCATCTTCGCCGAGGGGCTGTGGCTCGAGATGAAGGATTACGACGTCGATGTCCTGGAACTGGTGCTGGGACTCACCCGCACGCCGGCCATGGACCGGGCGGGGCTGAAAATGGACCGGCCCGGCCTCCTGGTCTCCGAACCTCGCGATGTCGCCGCACAGGGCCTGGCGAATCTGGCCAACGGCCCCGTCGTCGTGGTGAAGCAGTTCGAACCGGTCGCCGAGAAGAACAGCGGGCACAACCGGGCCGAGCTGCTGCTGGAGGCGCGGGCCTCGGCGAAGAAGCTGCTTCCGCCGCCGACCGAATGACATTGGTACCGACGTTGTTCGGGCGAATTGTGGAACCGGGACGGAAGGAGCACAGGTGAGACTCGACGGAAAAGTCGCGATAGTCACCGGAGGAGCCGGTGGGATCGGCCGCGGAATCGTCCGGGCTTTCGCCGGCGAAGGAGCATCGATCGTCTTCGCCGATATCGACGGCGCGGCGGGGCGTGCGCTCGAGCAGGAACTCGACGGCCAGGGGAAGTACGTCGACATCGATATCGCGCAGGAGGGCAGTGCCGAGAAGATCTGTGCGGCCGCGATCGAAACCTTCGGTGCACTGCATATTCTCGTCAACAACGCACACGCCTCGCGCCAGGCCCGGCTCGTCGAGACAACTCAGGAGATGTTCGACCTCTCGTTCGGCACCGGGTTCTATCCGACGGTGCGGCTGATGCAAGCCGCATACCCCCATCTGCGGGCGACAGCGGGCTCGGTGATCAACTTCGCCTCGGGCGCCGGTATCGAGGGGCAGGCCACACAGGCCTCCTATGCCGCGGCCAAGGAAGCGATCCGCGCGGTCAGCCGGGTGGCAGCCAACGAATGGGCCGCCGACAACATCAACGTGAACGTGATCTCGCCGCTGGCACTCACCGAAGGGGTCAGCGCGTATATCGAGGCGAATCCGGGTGTCGAGGAAGCCATGCTCAGACGTGTCCCCCTGGGCCGTTTCGGCGATCCGCAACAGGATATCGGGCGGGTCGCGGTATTTCTGGCGAGCGCGGACGCCGACTACATGACCGGTCAGACGCTGATGGTCGACGGCGGAACGCAGAAGCTCCGGTAGCCGTCTGCGGTAAACGCTCGCGGTTCCACCGGCCGCCGGCGAGCCCGTCGGCAACCGCAGCCGCGGCGGGGTCGGTGGGGAAGCACCATCGCCGCGGCATTGCGGACACGGTTACGTAGGCAGGCCGATCGGCTGCGCCTCGGTGGTGGTGGTCTTCCGCCGGCCGCTGCTCACCCGCGGACAACACTTTCCGGTGAAAATGCCTGCCGCGCAGAGATTGTAGTGCCACCGCATCGAAGCCCACCTCGATCGCGTACTGCGTTGCGCGGGCATGGTCGTCGACGATCCGCAGGATATCGGCTTCGGAGGTGGCGCGATCCAAGCTCAGCGCCAGTAGATGCGACCTGGCGGACTGGGTGCTTTTCATGTTGTCCGATGCCGCGCGGTTCCTATGCGGGAGCGTGGTGTTCGTCGACGGCGGCAGCGATGCCTACTTCCGGGCCGACGACTGGCCCCGCGCTGTGCCGCTCCGGCGTCTCCCTGCCTGCTTGCGGCGTTTCCGCGGCTCCGGCGCCGCCTGACGCTCGACGAATTCCACGACGGGAAGCTGCACGTCGTCGAGGGCGCGCCGGGGTCGCCCGAGCCAGGGGGCGCAGGGTGCGATATAGAACGGCGTTCTAGATTTGCTGTTCGACAACCATTGACATCTGCCGGTCGCGGGATAGTGTTCTTGTAAGAATTAGAACACCGTTTCAACAAGGAATCCTCGACCGGGAGTGTCCATGGTGACAACAGAAACGCCCTATATCCTGATCTCCGCAGACAGTCATGCCGGTGCCGATCACGCCACCTACCGCTCGTATCTCGAAGCGAAGTGGCAGGGCCAATTCGACGAGTGGCGTGGCGGGTACAAGAACCCCTACCGCGACCTGGTCGACGATGGCCGAACCCGCAACTGGGACAGCGAACGTCGTCTGCGGGAGACTCAGGGGGATGGAACCGTCGGTGAAGTGCTGTTCCCGAACACGGTGCCGCCCTTCTTCCCCAGTGCCGCCGTACTGGCGGGCCCTCCGCGTGCCGAGGACTTCGAGAAGCGCCTCGCCGGGATCCGGGCCCACAATCGCTGGTTGAAGGATTTCTGCGCCGACGCCCCGGCTCAGCGTGCAGGGGTCGGACAGGTTTTCCTCAACGACGTCGACGAAGCGATCGCCGATGTGAAGTGGATCAAGGACAACGGGCTGCGCGGCGGGATCCTGCTCCCGAACCTGGCGCCGGACGTCAAATGGGTCAAACCGCTGTACGATCCGATCTATGACAGGCTCTGGGCGGTCTGTGAGGAGCTCGGGGTTCCGGTCAACAGCCATGCGGGAAGCGGGCTTCCGGATTACGGCCGGTACAAGACCTCATCCCTGCTCTATATCAACGAGGTGGGCTTCTACTCGATGCGCCCGCTGGTTCAGATGATCCTGTCGGGCGTCTTCGAACGGTTCCCCAAGCTGAAGTTCGTCGTATCCGAGCAGGGGTGCGCGTGGGCACCGGATCTGATGCGCCGGCTGGACACCGTGGATCTACGCGTCAAGCGCACCGGGCGGATCGGCGAGCTGTTCTACAGCGAAGACGAGCAATTGCCGCTGCGTCCCAGCGAGTACTTCCGGCGCAACGTGTGGGTCGGCGCGACAATGCCGTCGGCCGAGGATATGGCGGCACGTGACACGCTCGGTGCGGGCAAGTTCATGTGGGGCAGCGACTACCCGCACAACGAGGGCACCTACCCGTTCACCCGGGAATGCGTCCGCCAGGTGATGCACGACCTCGACGAGACAGAGCTGCGCAAGCTGTTCGCCGCGAATGCCGCCGAGCTGTACGACTTCGATCTCGATGCGTTGGCACCACTGGCTGCGAAGTACGGGCCCACGCCGTCGGAGGTGGCCCGGCCACTCGACACGTTGCCGGAAAACCCCAACGATGTGCTGTTGCGCGAGACGTTCGCGAAGGAACTCGCGGTGGAGCTGGGGGCGTGACAGGTCGCCTGCGTGGGCGCCGGGCGATCGTCACCGGCGCCAGCCGTGGCATCGGAGCGGGTATCGCGCAGCGGCTGGCGGCGGAAGGCGCGGCAGTCGCGATCGTGGCTCGCACCCTCGACGACGGCGATTCCGCGCTGGGCGGATCCCTGCGGAAGACCGCCGAACTCATTGCCGGTGCCGGCGGCCGGGTCGCCACAGTCCGAGCGAGGCTGGAGGACCCGGAATCCCGTGCGCGCATCGTTCCGGAGGCCGAACGCGCGCTGGGCGGGCCGATCGACATCCTCGTCAACAATGCCGCGGCCGCGATCTTCCAGCCGCTGCGGGACTATCCGGCCAGGCGTGCGCGCCTGACCTTCGAGGTGAACGTGCACGCGCCGTTGGACCTCGCGCAGCGGGTGATCCCCGGGATGCGGGAGCGCGGCGAGGGCTGGATCGTCAACATCACCAGTAGCACGGCCCGTATCCGCCCGGTCGAACCGCCGCCCGCGGGAGGCGCCGATCTGGACGCGGAGATTCACGGCACCTCGCTCTACGGTGCGAGTAAGGCGGCGCAGGATCGCCTCACCGCAGGCCTGGCCGCGGAGTTGAACGACACGGGTATCCGAGTGAATGCGGTCCGCCCCCGCTCGGCGGTTGCGACCGACGGCGCGCTGTCGGTGGCGTCGAACATGGTCGGTTCCGAATGGTTTGTGCCCGAGTCACTCGAGGAAATGGTCGAGGCCGTGCTGTGGCAGTGCGATTGTGGCCCGGGCTACACCGGCAATGTCGAAGCGAGTCTGGACATCCTCGAGCGTGAACGCATCACGGCCCGTGACCTGAACAGCGGGCCGATCCGGAAGGAGCCGACCGTATGACCCCGTACAACGGGATCCCCATCATCGACACGCATATCGGATTCCGCGAGTCGGGCGCCGATGAGTACGCCTTCATCAAGCGTCAGACGAAGGACCGCGAGAGCCGTGACGAGTTCAGTATGCCCGCCCAGTACATGTTCAAGGGCGTACCCGACGACCTCGACACCGGCGATCCGATCTCGGTGACGCTGCGCGAGATGGACAAGCACGGTATCGAGATAGGCATGGTCAGCATGGCCAAGGAATCGGGACAGCGGGCGGTCCGCCTCTTCCCGGACCGGTTCGTACCGCAGGGGTCCGCAGTCGACCCCAACGACATCATGGGCACGCTGAATCGGATGACCCGGGAATACGAGGAGTTCGGGATCGTCTCGGTGAGTTCCTTCGCCGCGGGCACATTCCCGCAAGTTGCGCTCAACGCCCCGCAGATGTACCCGATCTATGCCAAATGCGTCGAACTGGAAATTCCGATCTTCGCCTGTGCGGGGATCGCCGGCCCGCGGGTCAAGTCCGCGGTGCAGCACGTCGAATTGATCGACGATGTGATGTTCGATTTTCCGGATCTGGTCTTCGTCACGCGGCACGGTTGCGAGCCGTGGGAGGACCTGGCGGTGAAACTGATGCTGAAGTGGCCGAACCTCTACTATTCGACGTCCGCGTTCGCGCCCAAGCACTACCCGAAGGCCATCGTCGACTACGCCAACACCCGCGGCGCCCACAAGATCATCTACGCCGGGTATTTCCCGGCCGGACTGACGTTGGACCGGATCTTCGGCGATATGCCGCAGGTGGGTTTCGATGCCGGTGTCTGGCCCAAGTTCCTGCACGAGAACGCCCGTAAGGTGCTGAAGCTGAAAGGTTGATGGTATGCCGATCGGTATCGGAGCCGACCACGACGCGCTCGCAGACTCGCTCGCGCGCTTCGCGGCGCGGACCACACCTGTCCATCGGACCCGGCTGCAGTTCGCCCGACTCGCGCAGGGCGAGCGGCCTGACCACTGGAACCAGTTGGTGGCCATGGGTATTCCGTCACTGCACCTCGCCGAGGAGTTCGGCGGTTCCGGCGCGGGCGTGCTGGAGCTCGCGGTAGCGCTGGAGCAGTCGGGACACGGCCTCGTTCCGGGCCCGCTGCTGCCGACGGTCACCGCGAGCGCCGTGGTCCAGGCGCACGGCAGCAATGCCGCACGCAAGGAGTGGCTGCCGCGCTTCGCCGAAGGCGCCACCGGCGCATGCGGGCTGGAACCCGGAACTGTCACGCTCGAAGGGGACGGCGACGAGATCACCGTCTCCGGGACCACGGTCCCGATCCTGGGTGCGGTCGGCGCGGACGTCCTGGTGCTGGCCGGTCGGTGTGAGGCAACGATCGTCTGGTTCGTGGTCTCCGCGGGCCTCGACGGGATCAGCTGCACCGTGGAAGAAGGGGTCGATCTCACTCGCGATATCGGGCGGATACAACTGTCGGAGGCCAGGATTCCCGCCGACCACATCCTCGGCGCGCTACCGGACGAGGTCGCATCGCTGGCCGTCGTCCTGCAGTGCGCCGAGGCTGTGGGTATCGCCCGCTGGGCGCAGGAGACGAGCCTGGCGTACGCGAAGATACGTGAGCAGTTCGGCCGGCCGATCGGGTCTTTCCAGGCGATCAAGCACAAGTGCGCACAGCTGTTCATCCGGCTCGAGGTGCTGACCAGTTCCGTGTGGGATGCGGCACTGGCCGCGGGCGCCGGCGACCCGCAGCAACTGGCACTTGCTGCGGCGCGGGCGGCAACGGTGTGCCGCCGTGAGGCCGTCGATATGGTCCTGGACAGCCTGACGTTGCTGGGCGGTATCGGCAATACCTGGGAGCATGACATCCACCTGTACTGGCGGCGGGCAGCGAGCCTGCTGGCGCTCGGGGGGTCACCCGAAGAGTGGGCCCGGCGCGCCGGCAGCCTGGCACTGACCACCCAGCGTCACACCGCTCTCGGTCTGGAGGACCGGCCGGAATTCCGGGCCACGGTATCCGCGACCATCGCCGAGGCGGCCGCGCTGGATCCGCCGGCGGCGCAGGTGCTGCTCGCCGACCGCGGTCTGGTGGCGCCGCACTATCCCGCACCGTACGGGCTGAGTGCGGATACTGCCGGACAGCTCATCGTCGCGGAGGAGTTCGACCGGGCGGGGATGGCCCAGCCCACGACCGTCATCGGTGAGTGGGCGCTGCCGTCGATCCTTCAGTACGGAACCGAGGACCAGCGGGAACGGCTCGTCGCCCCGACCCTGCGCGGCGAGATCGTGTGGTGCCAGCTGTTCTCCGAGCCCGGTGCCGGCTCCGATCTGGCGTCGCTCACCACGTTCGCCACCAAGGTGGCGGGCGGCTGGCGGATCGACGGCCGGAAGGTATGGACCTCCAGCGCGCATGAGGCGCACTGGGGAATCTGCCTGGCCCGCACCGATCGGGACGTCCCCAAACATCGCGGTATCAGTTTCTTCCTCGTCGATATGAACGCCCCGGGCGTGGAGGTGCGGCCGTTGCGAGAGGCCAACGGTGACAGCATGTTCAACGAGGTTGCGCTCGACGCCGTGTTCGTGCCCGACGCCGACCTCGTCGGCGCGCCGGGGGAGGGCTGGAAGGTGGCGCGCACGACGCTCGCCAACGAGCGAGTAGCGATGGGCACCATCCCCGTTGCCGGCAACAACCGTTTCGAACCGGTCGAGGTCGTCCGGACTCTCGACCCCGTCGCCCGGGCAGCGGCGCTCCCTGCACTCGGACGGATTTCCTCCGGCACCGGTGCTCTCGACGCGCTTGCACGCCGGAGCATCTTCAAGCGGCTGTCGGGCTTCACCCCCGGCGTCGAGGCCAGTGTGCTCAAGGCCGCATCCGCGCGGCACATCACCGACGCTGCCGCGCAGGTATTCGAGTGGTTCGGTCCCGAGGCGGCCATCGGTAGCCTCGGCCCCGACGTTGCCGGTGGCGGACAGGCAGCCAAGGCCTACTTGTCGACGCCGTCGCTGTTGATCGGGGGCGGCACACTCGAGGTCCAGCTGAACGTGATCGCTGAGCAGATCCTCGGTCTGCCGAGGGAGCAGCGGTGAGCCCGAGGCCGATGGTGGCCGGGATCCACCCGCTGTGAAGTCTGGGTATGGGGCTGCTCGGTGGGACGCTTCCGGACATGTACGGGTGATCTCCCCGCTCAGCCCTTCGCCCCATTCCAGCCACCGCAACCGGTACGGCGGCGTATGGATCATCAGCTCCATGAACTTTCGGTCGAATTCCGGTATCCGTCTCCGGTGGACCTCGGTGGTGAACGCATGTGCGAGTACCTCGACCGGGTCTGCGTCGGCGGACGCCGTCCGCAGGATTTCGACGATGAATTCCTCGCTCTGCCGGAACAGCGGCGCGAGTACATCCTCTTTCACCGGGAAATGGCGATGGAAGGTGCGTGGCGAGATCCCGACAGAACATGACAAGAAGGGGTGTGTAGCGGTGACACTCCCAGCCAGCGGAATGCTGCACCCCGGCGTTTCCGGCACCTGATTTCATGCCACGGTATCGCCGATACCGGATCGGCGCGACAGCCCGGCACCGGACTCACGGCGGCCGCCAGGCCAGACGCCGATCCGATGAAACGAAAGGTCGAAACATGATCGAAGGTGTGGAATACGGCCCGGACCCGGAGATCGGCGCCGGCGCGCAGGGGATGGGCGTCTCCGGCGCCCGGGTGCCGGTCGGCGACGCGAAAGGTGGGCGGGCATGAGCGTGGAAGAATCGCTTGCCGGACTGGTGGCGCGGGTGCAGCGACTCGAGGACGAGCTCGCCATCATCCGCAAGCTCACCGCGTACGGACCCCTCGTCGATGCGGGTGAGGCCGATGCCGTGGCGCAGCTGTGGGCCGAGGACGGCGAGTACGACGTCGAAGGCTGGCGGATGGCCGGGCGCGCCGAGGTTCGGTCGATGGTCCTGTCCGACGCCCACCAGAACATCATCGGTGGCGGCAGCGCCCATTTCTTCGGCCCACCCCATATCGAGCGTATCGAGGGCGACGAGGCCGCGGCGATCTGCGAATCGATCCTGGTGCGGCACGAGGACGGCAAGTTCTACATCTGGCGGGCCGGAGTCCATCGGATCGAGTTGCGCCGCACCGATAACGGTTGGTGTGTCACCAGCCGGGTCACCCGGCCGTTGAACGGTAGCGCCGAAGCCCGTGAGCTGGTGGCCGGCCGGAAATAGGGACATGCTGCCGGCCGCGCGGGCTCGGCGACGCGGTCGGCGCAGGACTGCCAAGCCTCCGCGGCCCGGCGGATGGCCTCGGCTGGATAGCCCCCGGCTCCGGTGACCGTCCCGGCACGGGCGAGCGTTGTGTACTGCTGTGTGGCGTTCGTTCCGGTGACCGCGGCCGGCACTGCCTCGGCCTGCTCGACGGTTCCGCGATGGGAAACCGCACGCCGTCGAGGCCTTCGGCGCGAAACTCGTTGTATTCGCCGACAGCGCCGGATCGCTGAAGGTGCTCAACGCCCACTGCCCGTATATGGGCGGTGATCTCACCCAGGGCACGATCAAGGACGATGCGGTGGCGTGTCCCTTCGACGACTGGCGCTGGTCGGGTAACGGGCGCTGCGTGAGCATTCCGTATGCCCGGCGGGTCCCGCCGCCGGCGCGCACCGAATCGTGGACAACGCTCGAACGCAACGGCCGGCTCTACATCTGGCACGATCCTCACGGCAATCCGCCACCGCCCGAGGTGGTGATCCCCGAGATCGCCGGGTACGACGAAGGGGAGTGGACCCCGTTCACCTGGAGCCGGTTGAAGATCGAAGGCTCCAATTGCCGCGAGATCGTGGACAAGGTGGTGGATATGGCGCATTGCTTCTACATCCACTACTCCTTCCCCGTGTACTTCAAGAACGTCTTCGAAGGGCATATCGCCAGCCGGCACATGAACAGCAGGCCTCGTGCCGATGTGCTCTACGTCGATGCCGAGGACATCACCCCGGAGATGACCCAGCGGTTCGAGTTCGAGATCGATACCTGACGCGCCATCGGTTTCTGGCAGAAGGAAGTCGACGAGAACTTGTTCGATACCCGGGGAACGCATGGACTGCACTGCCACGAGAGCGCTCATACGTGCTTCGACATCGGGATCGAGTGGGGAACGGGCACGGTCATCTCCTCGGCGAATATGAAGTGGATACGTGTGTGCGGGGTTCGGATAGGCGGTCGCTTCGCTTGGTCGGCCCCACCGAACCGGTTCACTGCTGCATCGGTGAGCCCTGCACAGAGAGGCGGCACGGTCGTCCGTCGTGTCAGCCCGATAGGGCCCCATCGAGCGGTTGTCCGGTTGCCGCTGTTCGGTCAGATGGGAAGTCTGCTCGGTCCCGCTCACCGGAAACGGGACAGAAGACATTTCGGGCACGCCTTATCGTCCGTGGTGCCAGCTGTTGGTGACCTGCATCACGACGGACCGCCGGACAAGTCCGAGACGTGTCGCAGGCGCCGGCGCCGGTGCAGTTTCCGCGGTGCCGCCGGCCCGCGGGGTTCTGCTGCCCAATCCCGCGTCGATGCCGCGGAAAGACCTAATCCGTGAGCACCGGCCGGCGATACGTCGACCGGAACCCCGGGCCCATCTCGTCTCAGGAGGACAATCGATGTCCGATCCCGCATCCCGGCTCACCACCGGGAATCTCGAAGGCACGAAGACATTCAGATCTCCGGCGCTGATCATCACGGCGCTGATCCTCGCCGAATGCGTCAGCGCCTTCGAAGCCGGCACGATCTTCATCGCGTTGCCGCGGTTCAGTGAAATCTTCGGGGCGCCGGCCTCCACCACGGGCTGGGCGGTTACCGCCTACATGCTCGTCGCGGCGGCGACAGCCCTGGTCGGCGGCCGTCTCGGTGATATGTACGGCCGCAAAAAGGTTCTTATCGTCATCATGCTGGTCTCGGTGCTCGGCTCGGTGATCAGCGTTTTCGGTGACTCGATGGGGGCGATCATCATCGGGCGGGGTGTGCAGGGAGTTTCGGGTGCGATCCTGCCGCTCTGCTACGGGTTGGCTCGTGAAGCCCTTCCGGCCGAGAAGGTGTCGATCGCGGTCGGATTCATCAGTGGCGCGGCACTGCTGGCCGGTTCGGGGGGCTCCCTGATAGCCGGTGTCCTGCTCGATGTCGCCGACTGGCATATGATCTTCGTGCTCGCCGCGGTCCTGGCCATCGTGGCTTCCGCCGTGGCGGCGGTGGTGCTGCCGGGAGCGCACACCCGGTCTGAATTGCCCCGGTTCGACTATGTGGGCGCGATTCTGATGACGCCCGGCCTGATCGCCCTGCTGTACGGCATCACGCAGGGCCCGGCGTGGGGGTGGACCAGTCCCGCCGTCATCGGGCTGATCGTCGTCGGCCTCGCCATCCTGGCGGTATGGACCTTCTGGGAGTTGGGCCGCAGCGAACCCCTGGTCGATTTCCGGGTGTTCGCAAGCAAACGTATGACGCTCAACCTGATCGCATTGTCGGTGCTCGCGCTCGGCCCCGCCGGTGCCGTGCAGATCGTGACTCCGATGATTCTGCAGTCGCCGACCTCACTACCGGTCGGCCTCGGAATGTCGGCGACGGTCACCGGCCTGGTGGCCGGTATCGCGGCGCTGTTCGGTTTCGGCGCTTCGCCGCTGGCGGGCGCTGTCGCCGGCCGGTGGGGCGGCCGGACGGCCTTCCTCATCGGCGGTGCGCTGTTCGCCGTCGCCAACCTGATGATTCTGGTGGGCCATAAATCGCTGCCGGTGATGATGGGTGTTTTCGCCGTCGCGGCGGTCGCCACGGCTTTCGCCTTCACCGGCTACCCGAAGATCGTGATCGAATCCGTGCCCGACAACGTCACCAGTGTCACCACGGGCATCCTGAGCACTGCCCGGCAGGCGTTCTCGGCGGTGGGGGTGGCGATCGTATCGGTCATGCTCTCGATGTGGACGGTCCCTGGGACCGCCTCCCCAGCGTTGTCGTCGTTCAATGTGGCGGTGGGCTGGTTCATCGTCTGCTCGCTGATCGTGGCCGCCATCTGCCTGTTCATCGGCAGGCCGCAGCAGGAGCCGAAGCAGGCCGATGACATCGCGACCGGTGAGGAGGGTGCCGCGGAATCGGCCGCATACGCTTGACCTGAGGTAGGTCGGTCCGCCGCTACCAGGGCTTCCCGGTAGCGGCGTCGACGGGCCGGGGACCCCCGGCCCGCGGGCGCCCGGCGGGGGGGGGGGGGGGGGCGGGCACCGGGGGCGGGGGGGGGGGGGGGGGGCCCCCCCCGCGCCCGGCGCCCCCCGGCCGGGGCGGGGGCGGGCGGCGGGCAAGGGGGGACGTCGGGGGGGGGGGAGCCCACGCCGCGCGCCGGGTACCGCGGTAGCTCCCGATCACCGGGATCAGCGGCCGGAACGCGTGCTATCCGCGGCCTACGATCCGAGGGTGACTTC
>NZ_JARWNW010000237.1 GCF_029868325.1 Nocardia carnea
GGCCAAGGGATTGGCCAGCGGCTTCCCCCTCTCCGGAATCGCCGCCTCGGCCGAACTGATGAGCGCCGCCTGGCCCGGATCGCAAGGCGGTACCTACGGCGGGAACGCCGTGGGGGGCGCCCCCCCGCCCACCACCCCCCCCCCCCCCAACACCCCCCCCCCCCACCCCCCCCCCCCCCCCCCCCCCCCCCCCCCCCCCCCCCCCCCCCCCCCCCCCCCCCCCCCCCCCCCCCCCCCCCCGCCGCCCCCCCCCCCCCCCCCCCCCCCCCCCCCCCCACTCCGATGCTGCGATACCGGCCGCGTACGGTGCGGCCGGTAGGGGTCAGCGGCTTGCGTAGACGACGAGAAGGTCGCGCATGGCGCGGATTTCGCGATTCGCCTCACTCAATGCGGTACGCAAACGCAGATTCTCGTCGAGAAGATCGTCGAGATCACCCGTGGTCTCCGCGGTCCGGTCGGCGGTGCGGATATGCACGAGTTCGGCGACAGACGCCGTTGCGGATTCCGTCAGCGGTTCGGCCTGGGCGCCGGTTTCGGCGGTGGCCTCGGCCGCCGGAAGCGGGGCGCTCTCGGTCACCGGAATCCCGGACTGTTCGCCGGGTGTTTCGGGCGCCGTATTCTGTTCGGCCTCCGAAGCGTTCGGCTCTGGTTCCGGCACCGGGGTCACGGCCGCCGGCGCCGATTTACGGGTGGCGGTCCGGCGGCGGCGTTTCTTCGGTGCAGCCGGAGCGGCCGGTGCGGCCTCCTCCTGGGTGGGCTCGGCTTCGGGGAGCTCTGCCGCCTTCAGCCAATTCGCGAGTGTGTTCGCCGCGGGCTGGCCACCTTCACGTTCGGAAACCGAAGTGCACGCGGCATTGACCGTTTTGCCCTGGGCGATAAGTTTTTTCACCCGATTGACGAGTTTGGTCTGTTCCCTTTTCGAGTAGCGCACTGCCATCCTCTACCTCCTGCACTCCGAGCGCTTGCTGCGAGAATTGAACCATTGTGCAGCCGTTCTCGTTCGGCCGGGGGCAATGGATTTCCGCGGAAGGGCCCGCGGTCATTCGGCCGGCCGCCGCCGAGAACCTTTTCCGGCAATGATTTACGAAGGCAATCCGGCCACCGGCGGCGCGCCCGCGGTTCGGCCCGACCGGTGAATTCCCGGTGGGTTCGTGAGGGAAACTTTGTGCTGACGCGTCCCCGGTTCGGTCGCGCGTTCGCACTCACGCGGGTCCCGGCGGCGACGAGATGCCGTGGGGTCCGGCAGCGGCCGGATCCGGGGTTGCGCCACGTCTCGTCTTGGCAACAGGCATTCACGCCCTCCCGCCGCGCCTGTTAGTTTGGGGCTGCTTTCCGTCGATTTCCCGCACCACGAGCGTGCAGAGGAGGCAGGTGGATGCACAGCCCGGAGCGCACGATGATCACCCGACTGGTGGTGTTCGGCGGAACCGGTGATCTCGCCGGGCGTTATCTCCTGCCCGGGCTGGCCGCGTTGCGCGCCGCCGGCTATGTGGACGACGATTTCGAACTGGTCTGCGTGGACCTGAAGGACTGGGACGAGTCGCGCTTCGAGACCTGGGCGCTGGACCAGCTCGATCGGCACGCGGCCGGGATACCGATCGAGGCGCGCCGGGCGCTCGTCGGCACCGCGCGGTACCGGCGTTCCGATATCGGCAATGCCGTCGAGGTGGCCGAACTGGTCAGCGGCGAGCGGCCCGTCGCGGTGTATCTCGCGCTGGCACCGAACCTGTTCCCGGTGGCGATCCGCACCCTGCATGCCGCGAAGATGCCGGCGGGTAGCCGGATCGTGCTGGAGAAACCGTTCGGCGAGGACCTCGCCACCGCGCAGAACCTGAACCGCCTGCTCGCGGATCTGGTCCCCGAACGGGCGGTGTTCCGGGTGGACCATTTCCTGGCCATGACGACCGTGCAGAATCTGCTCGGCAGCCGGCTGGCGAACCGCGTGCTCGAATCGATCTGGAACAGCGCGCATATCGCCAGGATCGAGATCGTCTGGGACGAGACCCTCACCCTCGAGGACCGGGCCGGCTATTACGACCGGGTGGGAGCGCTCAAGGATATGGTGCAGAACCATCTGCTGCAGTTGATGTGCCTGGTGGCGATGGAACCACCGATCTCGTTGTCCGAGCGTGATCTGCGCGACCGCAAGGTGGATGTGCTGCGCACGGTGCGGCCACTCGCGGAAGCCGATATACCGCACCGGACCCGCCGCGGCCGCTACCGCGCGGGCACGATCGGCACCCGGGAGGTCCCGTCCTATGTCGACGAGCAGGGCGTGGACCCGCAGCGGGATACGGAAACCTTCGCCGAGATCGAACTGAGCCTGGACAACTGGCGCTGGTCGGGCACCAGGTTCGTATTACGCAGCGGTAAGGCATTGGCCGAGGATCGCAAGGAGGTCGCGGTCCACTTCCGGCCCGTCCCCTCGATGCCGTTCGGCCGCGACGGCGGCACCCGGCCGAACGTGCTGCGGTTCGGGCTCGACCCGGAATGCCTGACGCTGGCTCTCACCGCCGCCGGTACCAGCGCGGACACCCTGGAACCGTTGACCATGACGGCGCAGATGGATCCGCCCGAGCTCCCGGCCTACGGGACCCTGCTGCTGAACGTCCTGGTCGGCGATCCCGCCTTGTCGATCCGTGCCGACGAGGCGGAGGAGGCGTGGCGGGTGGTGGCCCCGGTGCTCGCGGGCTGGGCACGCGATCTCGCGCCGCTGGAGGAATATCGCGCGGGTTCACGCGGTCCCGGCGAGATCGACCGGGGTGGATGAGGCCGGTGGACGTTGCGGGGGCTTCACCGCGTTCACCGTTGCCGTGTGTCGTCGTGATGGGCGTTTCGGGCAGCGGGAAGAGTTCGACGGCCCGGCTGCTCGCCTTACGCCTCGATGTTCCGTTCGCCGACGCCGACGATATGCACCCCCACGCCAATATCGCCAAGATGCGGTCGGGCCGGCCGCTGGACGATACCGACAGGGAACCGTGGCTGACGGAGGTCGGGCACTGGTTGCGCGATCGAGCGGCGGACGGAACCGGGGGAGTGGTCGCCTGCTCGGCGCTGAAGCGGCGTTACCGCGACAGCCTGCGAGCCGCCGCGCCGCGAATATTCTTCCTGCTCCTGACCGCGGACCGCGAGGAACTACTGGAGCGAACAGCGCAGCGAGGCGAGCATTTCATGCCCGCCTCGCTGCTCGATTCTCAGCTCGCCGCACTGGAACCGCTGGCACCGGACGAGCCCGGTACGGTCCTGCACGGCACCCGCGGCCCCCGCCAGGCCGTCGACCTGGCGCTCACGAGCCTCGACGAGGTCATCGCGGGTGATCAGGGCTGACCGGAGCGCGGGTCTGTCCGATCAGCAGCCCATGGGGACGTCCTCGCCGCGGAACCGGGCCTCCACGAAACTCCAGGCATCGGCGAATCCCGCGACCGCGGCCGTCATATGCTCGGCGATATCGTAGGTGGTCAGTTTGACCGGTGCCCCCGCCTTGCAGGCGCGGTCGGCATATTCGGCCACCCCGTCGTACGGGGTCAGCGTGTCGAAACGGCCGTGCCAGAGGTAGGTGGGCATCGCCGGTACACCGTCGAAATAGCGCAGACTGTTCTCGTGCAGCACCTCCCGCGCCTCGGGACTGTCCATCAGGCTCTTCGACGCCGCCATCTGCTCCGCACTGCGGAACGCGCCGTGGAACAGCAGGAATCGGCGGCAGGCGTCATGGGTGAACTCACGGAACCACAGGCCGTTCTCGTTGAGCTGATCCGATATCGGCAGCCGGTGCGGGTATTCGCGTTCCAGCCCCATGGCCGCGGCGAACGCCAGCCCGAAACCGGGATGCGGGGCAAAACCGAGCCCCAGCGCCATCTGCTCCAGATCGGCCGGGATCCCACCGGCCACGGCCGCGTCGATCTTCAGCTCCGGGGCATAGTCCGGCTGCAACGCCGCGGCCCAGCCGGTGGCGAGCCCGCCGCCGGAATAGCCCGCGATGGCGACCGGGGCATCCGCCAGGCCGAGTTCGGCGACCTGCTGAACGGCGCGGATACTGTCGAGGGTGATCATGCCGCTGAGCCGGCCCGCGGCGTAGGCCACGGTGGGCCCGAGGTAGTCGGGGACAGAAATGGCCCAGCCGCGGCCGATCGGGAGCATCGCCCCGACCGCGTCCTGCAGTTCACCGTTGAACAGCGACCGCGACGGATTGCACCGGGTGCCGAGCGAATTGATCAGCGCCTGATAGGAGACCAGCGGCGGGTTCTCGACACCGACCGGCATGAGCACGGTGGTGACCCCCAGAATGGGCTGGTTACGGGAATTGGTGGACCGGAAGGCGATCTGATGGCCCGTGGTCCCCAGGTAAAGGCCGGTATCGATGGTCCGGGTCCGGACCACATCGCCGGGCTGGAGATCGCCCAGGTTATCGGGTTCGGCGTAGAAGGGGTCCGGGTCGGGCTGGGGATACAGCGGTTCGGCTTTCGCCTCGACGCCGAACAACCCTACCGAGACGAGGGTCAGCAGCAGGATCAGGATTCGGGTGGAAACTCTGAACACGATCTTCTTTCGGACAGCAGGAAACGACCCGGCGACGGACCGGGCACTTGTGATGCCGTTCGGCCCGTCGCCGAGGGATAGGCGAGGTATGCGGGCGACTGCCGTCGCCGCGAAACTGCCGCCGCGACGGCCCGGAGGCAGCGAGCGCGGTGATCGCTCGAACGAACTGTCTCCGTTGGCTTGTGGCCGTGGCCCCAGTTCCGCGCGTGGCGGCTTACTTTACGACGCGCACCGATCGTAGCGGTCGGCTCCGGCCGCGTATATGCCCGATTCTGCGTGAGGTCACAAGGAACCGGCGGGACCTTCTCACTCGGTCCCAAGATCATCAGTGGGCGCCGGTGCCCGTCCTGCGACAGGCGCGGGTCCGAACACGCACGCCGGCCCTCCCGCCGCGCTGGGCGGTGTCGACGCCGGCGGGCAGAATGTCCATGTCGCCGAGCCGGCCGCGGGGCTGTCGCGGCGGCGTGACGACGTCACCGGCTACACGCCGCGCAGGCTCCTCGCTGAAACCGCCGGTGTGGCCGGGCGAGACCTGATCTACGCGGGGTCGCACGACCACGGTGTGCACCCGGACGCGCCGATCCTGGATCGATCAGGTGGTGGCGCCGTAGGAGTAGTCGTCGAGCGGGAACCGCACCGCCTCACGGTGGGCGTTGACGGTACTGGTGGGGCGCAGTAGCGCCGCTTCGCCGTGCTGATTGAAGTAGTAGCTGCGGGCGGTCGCGCAGTCGCCGCCGTAGAACACCGAGGAATCGAGTTTCCCGGTCACCCGTTCCAGGAATTCGGTGTTGGCGCGTTCGGTGACCTCGAAGGTCTTTTCGCCGCGGCGCCGCAACTCGCCGAAGAGGCGGCCCATATGTTTCATCTGCGCTTCGATGGTCGTGAAATACGATAATCCGCTGTAGGAGTACGGGCTGTTCAGGCTGAGGAAGTTCGGGAATTTCGGCACCGTGATTCCCTCGTAGGCCTGGAAGCGGTTCTCGCGCCAGAATTTTCCGAGGTCCACCCCGTCGCGGCCGGTGATCTCGAAGGCCGGGAAGTTGGCGTCCCACAGGTTGAATCCGGTGGCCAGGATCAGGGTGTCGATGGGTGTCCGGCCCCCGTCGGCGGTGACGATACCGTCCGCCTCCACCCGTTCGATCGGGTTCGTTTCCAAACGGACGTGCGGTTTGTTGAACGTGGCGAAATAGTGGTTGGAGAACGTCGGCCGTTTACACCCGAAATCGTAATGGGGTGTCAGTTGCTCGCGGAGCCGTTCGTCGCGGACCTGGGCGCGCAGATGTGCCTTGGCCAGCAGCGCCGCGGCCTTGTTCAGCGGCCGGGCCTGTTTGTAGTGCAGCACGCCGACCACCATCAAGGCCTCCAGCATGGTCGTATTGACCATCCGGGCCGCCTTCTGTGTCGCGGGTATCCGGGCGAAGAGCCGCTGCACCGCGTCCGGGATGGCCGCATCGATCTTGGGCACCACCCAGATCGGGGTGCGCTGGAAAACGGTGAGTTCACGGGCGCGGGCAGCGATCTCGGGTACCAGCTGCACACTCGTGGCGCCGGTGCCGATGATCGCGACCCGCCGATCGGTGAGATCGTAGGATTCGTCCCAGGCGGTGGTGTGAATGATCTTGCCGGCGAAGGTGTCGATCCCCGGGAAGGGCGGCGTGTAGGGCTGGGAGAGGAAACCGGTCGCGGTCAGCAGATAGCGCGCGGTGAGCGTTTCCCCACCGGCCACGGTGACCACCCAGTGCTGCTCTGCGGCGTCCCAGTGGGCGCTCTCGACCGTGGTGTCGAAGCGCATCCGTTCCCGGAGCCGGTACTTGTCCGCGACGTGGTCGGCGTATTTCTTCAGTTCGGCACCGGGGGCGAACAGGCGCGACCAGAACGGATTGGGTTCGAAGGAGTACGAGTAGGTCACCGAGGCGATATCGACAGCCAGACCGGGGTAGCGGTTGACGAACCAGGTGCCGCCCAGGTCGGCTTCCCGTTCGAGTATCACGAAATTGCCGAGACCGAGACGGTCGAGCTCGATACCCGCCCCCATACCACCGAATCCCGCACCGATCACGACGGCGTCGTACCGAGGTGCCACGTCGAACCTCCCAGCGAACTGAATCACACGTCACGGAATGACACCTCATTCCGTTTGTGATGACCGTATCATCGGGAGCGTGACGAAGCCACAGACGCGGGCCGAACGCCGCAAGGCCGAACTACGGCGCGACATCATCGATACCGCCTTCGTCTGCTTCGCGGAGAAGGGCTATCACGCCACCGGTATCGCCGATATCGCCGCCGACCTCGGTATCGGGCACGGCACCTTCTACCGGTACTTCAGCAATAAACGCGACATCATCGACCACGTTATCGACGATCTGGCCGCCCGTATCGTCGAAGCGCTCGGTACCGACAATGCCCCGGACGCGGCGAGCACGCTGGACGAATACCGGCAGCAGATCGAACGGATCGGGGATGCGCTCACCCGCATCCTGCTCGCCGATCGCCGGGTGGCGCAGTTGCTGCTGTTCCACGCACCCGGTATCGACGACGAGCTGACCCAGCGCCTGTACGGCCTGCTCGATACCGCCGACGCGCTCACGGCCGGATATCTCGAGCACGGTGTCGAGCTCGGCTATCTCCGTGCTGATCTGGACACCCGCAACACCGCCCGCGCGGTCACCGGCATGCTGCTGGCCGGGGTCGTTCACGGTCTGCGTGACCCGGACGAACAGGCCATCGCGGCGTTGAACGAGGCCATCCGCCGGCTGCTGATCGACGGGGTCGCCAAGGGGTGACCGGCGCCGCTACGGCCGATCGGCGCACCGGCCGCGGACCCGAGAGGCGCATACAGTGGAGTCCATGTCGCCGATGGACGAATGGCATCCGTCCACCGTCGCGGACTGGAGCGATGAACGTCGCCGGGCCCGGTTGCGGGAAACGCGCCCGAGTTACCGGTGGAAGGCATTGTCGCGCACCAGACAGGCGTTGCTGCGGGTTGCCGTACTACTGACGATCGCCCTGGTCGCCTTCGCGCAGTACTGGGAGCACGATGTGACCCCGGAACGGCAGCGCCTGGCCCGCACCGAACCCGCGCTGCTGCCGATCGCCGGCCCCGCCGATCCGGCTCTGCGGGATACCGCGGTCATCGATTTCGTCGGGCTGGGCGGCCTGAACGCCAGCGATACCGCCGCCGCACTGCCCGCGCTGCGCGAGATGGGTTCGGTCTGGGCGATCCGCTACGACAATCGCGGTATCGATACCGAGGTGATCGCCGAACTGGTCATTCGCGCCGCCGTCATGTCGGGGGTGCGCAATATCGTGCTGGCGGGGCACAGTATGGGCGGAGTGATCGCGCTGGAGGTGGCGCGGCATATCCACACCGGCAGCGATCGGCGGCTGCTGGCGGTACTGCTGGATTGCACACCCCTGGACCTCGATGCCGTACGCCCCGAAAGCCGGGGCCTCGGTGAGGATATGGTCCGCTGGATGGGCTGGCTGCCCGGCGCGCGGGAGAGTCGCGGCCTGCGGATCGCCGTGGAGACCTATGCCCGGCGCGAACGGTTTCTCGACTTCACGGGCGTCCCGGGAATCCGGTTCGACCAGTTGGGTGCCGCGGTCGAACAGGTGTTGCGGGACAAGATCTTCAACGCCGATGCCGCCAGCAACGGGCTCATCGAATCCCAGTTCCTGGCCATTGTCGCCGGCGGTGCCACCGACGATCTCCGGCAACTGTCCGGTGCGGCGCGCGGTAAACCACGCCCGGCCGTCGTCTTCCTCCGGCCCCACGACGCCACCCGCGACCGCGTGGTCGACGTCGCCCGCACCCATCAGGTGCTGATCGACGAGGTCGGCGGGGTGAACGGCAATCTGCTGGTGGTGAAGCCGCGTGGCACGGGGCACGCCGATCCGCGACAGCATCCGGCCGAATACAACAAGGTGATCGGGCAGCAGGTGCTGCCCTTCGTGGAGCGGTACCGGGCGGAGATCACCGCCGCGAGTTCGGCGGCGCCGCCACCGCGGTGACCTCCGATTCCGCGGTGCCGGTGAGGTAGCGCTGCACCGTAGGGCCCAGCCAGGCGATCACCTCGTCCCGGGTCATGGTGACCAGCGGCGGAAAGCGCAGAACGAATCGGCACAGGGCCATGCCGAGGATCTGGGTGGCGGCCAGGCCGGCGCGGATCGGGGCCTCGTGCGGGTCGTTGCCGGCTGCCGTGACCACGGGGCCGAGCTGGCCGGCGAAGATCGCGCGCATCCGTTCGGCGACGGCCTCGTTGGTGACACCGGCCCGCAGCAGGATGAGCAGGGCCTCGTCGCGTTCCCAGCGCTCCAGGAAGTGGGCGACGAGTGCGGTGCCCATGTCTTCGCGTGCGGCGGCCGACAGATCCGGTAGTTCCAGATCGAATTCGGCGGCCGCGGCAAAGAGCCGTTCCTTGTTGCCGAAATAGCGCATGACCATGGCCGGGTCGATCGAGGCGTCCGCGGCGATCGCGCGGATGGTTGCGCGTTCGTAGCCGTCGGCGGCGAAACGCTCACGTGCCGCCGCGAGGATCGTCTCTTTCGTTTCCGCTGCCGATCTCTTCATGCCAACAAGTGTAGGCCAACAAGTGTTGACATAGCTTTCCCGGGCGCTCTATCGTTGATGCCAACAGTTGTTGACTTCACGGAAGTGCAGGTGGGAGACATGTCCACACGCGAAATCGACGTGATCGTCGTAGGCGCCGGGCCGGTCGGCCTCACCACCGCGATCGTCCTCACCCAGCTCGGGCACCGCGTTCGGATCGTCGACGATCAGGCCGCCGGCGCGAACACCTCCCGCGCCGCCGTGGTGCATTCGCGCACCCTCGAACTCCTCGAGCCCTACGGCGTCGTCCCGGCACTGGTCGACCGCGGAATACCTATCCCGCGCTTCACCATTCGCGACCGGGACCGGGCGCTGGTATCGGTGCCGTTCGCCGGACTACCCACCGCCTACCCCTACACGCTGATGATCTCGCAGGCCGATACGGAGAAATTCCTGCTGGCGCGGGCGGCCGAACTGGGCATCGTTGTGGACCGCCCGGCCACGGTGACGGCCATCGCTCAGGACGACGACTCGGTCACCGCGACGCTGTCCACCGGCGAACCGATATCCGCCCGGTATCTGATCGGCGCGGACGGGATGCACAGCACGGTACGCGAGCAGGCGGGGATCGGATTCACCGGCGGCAGTTACGCGGAATCGTTCGTCCTGGCCGATATCCGGTCCACCGGAGGTATCCCACGCGACGAGGTGATCCTCTATTTCTCCCCGGCAGGCCTGGCAGTGGTGGCGCCGCTACCCGGCGATATGTACCGGGTCGTTGCCGTTGCCGATGAGGCACCGCACGATCCGGATATCGGTTTCGTGCAGCGGCTGCTGGACGACCGTGGCCCGCGCGTCGTTCCGGCGGCGGTCACAGAGGTGGTGTGGGGTTCGCGCTTCCGCGTCCACCACCGCCTCGCCGACAGCTATCGGCGCGGCCGGATCCTGCTTGCCGGTGATGCCGCCCATGTCCACTCGCCCGCCGGCGGTCAGGGAATGAACCTCGGCATCGAAGACGCCGTCACCACCGGCCGGATCCTGTCCCGGGTCCTGCAGGGCGAGACCGCGACGCTGCTCGACGAGCATGCCGCCGCGCGGCGCAGCACCGCCCGCTCGGTGATGTCGATTGCCGGGCGGCTCACCGATGCCGCCACCCTGCCGGCCACCGCGCGACCGTTACGCAATATCGGGCTACGCCTCGCCGGTGCCGCCCCGACCGTCCGGCGGCGGCTCGCCTACCGGTTGTCCGGGCTCGACCGCCGCTGAACCGAACCGCACCACTCGAGGAGTCCACCATGCGCGTCGTCAACGAACAGCACGCGAGCAAAGCCCGTCTCGCCGCTCCCACCGTCAATGGTTTCCTGCTGCTCGCCGCGGAGATCGGTGACTGGGCCGGGCCCCTACCGCGACCTTCGGTGCAACGCCGCCGGATCCTGGCCCGGATCGGGCGGCCGGTCGAGCGACTGGCCGCCCGGCACGATGTGCTCGAGGTGACGGCCTTCCGTGCCGCGCTTCGCCCCCCGGGGGAGGGCGCGCAGATCCTTCGCGGCGCCGGTATGACTCCCGCACGTTTCGACGTCGTCGTACTCGTCAGGTCGGAATCGGTGGCCGATCTCGCCGCCATCCGCACCGATCCGGCCTGGCTCGAGCTGTCTGGCCTGCTGGGAGATTCGGCCCGCCGCACCCATCTCGTCGCGGCGAGCAGTCCCGCCCGGATCGCCGATGTGGACCACGGCCCCGACCACTGGTTCCTGTTCAACTACTTCTACGGCGACGATCCCCGGACGGTGCACGATATCTGGGAGTACACCGCCGGTTGGTTCCAGCGGAAGACGGCCTTGCCGAATTCGGCGCCCATGCGCCCGCTGCCGGGTGAGCCCGCCGGCTATACGCTGATCAACCACGCCTCCTGGCCGGCGCTGCGCACCTTCCTTCCCGGGCTGCTCCTGCGGCCCACATTCCGTTCCTTCGTCCTCGCGAATTTCGCGGCGAACGGTATCGCCGCTCAGCCGATCATCTACCGGCGACTGCCCTGATCCGGAACCGCTGGCTCGCCGCGCCCGCGGTGGCCGGTTATCCCGCCGCCCGCACGGGCCGGGATTCCGAAAATTTTCCGGCGGCCCTGTTTGCCCGGAAATAACCCGGGTAGTTGCCGGGGATGTAGCCGATCGGCACTCCGCACTGAGCGCCCACCGGTTACCCGAGAAGAGCCGAAGCCGCGCCCGATGCGGAACCGAACACCGGGAGCGGCGAGCACGCCGAATCGCGGCAGCGACCGCACCCGGGGCCGGGGACAGCCACCCCCGAAGCGCCCGGATCCGGGAACGGTCCACCTGACGCGACTCGGTTCGCCGATCACGTATCGGACGAGAAGCTAGGAGGAGCCATGGCTCAACAGGTGGAAGAACTGATCGGAGACGCCGTCTACGATCTGGACGGCGACAAGATCGGCAAGGTGAAGCGGGTCTACGTCGACAATTCTTCCGGCGCCCCGACCTGGGCGTCGGTGAGCACCGGACTGTTCAAGGACGATTCACTGGTGCCGCTGGCCGGAGCCCAGCTGCGGCAGGACACCAGAGAACTGCAGGTCCGTGTGCACAAGGAAGCGGTGAAATCCGCGCCGCATCTGGAACACGACGGCCTGATCAGCCGCGAATCCGAGGACGAACTGTTCGTCCACTACGGAATCGACCCCGGCCATCCGGGCTGGGACGACTACGGGCGCCACGCCGAACGCCCCGGCGGCGAGACCACCGGTACGGGGACAGCGGCCGGAATGGGCACCGCCGCAGGTATGGGCACCGCTGCCGGGATGGGCGGGACCACCGCGTCACCCGCGGATCGGGAGTCCATGGTGCGCTCGGAGGAACAGCTCGACGTCGGCACCGAACAGCAGGAGTCCGGCCGGGCGCGGATGCGTAAATACGTGGTCACCGAAGAACAATCGGTCACCGTGCCCACCAGCCACGAGGAGGTGCACGTCGAACGGGAACCCATCACCGACCCCAGTTCGGTGAACGCGGACCTGGGTGACGAAGAACGCGAGGTCACACTGCACGAAGAGCGGGTGACTGTGAACAAGGAATCCGTCCCCGTCGAACGGGTCCGCCTCGCCGTCGACGAGGTCGAGGACGAACAGACCGTCTCCGATACCGTCCGCAAGGAACGGATCGAGACCGAAGGGACCGACCGCGACGACCGTCGCTGAGTACTGCACACCAAGGGATCCCGGGTGACAGGCCCGGGATCCCTTCTCGTCGGAGACCCCGCCCGCGCTGTATCCCCCAGCGATCGGTCGTCGCACGGGTGCGGGTTGCGCTCGATACTCCATCGGCGAGGCCGGGAGTGTGGAAACGTCTCTGCTGCACCGATGACTTTCGGGTGAACCTGTCGTCGATATGTCTGGATGAATCGGCAGACAGGAGTCGGGGTATGACAGGACCGTTTCGATCGGCAACGTCCTCGGTGCGGGCAAACGGTGTCGATCTCGGCATCGAGAGCTTCGGCCGCGCGGAGGATCCGCTGGTCCTGCTGGCCGGTGGCACAACAATGTTGTCCTGGCCCGACGCACTGTGCGAGCGGCTCGCCGCGGAGGGGCGGCGCGTGGTCCGCTACGACCTGCGCGACTCCGGCGCATCGACGACCCTCGACCCGGAGAACCCGGCATACGACCTGCGCGACCTCGTCGCCGACGCGGTCGCGCTGGTCGAGGTGCTCGGCGCCGGGACCGCCCACCTCGGTGGGGTCGGCGTCGGCGGGATGGTCGCTCAGGTCGCCGCGCTGGACCACCCGGACATATTCGCCGCATTGACCCTTGTCGGCACCCGGCCGGTGGCGCCGGGCCCGGTCGACAAGGACCTGCCCGACCACGACCGCGCGGTCATGGGCGCGATGTTCTCCCGCCCACGGCCGGACTGGACCGACCGGGACGCTGTCGCGGCGTTCGCCGCCGAGGGCGCCGAGCCGATGGGCAACGATCCGCAGCAGGCGCGGGCGACCGCGACCCGGATCTGGGACCGGACACCGTCGAACGATCCCGCGGTGCACCAGGCGAACCAGCTCGGGATGGTGTTCTCGCGGATCGACTGCACCCCGCGCTGGCGGGAGCGGCTCGGTGAGCTCGATATCCCTGCGCTCGTGGTGCACGGCCGCGCCGATCCCTTCTTCCCGGTCGGCAACGGCGAGGCCCTCGCCGCCGAAATCCCCGGGGCCCGGCTACTCGTCCTAGACGATATGGGTACCGCCCTGCGCGACGCTTCTGCCGATCGGATAGCCGGCGCCATGCTCGCCCTGTAATCACCCGGACGCGAGGCAGCTCGAACCGGCGGATCGTACGATATGCCGCGTTGCCCGCCGCTGGCGGCGATACCGGTTACGCGTCCTGCTCGACCTCGGCCGGTTCGGTGTTGTCCGCCGCGGGGAGCGATTCCTGTTCGCCGCCGGGCAAGGCCGGGGTCTCGGCGCGACCCGTTTCCACACCGGGAAGCAGTCGGGGGAGCAGGGCGGATCCCGCGGTGGCACCCGCGGCCGCGGTGGTCGCGACGGACCAGCCGATCGGACCGAGTGGAGTACAGCCGAAGTACGCGCCCAGCCCCGGTGTCATGACGACGATCCCCAGCACCGCACCGCTGGCGGCGGTGGTGAGCCAGACCAGTGGACTGCGGTAGCCGGCGACCAGGGTCTGGCCCAGCTGGGTACCGATCAGCGCGACCAGTCCGATGGTGTCGGCGCGCCGCTGGGTGCCGGTATAGCGTCCGACCAGCCAGGCGGCCGACGCGCCGGTCGCGGTGGCGACACCGCGGACGGCGATCGTCCGGATCAGATCGGAGCCGAGGCTGGCGGGTGGGATCGCGGCGAGCTGACGGGCCCGCTCCTCCACCCAGTCCGGGTCGTCCTGCGTTTCGACACCTTCCTGGCCCCCGGCCAGCGCGAGCGCCAGGGCCGGGAACATATCGGTGAGCAGGTTGACCAGCAGGAACTGGCGGGTGCCCAGCGGTGCCCGGCCGCCGACCGCGGTCCCGAACAGGGTGAACGCGATCTCGCCGGCGTTACCACCGACCAGCACCGCGACCGAATCGGCGACCCGCTGCCACATACTGCGGCCTTCGACCAGCGCGTGCAGCAGGGCCCGCGGGTCGGGCTCGGTGAGCACCAGATCGGCGGCGTTGCGGGCGGCCGCCGAACCGTGCGCGGCGATACCGATCCCGATATCGGCGGTGCGAATCGCGGCGGCGTCGTTGCTGCCGTCACCGGTCATACCCACGACATGGCCGCTGCGGCGCAGCGCCGTGACGATCCCGACCTTCTGCTCCGGGTCGATCCGGGCGAATACGGTGCTGCGTTCGATCAGCTCCCGCCGCTCGGTGTCGTCGAGTTCGTCGAGGTCCGCGCCCGTGGTGACCGTGCCCACGGTGATCCCGAGCTGCCGGGCGACCGCGGCCGCGGTGACCGGGTGGTCGCCGGTGATCATGCGGACACCGACCCCGTTGTCCTGTAGCGCGCGCACGAGATACGGGGTCTGTGGACGCGGGGTATCGGCGATCCCCAGGAAGCCGAGCAGCGTGAGTTCCTCGACGGCGTTCTCCATATCCTGCGGATGTTCCGGCAGGTCGCGGCGGGCCACCACGAGAACCCGCAGCCCCTGCTCGGCGAGGTCGTGCACCTTGGCGTCGGCGCGTTCACGCAGCTCGTCGGACAGGGCCGGATCCGGTTTCGTACCGGTACGCACCCGCGTGCAGCGCGGCAGGACGACCTCCGGTGCGCCCTTGACCATGAGCCGCAGTTTGTGCGCGGTCTGACCGAATGCTGCGGCGTATCCGCGGTTGGATTCGAACGGGATCTCGTCGAGGGGGTCCCAGCGATGTGCGTCGGATCCGAGCGTTTCGGCGGCGGCGTCGAGGACGGCACGGTCGGTGGCGTGCAGCACCGGCCCGTCGTCGGGTTCGGGGCAGGCCCGGGCGGCGGCCCGCAACAACCGTTGCGCCGTGGCGGATTCGCTGTCGGGCCGCCATTGCTCGTCGAGGTCGGCGAGTGCGGTGAGCCGCAACCGGCCCTCGGTGAGCGTGCCGGTTTTGTCGAAACACAATTCGTCGACCCGGCCCAGTGCCTCCACCGCGCGGTTGGAGCGGACCAGGACTCCGTAGCGGGACAATCGCCGCGCCGCCGCCAGCTGCGCCACCGTCGCCACCAGCGGCAACCCTTCGGGCACCGCGGCTACCGCCACCCCGACACCGTCGGCGATCGCCGCGCGCAGGGTGCGCCCGCGCAGGCCGCCGAGCGCGGTCACGATCGCGCCGCCGGTCAGCGTCAGCGGCAGCGCCCGATCGGTGAGTGAGCGCAACTGTGCCTGCACACCACCCTTGTCCGGGGGGACCGCACCCGCGGTCGCGCGACCGGCCTGGGTGTCGGCGCCCACCGCGACGACCACCGCCACTGCGGAGCCGCTGACCACGGTGGTGCCTTCGAACACGAGGCAGGCGCGGTCGCCGACAGCGGCGCCGGGAGTGGCATCGACCCCCTTGGGGACCGTCACCGATTCACCGGTCAGCCCGGATTCGTCCATCTCCAGGTCGTCGGTGCGCAGCAGCCGCGCATCGGCGGGAACCACCTCGCCCGCGCGGACGACGAAGACGTCCCCGACCTCGAGGCAGTCGGCGGGGACCTCGGTGCCCGCCGGTTCCGCGGCGCCGATTTCGGCCCGGTCGATCACCCGGCCGGTCAACCGCTCACCTTCGAGCAGTTCCTGCAGTTCGTTCTCCGCGGCCTGCCGCTGACGGGCGGAGATCATGGCGTTCACGGTGAGCACCGAGGACAGCAGCACGGCGTCGGAGGGTGCGCCGAGAATCGCGGTCGCCACCGCGCCCACGCCGAGCACCGGAGTCAGCGGGTCGGCCAGCTCGCGCCGCATATGGCCGAGATAGCCGGTGACCGGCGCGAGCGCGTTCGTAATCGCGCCGCGTCCGGCGGGTTCGTCGGTCTGCCGTTCCCCCGGGCTCGCGGGTTCCGGCAACCGGGACAGCACCTCGTCGGGTTCCAGGGCATGCCAGGGCAACAATGGTGCGGGCGCGCCTGCGACCTCCGGCCGGGCGGCCCGCAGACCGGTGACCGCGCCGTTGAACAGCCCCGCGAAGTTCGCCGCGATCATCGGTGCGGTCCGGGACCGGGCGGCCGGTGCGGCGGCCAGGATCAGCCCCGTGAGGCTGCAGGCCGACAATGCCAGAGTGCGACCGCGTTCGCTGACCTGCCGCGCGGGCCCGACCGCCGCCAGCGTGCGCCGCACCTGCTCCAGATTGCGGCACAGCAGATCCGCCGACCACGGCACATGGATACCGCCACCTTCACACCCGATGAGACCGATCGCGACATCGGCGTGATCGAGCGCCTTGTGCGCCCGGGTGCTCAGCACCGCCACCGCATGACCGTCCTGCTGCAGGCGTTCCACATGCGCGCTCAGCGATCCCCGGGCGGCGACGAATTCATCCGCGAGTCCACGTAATTCGGCGGCATCGCGGTGACCGGCGAGCACGATGCGCAAACCCGCGCGCCGGGCGGCGTTGAGCACACCGTGCGCGCGCGGATCCAGTTCGCGGCCGACCAGTACCCGCCCGACGACCCGGTCGCCGTCGCGCAGTTCCCGTTCCACCGGGCGGCTGGTGGTGCCGCGATCGCGGGTTCCGGAATGCGGGTGCACCAGCCGCAGCGGATGGCCGTCGGCGCCGGTGTTGTCCTGTGGCTCCCACAGCAACCGTTGCGCCGTACTCCAGACCCGCGCGTCCGGCCACTCCGCATCGGCACTTTCGGCCTCGAGCACCACCCGCCGGGTGGTGGCCAGCGATTCGGCGTCGACCACCACCGCCGTCAGCCTGTCGAAGCGCCGCCACGCGGCCGGGTGCAGCGTCAGGACCCCGGCGGCGGACAGGGTGGTGGATATGGTCGCCGAGTAGACCTCGCGCCCGGCCCGCGCCGCTTTCGGCGCGCCGAGGATGAGGGCGTCGGCGATATCGCCCGCCCGGCCGAGTCCGGCGAGGGTGGTGGCACCGGCGAGCGCCGCGGCGGAGGTTTCGTCGGCGACCCGCTCCACCGGCCCGCGCGGCATATCGGCCGGCCGGGTGAAACGCGGTAGCGGTTTATCGACCCGGAAATGTTCGGCGTCGACGATATCGGCCTCCCATTCGCGCCACTGCGCGTGCCGGGCCACGGCTTCGGTGAGGGCGAAACCACGCTGGACGGTGTCGGCCACCAGGTTGGTGACGCCGCCGGCGGCGCCCTCGCCGAGCGCCGACCCCGCGGCATTGGCCACCGCTAGCAAGAGGTCGGTGCGGGTACTGCCGAGCCGCTCCTCGAGGTGCCGGCGCAGCCGGGGCTGGGCGTCGGTGAACGCCGCCACCGAGCGCACCCCGCGCATGACCCCGCGCAGCGGCGGTACGGTGCCGGCGGCGGAGATCGCGATCGCGCAGATATCGCCGGCCACCTCGATCGCGGCCGCGATCACCGGTTCCCGGTCGGCCGGGAACTCCACGGCGCGGCTCCAGCCGGCGTCGGCGACCTCGGATTCGCGTTCGACCTCCTCGATCTCCGCGAGCAACCGGTCGAGGTCGGCTCCGCTGGACAGCGCCGTCACGATCCGCCCGGTCACCGCATTGACCCGCCACCACTGCACCCCGCGTAACCGCCCCAGATGCTGTTCCAATGCCCCGGTGACCGCGGACCGGTGGCTGTCGTCCAACCCCTGGACCTCGATGGTCGCCCTATCGTCGGAGAACGCGACCCGGCGTTGTGCGCGCCGGTCCCGCGGGTCGAGCAGTGCGGTCAGATCGTCGCGTAGCCCGCTGTTCTGGCCGGGTAGCAGGGGCGCGATCCCGGACGCCACCGTTGTGGCCATCTTTTCCGCGGTCCGCACCGGGGTTTCCACCACCTGCAACCCGGTGTCGACTGCCCGCTGGGCCCCCGAACGCATCGCCCCGGTCACCGTGGCGACAGGTGTGGTGATCAACCGGGGAGACAGGAGAGAGCGCACAGTGGGGGACATACCGGGGCGCTACCCGGCAGACGCCGCCGCAAACGCGCCGGACGGGCACGCCGGGGTGTCGTAGGGCGTCGATAGTCTCGCCGCATGTCTTCGGCATGGTTGCGCGCGAACGCGGTGTCCTGGTCCCTGCCCCGCACTCCCGGTACGCTCGCCGGCGCCCTGGCCGATATGGAGTTCGTCCAGGCAGATCCGATCCGGGCACCGGCGCGGGCCCAGGATCTGATCCTGCGTCAGCGTGTCCGCGGTTACCGGGCCGGGGATCTCGACCGCCGCTATCGCGAACTCGGCATCGACGAAGATTTCGTGTACGCCTACGGCTACACCGTGCCGCGGCTGCGCCCGATCCTGCACCCTCGGCGCCATCCGCGGGCAACGAACGGCGCCTACCCGCACGACACCCATTCGGCCGAGGTCCTGGAATTCGTCCGGGAACGCGGGGTGGTGCACCCGCGCGAACTACAGGAGCATTTCGGTCATCGCGGGGTGGTGAACGCCTGGGGCGGCACCTCCTCGGCGACCACCGTGCTGCTCGAGGAGTTACACCGCTACGGGCTGCTGCGGGTGGCCGACCGGGTCTCCGGTATCCGGCGTTACGAGGCGGCCACGGCCTCCGGGGAACCGGAATGGGAACCGGCGGCGCGGCGCCGGGCGCTGGCGCTGCGTATCGCCCGCACCCTCGCCCCGGCCGCGGAATCGACGCTCACCGCGACGGTCAACCGGGCGGTACGCCCGATCGGTGACGCCACCGGTTCGGCCACGATCCGGGAACTCCGCACCACCGGCGAACTCGCCGCCCGCATCGTCGACGGCGTGCGCTACCTGTGGCCGGCCGATCTGGTTCCCACCGACCGCCCGGCGCCGGCCCGGGTGCGTTTCCTGGCTCCGTTCGACCCGCTGGTGTGGGACCGGAAACGGTTCGGTGCGATCTGGGGCTGGGATTACCGGTTCGAGGCCTACACACCCGTCGCGAAGCGGGTCCGCGGCTATTACGCCATGCCGATGCTGTGGCGCGACCGGGTGATCGGCTGGGCCACCTGCGCGGGCGCCGGCAGCGAAGTCGACGTGGGGTATGTCGACCGTGCACCCGCGAGCAAGGCGTTCGCGACCGCCCTCGACGCGGAGATATCCCGGCTACGAGACTTTCTCGGTTTGCGGTGACCGGTCCCGGGTAGATCGCCCACCGGACCAACCGGCGAGCCGGCGCGGCCGCTCGACCGCACCGTGTTCGAGCCGGAACCAGCGTAGGAGGCCGTCGGTCGAGGGAGCGGATATGAAGGCTGTGACGTGGCAGGGCAAACGCGATGTGCAGGTATCCGATGTGGCCGATCCGCGGATCCAGGAACCTGGTGATGCCGTCGTCCGGGTGACCTCCACCGCGATCTGCGGATCGGATCTGCACCTGTACGAACTACTCGGCCCGTTCATGTCCGCGGGCGATGTGCTCGGGCACGAGGCGATCGGGGTGGTCGAGGAAGTCGGTTCCGGGATCACGAACCTCTCGAAAGGCGACCGCGTGGTGGTGCCGTTCCAGATCAGCTGCGGTGGTTGCGTGATGTGCCGGCAGGGGCTGATGACCCAGTGCGAGACCACGCAGGTGCGGGATCAGGGCTGTGGTGCGGCGCTGTTCGGTTACTCCAAGCTCTACGGTCAGGTGCCGGGCGGTCAGGCCGAATACCTGCGGGTGCCGCATGCCGATTTCACCCATATCCGGGTGCCCGACGGTCCCGCCGACACCCGGTACCTTTTCCTGTCGGATGTACTGCCGACCGCGTGGCAGGCCGTCGAATACGCCGCCGTGCCGGACGGCGGATCGGTGACCGTCCTCGGGCTCGGCCCGATCGGCGAGATGGCGGCGCGGATCGCGCACCATCGCGGGTTGCGGGTGATCGGTGTGGACCTGGTGGCCGAACGGCTGGACCGCGCTGCCGCGCACGGTATCGACACCATCGATCTGGGTGCTGTGGGCGGTGGAGTCGCGGACGCGGTACGCGACCGCACCGACGGCCGGGGTAGCGATGCGGTGATCGAGGCGGTCGGTATGGAGGCGCACGGGTCGCCGGTGGCGGCCGTGGCGCAGCGGGTCGTCTCGTACCTGCCCGACATGGTGGCCGCGCCGGCGATGAATGCCGCGGGGCTGGACCGGCTCGCCGCGTTGCATACCGCGATCGATATCGTCCGGCGCGGCGGCACGATCTCGATTATCGGCGTGTACGGCGGGATGGCCGATCCGATGCCGATGCGGGTGCTGTTCGACAAACAGATCCAGTTGCGTATGGGCCAGGCCAATGTGAAGCGCTGGTCGGACGATATTCTGCCGCTGCTCGACGACAGCGACCCGCTGGGCGTGGAAACCTTTGCGACCCACCACCTGCCATTGTCTGCGGCGCCCGAGGCGTACCGCATGTTCCAGGCCAAGGACGACGGCGCGATCAAGATCGTGCTGGATCCCGCCGCCTGAGAAGGCTCGGCAACACCGGGGAATTTGCGACTCAGGGTGAAAATGTCTCAGTTCGGGTTGAACTCCGGGACGAAGTGCGGAATACCTAGTAGCGGAGTGGCGATGTCGCGGTAGCGCGCGGCACGGAATCGAAGGAGACACCTGTGCGCACATTCACCGGCAAGGACGAAGTTCTCGCGGCCGTGGGAGAGACTCTCGGCACCAGCGACTGGGTGGAGGTCACCCAGCAGATGGTCGACCAGTTCGCCGAGGCGACCGGAGATCACCAGTGGATCCATGTCGACCCGGAACGGGCGAAGCGGGAGAGCCCCTTCGGCGGGCCCATCGCCCACGGCTATCTGACCCTGTCGATGCTGCCGCTGCTCGGTTCGCAGATCTTCGCGTTCGAGAACGCGAAACTGGGAATCAATTACGGCTCCAACAAGGTCCGGTTCCCGAGCCCGGTGCCGGTGGGCGCGAAAGTCCGCTCCACCGCCGTCCTGGCGCACGCGACCGAGGTGTCCGGTGGTGCGCTGCAACTGGTCGTCCAGCACACCGTCGAAACCGAGGGCGGTAGCAAACCCGCGCTGATCGCGGAGGCGGTGAGCCGCGTCGTGTTCTGATCTCCGGTGGTCCGGCGCCGGTCAGCGATCGGCGTCGGTGAACCGGATGATTCCGCGGATATTGCGGCCTTCGAGCATATCGGTGACCCCCTCGTTGATCTGCTCGAGCGAGTATTCGCGGGTGATCATATCGCCGAGCCCGAGATCGCCCAGTTTGTACAGCGCCAGCACCTCCGGGATCAGCAGTTGTGGGTTCCCGCCGCCGAACAGGGTGCCGCACAGGCTCTTCTGCTGGAAGGTCAGGGCCGAGAGGTTCATCCGGGGATTGGTTTCGGCGGCGTCGCCGGTGGCGGCGAGCACGCAGGTACCGGCCTTGGCGGTGATCCGCATCCATTTGGCCAGATCGTGGCCGTCGCACCGGCCGACCGCCACGATCACTGTCCGGCACATCTGCCCGCCGGTGATCTCCTCGATCGCGCCGATCGCGCTATCGATATCGGAGTAGGTGTGGGTGGCGCCGAACTTTGCGGCCTGCGTGCATTTGGCCTCGACCGGATCCACCGCGAAGATCCGCCGCGCCCCGGAGATCACGGCGGCCTGCACCGCGGCTGTACCCACCGCGCCGGCGCCGATCACCGCGATATCCTCGCCGGGCCGCACCGTGGCGGTGTTGACCACGGCGCCGTATCCGGTGGTGACGCTGCAACTGGCGAGGCAGGCGATATCGAACGGGATGGTGGGGTCGATCTTGACCACCGAACTCTTGTGCACCACCGCGTAGGGGGCGAAGGCCCCGATCAGGGAGGTGGGGTGCACATCGTGGCCGCGGGCGCGGATGCGGAAGGTGCCGTCGGATACGGCGCCCCGGGTGAGCAGTTCTTGTCCACGGTCGCACAGGTTGTGATGGCCCGATAGGCAGGACTGGCACAGCCCGCAGGCCGGGATGAACGAGAAGACCACATGATCGCCCACGGCCAGCTGGTCGACTCCGGCGCCCACTTCGACGATCACCCCGGCGCCCTCGTGCCCGCCGAGGATCGGGAATTCGGCGGTGGGGACGTCACCGCTGGCCAGCCGCTGATCGAACTGGCACAGGCCCGCCGTTTCGACCCGGACCTTCACCTCACCCTGCTGGGGATCGCCGATCTCGATCTCCTCGACCGACCACGGCTGCGCGTAATCCCAGATCAAAGCACCCTTGGATTTCATCGGCTTCCCTAACTGTCGTGACGGTCGTGCCCGCGGTCCACGGCAGTACCCAGATTGCCTGATAATGCCGTTCTCGGAAAGTGTTATACCGAATTTTCCTACCGGTTTTCCGCACGACCCCCACGAGAACCCGCCGCGGTGCCCGGTGACTGCGCCGCGGCGGGGTCTGCTCAGTACTGCGCCGAACCGAGATCCACCGAGATACTGCCGGCCGTGACGAACCGGGATTCCTCGCTCGCCAGCCAGCACACCGCGTCCGCGATATCCTCCGGCATCGCGATCCCCTCCGGCAGCAGCGGAGTATTCATCCCGGTCAGCTGTCCGTTCGTTTCGGCGGCCCGGGTGAGGGCGCCGACCATATCGCCCGAACCCATCGGCGTAGCCACCGGTCCGGGCGCGACGCTGTTCACCCGGATCGAATGCTTCCCGAGTTCGGCGGCGAATGCCCGCGCCATCCCGGTGACGGCATGCTTACTGGAGGTGTAGTGGACCATGAACGGCTGCATGGCCACCCCGGACGCCGAACTGATGAGGATGATCGACCCGCCGCGCCCGCCGTCGATGATGTGCTGCGCGCCGGCCATCACCGTATTCCAGGTTCCCGTGACATTGGTGTCGATCACCGCCTGGAACGATTCCGGGGTGATGGTGTCCCAGGGCTCCGGCGGACAGATCCCGGCGTTGGCCACGATCACATCGAGGCGGCCGAACCGCGCGACCCCCTCGTCCACAACGGTGCGCAACGCCGCGAGGTCACGGGTATCAGCGACGGCGGCAAAAATCTTGCCGCCGGCACCCTCGACCAGACGCACGGTCTCGTCGAGATCGTCCGGGGTCGCCGAATCGTAGGGCACCGCGGGCGGCAAGGGAGCGCACAGGTCGACCGCGATGATATCGGCGCCCTCCGCCGCCAGTCGCTGCGCGTGCGCGCGGCCCTGGCCACGCGCCGCCCCGGTGACGAAAGCTACTTTGCCGGATAGTCGACCGCTCACTTGCTCTACTCCTGTCGTAACGGGAAACGTCCGACCATTGTGGGCCGACAGGCGTTCCCTGCGCACAGGCCGGGGGTCGACAGCTGCCCGCGGTGGCACCGCAGGCAGCCCCCACACCTCGGAGTATTTACTCCGACAACGCTTTCAGAGCGATCTCGGCCAACTCAGGCCGGCAGATGAGCAGATCGGGCAGGTATGGATCCGGCCGGTTGTAGCGCAGCGGGGACCCGTCGAGCCGGGACACATGAAGCCCGGCCGCCAGCGCGACGGCGACCGGTGCGCACGAATCCCATTCGTACTGCCCGCCCGAATGGGCGTAGATATCGGCCTCACCGCGCACCACCGCCATCGCCTTGGCGCCGGCCGATCCCATCGGCACCTCGGTGGCCGACAACCGGGCCACGAGTTGGCGGACCTCGAAGGAGGGGCGGCTGCGCGATAGTGCGACCCGGATGGTGCCCGGAGGCGGCGGCGGAGCGAGCTCCGGCGGCCGGCCGGTGTGCAGGACCACGCCCGCGGCCGGGAGCGCGACGGCGCCGGCCACGGGTTCGCCGTCCACCGCCAGCGCCACGTGCACCGCCCAGTCCGGCCGTCCCGGTTCCCCGAATTCCCGGGTGCCGTCGAGGGGATCGACGATCCATACCCGGGAACGGTCGATGCGGGCCGCATCGTCGGGGGACTCTTCGGACAGCACGGCATCCGCCGGTCGCAGTTCGGCCAATCGGTCGAGCAGCAGACGGTTGGCCCGCAGGTCACCGGCCCGCCCGCCGAGTTCGCGGATCGACAGGAGCAGTTCGCCGGCGTCTTCGGCCAAGGTCGCGGCGAGGGTGTGATCGTCCATGGGGATCCTTCCTGGCGGGCGTTGCCGTCCGGATCCATATAACACGCCTGCGTCCGGCGGCTCGTCGTGCGGTTGCCGTAACGGCCGGCGGCGAGGCGGCCCGTGTCCGGCCGGGGCCGGCGGCCGGTACGGGCGCGACAGGCCTGGCTCAGAAGGCCATGAACAGGATCTGATCCCGGGTGTAGTCGTGGCCGGGGTGGTTCTCGGCCAGGTGTTTGCGCACGTTGTCGACGAGTTCGTCCTCGTTCGCGCCGGTCAGGTGTTCACCGCAGGGGCAGTTCAGCTGGGTCTTCATCCGGCCGTCCTTTCGTCATGGGGAGATAACGCCGCTCAGCGTAATAGCCGGGGCGCCGCGATGACGACCGATCAGACCCGCTGCACCGGCATTCGCTTGATGCCGTGGATGAAATCGCTGTGCACATACTCCGGTTTGCCGAGTACCACCTCGGGGACCCGGGTCAGCAGCTCGTGGAACAGCAGCCGCAACTGCATCCGGGCCAGCCAGGCGCCGAGGCAGAAATGGGCGCCGCCGCCCCCGAACCCGGAGTGCGTGTTCCGGGTGCGGGTGATATCGAAGATATGCGGATCGTCGAGCGCGGACTCGTCGCGGTTGGCCGAACAGTAGAACAGCACGAGCTTCTCCCCGGCCCGGATCCGGGTGCCGGCGACTTCGGTATCGGCCACCGCGTGACGCGCGAAATGCAGCACCGGTGTCGACCAGCGGATGAATTCCTCCACCGCGCCACCGATTCGCGCGTCGAAATCCTCCAGCAGCCATTCCCGCTGCGCGGGCCGGTCCACCAGCGCCTCGAAAGCATGGGAGGTGGCCTGTTTGGTGGTGTCGTTCCCGGCCGAGGCCAGCAGCACCATGAACGCCCCGATCTCCTCGTCGGTGAGCCGATGGCCGTCGACCTCGGCGGCGACGATGGCGGACATGAGATCGTCGCGGGGCGCCGCGCGCCGCAACCCGGCCAGATCGGTGCCGGCGCGGTGCAGAATCCCGAACTGCGCCATGAAGAATTCCGCGCGTTCCTCCAGGGCGGCGTATTCCTCGTCGCTGGAGCCGAACATGGCCTCGGCGGCGTGGGCGACCGCATCACGTCCGGCCGGATCGATACCGATCATGTCCGAAATCGTGCGCATGGGAAGTTTGCGCGACACGCTGTCGACGAAATCGACCGGCGCACCCGAGGACAGGTCCGCGAGGAATTCGCCGACGATCTCGGCAGCGTTGGCCCGGATCTGCGTTTCGATACGCCGCACCTGTTTCGGAGTGAACGCCGAACTGATCAGGCGCCGGTAGCGAGTGTGCTGCGGGGGATCCATGGTGAGGAAGAACGTGGTGGGCCGCTGCAGCTCGATCGGCATCGGGTCCATGCTGATACCCAGGGCCGACGTGAACAGCTCGGGATGCCGGCTGACGAAGGCGATATCGTCGTGCCTGGTCACAGCCCAATACCCGGGCTCGGAGTGCGGGAACACCGCGGGCGGCGGTGCGTGCCAGCTGAGTCCGGGCTCGGCACGCAACTGCGCGAACACCTCGTCGCGGGCGCGGAAATCCCGGGCCCAGAACGCGGGCTGGGAAATATCGAGCCGGTGGTAGCGGCGCGAGGTGGCGGGCGCGCTGTCGAGAGGGCTCATGAGCGACTCCGAGCTCGGTGATCCATGGTGCGCGCGGCACAGGCTGAGTGCGCGCGAGTCGTAGAAATACTCTAGAGCGCCACTCCTTCCCGGGCGGCGGCTTCCGGCGAATCCAGATGCGCCCGGCGCACCCGTTGCAGGAAATCGTCCAGGGGCGCGTCGTCCGGTGCCTGCGGCAAGACGGTGACGGCGGTATCGAAACGGTGCTCGTAGTCGGCGACCACCCGGCGAACGGCCTCGGCGCCGGGGTCCGTCGCGATCGAGGCACCCAGTGCGTGGTATCGCACGGGGTCGGGAACACGGATCGGCAGGCGTCCGGTGGTGTAGAGCTCGTAGCCCTGCCACAGCAGGCGCAGGGTGTGCCGGGCGTGTTTGGCCCGGCGGGCGGCCGCCGCCTGCGGCCGGGGGCCGATCAGTCGCCGGAACTGGCTGGTGGCGTAACCGAAGAACGCCTCGCGCACCCGGTCCGCGGACAGGAAGCAGGTCCGCAGCCCGACCAGTTCCCGGCCGAAGGCGGATTGCGCGGTGTAGTCGTCGAGCCAGAGGATTTCGGTCGCGGTGGGGTTGCACGAGAGCATGAGCCGCATGGCCTTGCCGATCTCGTGATAGGTCGCATCGGCACCGTCCCGGCCCTGCCGGGTCTGCCGGGTGGGTGGATACAGGCCCAGCAGGTTCCGGGTCGGCTCCACATAGATTCCGGCGTAGTCGATATCGCTGGCGGGTCCGGCCAGACCGTAGGCCGTCGAACCCACCACCCCTTCGAGCAGCAGATCATCCGTCTGGTTCATCCGCGATCTCCCTCGTCTTCCTCCCGATCGCCGTCCCCGGCGCATGAGCGCGCTTGTTGCCGGCGCCTGTCCCGAGATGATCATGAATGACCGGACACCGTGTGACCAACGGTTTTTCGGCAGCTACCTGCGCAGACGAGTGCCACGGAAATATTTTTCGAATGTTTTCTCCGGCCGGCGATGAATTCGCGGCGGTGCTTCCGTCACCACTGTCGAGCCCTACCTGTCGACGTCGCACCACCCCACAACCGGATAGAGAGAAACCGATGCCAGATTCGTCGTTCAGCTCGCCGGAGCCCGGCCGGAGCCCGGCCGGAGCCGATACCTCCCGGGCCGGTATCGCCCGCGTCTACGATGCCAGCCTCGGCGGCAAGGACAATTTCGAGGCCGACCGCCAGGCGCTCGACGCGGTTCTGGAGATCGCTCCCGGTATGTGCGCGGTCTCGCGCCGGAACCGGGCCTGGCTGCGCCGGGTGCTGCGGTACCTGGCCGGGGTCGTCGGTGTGGAGCAATTCCTGGATGCCGGTGCCGGATTGCCCACCGCGAGCAACACCCACGACATCGCCCAGCTGGTGAACCCCTGGGCGCGGGTCGTCTACCTGGACAATGATCCGATGGTCAGCGCGCACGGCCGGGTGCTGCTGGAAACCAACGAGGACACCATCTACCTCCACGGTGACCTCACCGATCCCGGTGTGCTCGGGGCGGATTCGGCGGTCTGGCGGTATCTGGACCAGGACCGGCCGGTTGCGGTGATCCTGGGCTCCGTACTGCACCACCTGCCCGATTCCGCGGACCCCGCGGGCATCGTGGCCCGGGTGGTGGATGCGCTGACCCCGGGGTCGTTTGTGGCGATCACGCATTTCTGGGATCCGGGCGAGGATTCCCCGGACCACGAGCTCGCGCGGGAGGTGGAGCGCCGTTTCGTGGAGAAGGGGCTGGGTTCGGGCTGGTTCCGCACGCGCGCGGAGATCGAATCCTATTTCGCGGGGCTGGAATTGATCGATCCGGGCGTGGTTCCGCTCGACGAGTGGTGGCCGTCGGGGCCGGTGCATCCGCCGGAGACCGCTGAGGAGCGCCTGATCCTGGGGGGAGTAGGCCGTAAGAGTGGGCTTGTCGCGGTGCAGTAGATGCTCGGCGCCACCCCGCGGGTGAAAACGGGGTTCTCTCAATCAGAGAATTGACTTATACTTCCGCTGGACCGGCTGTCCGGCGGAAGGCGACGCAGCGCGACCCCGGACGGCGCAGCACCGCCGGAACTGGATAGATGCCGTGAGCTCGTCGAACCAACCGTGGACAGTGGCCGAGGCGCCCGATCAGTCGGGCCGTACCGCAATGGTGACCGGATCGAATACCGGTATCGGCCTGGAGGTGGCGCGCGGGCTGGCCCGCCGGGGCGCACGGGTGATTCTCGCCTGCCGCAACGACACCGCGGCCGCGCAGGCCAAGCGGGATATCGAGGATTCGGTTCCGGGAGCCGATATCCGCACGACCCAGGTCGATATCGGCAATCTCGCCTCCATCGCCGACTGCGCGCGCCGCCTGCACGCCGAACTGCCCCGGCTCGACCTGCTGATCAACAACGCCGGTGTGGTCACCGGTACCCGGACGTTGACCGTCGACGGATTCGAAAGCGATTTCGGGATCAACTTTCTCGGCCATTTCGCGCTCACGGCGCAACTGATCGTTCTGCTCACCGCCGCGCCCGCCGGGCGGGTGGTCAGCGTCGGCAGCCTGAGTCACGGTCGCCGCAATGCCGAACTGGATTTCGACGATCTGCAGTCCGAGCACAGTTTCGGCCGTCTCATCACCTATTCGCGGTCGAAAATGGCCGCCACGACGTTCATGGTGGAACTACAGCGTCGGCTCGCGGCCGCCGGTGCGCCGGCCCTGTCGGTCGGCGCCCATCCCGGCGGCGTGCGGTCCACCATCCTGCGGGAACAGAGCCTCGTTGCCCGCATCGCCTACAGCGGTGTGGTGATGACCCTGGCACGCCTGTTCACCCAGACTCCGGAACAGGGCGCCCAGCCGATCCTGCGGGCCGCGCTCGACTCCGCGGTCCAGGGCGCCGGCTTCTTCGGCCCGGCACACCGCTGGGGGCTGGTCGGGCCACCGATCGCCGTACCCGCCGCGCCGTCGGCCCACGACCCCGAAACCGGCCGGCGGCTGTGGGCGGTGGCCGAAGAACTGACCGGCGTGGAATTCAGCCTGGGCGCAACGGTTCCGGCGACGCCGGACGTTACCCCGCCCGGCCCGTCCATCGGATCGTCCACGAGTGAAGCGGCAGGCGACGGCGCGGGGCTGGATCGGGGCCGATAGCCGCGGACGGTCCGGCCGTCCGCGGCGGGTTCACCGATTCACTTGGGGGCGAACCGCATACCGGCGTCCAGGCGCAGGCACTGGCCGTTGAGCATGGGGTTGTCGACGATGGAGCAGGCCAGCTTCGCGTATTCCTCCGGCCGGCCCATCCGCTTCGGGAAGGCGTTGCCTGCGACGAGCGGTTTCACCATTTCTTCCGTCGCACCGGCCAGGATGCCGGTATCGAACAGGGACGGCGCGATGGCCAGCACCCGGACCCCGACCGACCCCAGATCGCGGGCCATGGTCAGCGCCATTCCGGCGATACCGGCCTTGGCGGCCGTGTAGGCGACCTGCCCGATCTGGCCCTCGAACGCCGCGATGGAGGCGGTGTTGACGATGACGCCGCGTTCGCCGTCGGCGTTCGGTTCGCCCTGGCTCATATGCCAGGCCTGCAAACGGTTGAGGTTGAAGGTGGAGACCAGGTTCAGGTTGATGATCTGCTGAAACGATTCCAGATCGTGCGGCCCGGTCTTGGACAGGGTGCGCTTGGCGATACCGCCACCGGCGGTATTGACCGCGATATCGAGCCCGCCCAGCTGTTCCACCGCTTCGGCGAGTACCGATTCGACACCGGCGTGGTCGGTGACATCGGCTTCGAAGAAGGAACCACCGAGGTCGGCCGCGACCTTGCTGCCCTCACCGGCGGTGCGGTCGACGACGACCACCTTCGCGCCGCGGGCGGCGAGCAGTTCGGCGCTGGCCCGCCCCATTCCGGAGGCGCCTCCGACGACGACTGCACGTGCTCCCTGAATCTCCATATTTTCTGTCCTTCTCGGTGTTCGGCACTGGCCATCGATCGCCGATGGGGCCCGGTTACGTTATATCCGTCCGGGGAGCCTGCACCCAAGTATTTCGTAGAAGTATCGGTGAAAGCGCTGATCAACCGCTCAGCCGACAGGTGCGGGGTCGCGCGGATATCTGGCCGCGGCGCGAGTCCGGTCGCCGTAGTGGAAACAGGTCACCAGATCGTCGGCGACCTGGATCAGCAGATCCCGCCCCTCCACCGCACCCACCCATTCCCTCGGCAGCGCGGACAGTCCGTGCCCGGCACCGATGAGATTGCCGGCCACGGCGCCGGTGGAATCGGAATCACCGGAATGATTCACCGCCGCCAGCAGCGCACCTCGCACATCCCCGGTGTCCTGCGCGGACACGGCGCAATAGACGGCCACCGCAAGGCATTCCTCGGCGATCCAGCCTTCTCCGGCCTGTGCCACGCCCTGCGCGGAGCCCGGATCCGAATCGGCCAGCGATACCGCCAGTTCGAGCGCGTCGATCGTTTCCTGCCCGCCGGTGCTCGTGCGCAGCCGCGCCACAACCTCCTGCACCGCGGTGCGCAGCTCCACTCCCCGGATCGAGTGGTCGACGAGCGCGGCGAACGCGCCGGCGGCCAGATAGCCGGTGGGGTGGCCGTGAGTCAGCTGGCCGCATCGGGCCGCGAGGTCGAAGGCGGCGGCCGGGCCGGAACCGGTCAACCCGAACGGCGCTGAACGCATCACTGTCCCGCATCCCTTGGAATGCGGGTTCACCGGCCCTTCCGTGCCGAACTGCCGCGGCGGCAGCAGCCCCGCGGATTGCCGCCGCAGCCCGGTCATACAGGCATTGCCGGGCGCCCGGACGGCATAGAGGAAAGGTTGCGCTGCCAGCCAACCGTCTGGTTCGGGTGCGGGGCCCGCTGACTGCTGAGTGTCCAGCCAGCGTAGATAGGCCCGGTGCAGCGCGGGAACGGCGTCGCTACCGGGCGGGCAGCGCAGCAGGCCCTCGGCGGTGAACAGTGTCATCTGTGTGTCGTCGGTGATCGCCGCCGGGGCCCCCGGTTCGGGTCCGGGCAGGAAGCCGGTGACGCCCGGTTCGCCGTACCGGCGCAGGATTTCGGTCCGGGACAGGAACTCGATCGGCCATCCGAGAGCATCCCCGATGGCGCCCCCCACCATGGTCCCGCGGACTTTGTCGACGAGCATCTCGTAGTCGTGCACGCTCACCGATCCTGCCAGTTCTACGGTTGCGGGCCGATATACTTCAGGAGGACTGTCGCAGCGCAGGGCATGCGCCGGCAGCGCTGCCGAACGGAAACCCGCGCAGCCCCGGCCGAATTCGCGTAGCGGTGCCCGTTACGCCGTGGCCTGCAGATGGTGCGCGGCCATCCCGACATCCGCCGGCCCCGAACCCACCAGCAACTTCTTGAACGACGCCTGTTCCCGCAGTCCGCGTTCCTCGGCACGCTGCCGGGCGGCCGGGCTGACCCGGGTGGCCGCACTGCGCGCGAGGTTCACCGGTACGCGCAACACCGGATACCACGGCGGCATATAGGGCCACAGGCCGAGTTTGCGCATGGCGCCCGGCCCCAGGTACATGCTGGAGATAGACAGATGCTGGGCGCGGGCGATCCGGCCGCGCAACCACGGCAGGTTCGGGTAGTTCCAGGTGAGCGGGTCGTTGGCCATCGGCAGGGCGAGCTGCCGGGTGGTGTCGTCGGGATTCGTGATGGCTGTCATGGTGTGGTAGAGAATCCGGACGCTGTCGCGGAATCCGGTCGGCAGCCACTCCTCGGCAACACCCATCAGCCGGCCCACGTAGCGGGCGAGGTGGGCCGCGGCCTCCCGGTCCTGGCGGGACGGCACGATCCCCATCACCAAACCGCCGACGAACGGCGCGATGAGCGCGCCCACCAGGGTGGCGGCCATATCCGTCTGGTTGATCGGCAGCCCCCATGCGCGCTGATCCCAGTCGGGCATGGCCCCCACGTGCCGGCGGACCAGTGAATGGACGAATCGCACATGCAGGGTGGAGCGGTAGCCGGGTTCGAACTTGCCCATACCGTTCTGGACGTCGAGCGCCCACTGCATCGTCTCGGCGAACCGCTGGGCGGGCCCTTTCTCCAGCGCTCCGGTGCGCAGCAGCGTCTTGTTGAATCCGGAGGCCAGGTATCCGCCGAGGAAGGATACGTCGCGCGCCAGATACAACCCGTCGTAGCCGCCGCGGCGCAGGACCTGTTCGCCGCGGCGCAGCATCTCCTCGTCCAGCCAGTCCGGGGGAGTTTCGACGGCGGTGAAGAAGTCGCGCAGCGGCTGCGGTGCGTCGGTGACCGAATCGATGCCGCCGGCCACGGCCTGTTCGAACAGTGGCCGGGTATCGGCCATTCCGGTGCCGATCATCCAGTCGACCAGATCGTCCATCGGCTGGTCGCCGATCAGCAGCGATTCGCCCATGGCCGCCCAGCGCCGGGCGTCCGGTGCACCGATGCCCATCAGCATGGCGAACGGTTTCAACCCGGGCACGGCCACCGGACCGGCGGGGTGCCGGGTGGGGATCGCGGTGCCCATGTTTTCAGAACCCATGAAACGAATATATTGAGTGCGTTACATTGTGTCAATGATGGGGTCTATGGTGAGGCGGAGCGCAATATGAACGATTCCCGCCGATACGTCGTGATCGGGGGCGGGCTGGCGGGGCTCGCCTCGGCGGTATGGCTGGCCGAAGCCGGTAAGCAGGTGACACTGCTCGAACGCCGCGCCCGGCTCGGCGGACGCACCCAGGCGATGCAGGTGCCCGAGGTGGGGGATGTTCCCGACAACGGCCAGCACGTGCTGGCCAGCGGCTACCGCAGCCTGTTCCGGTACCTGGAGAGCGTGGGTACGCGCGACTGTGTGGAGTTCCCGGGGGGCGGTACTCTGCGCTGGCCGGGGGGTCGTGCGGTCCCGTTGCGCACCTCCGGTCCGGGGGTCGTGCGCACACTGCTGGGCGCCCACCCCGATGCCGGACCGCTGGACCGGCTGCGGGCATTGCGGGCCACCGCCCGCCTCGGCCGGCAGGCGCTGTTCCAGCCCGCGGACCTGGCCGATATCACCACCGAGCAATGGTTCGTACGCGTCGGTATGCCCGCGAAGGCCCGGGAGGCGCTGTGGGATTGGCTGGCACTGGGGATCGCCGCCGAACCGGTGCAGCGGGAATCGGCGAAGGTATTCGCCGATGTGCTGGCCACCGGTATCCGGATCGGTGTGCGGGACCGGGCCGGTGTCACCATCGGCTACCCGACGGTCGATCTGGACACGCTCTACATCACCGGCGCGGAGCGGATTTTCCAGAAGTACGGCGTGGACGTCCGGTACCGGTCCGTCGCCCGCCGGATCGTCGTCACCGACGGTCTGGTGACCGGTGTGCAGCTGGCCGACGGTACCGAGATCGCCGCCGATGCGGTGGTGTGCGCGGTCCCCAATTCACGGATCCACGGCCTGCTCGACGATCTGCCCGAGCATGCCGAAATCTATGCCGCCGCGGACAAATTGGGAGTTACCCCGATAGTGAGCACCAACCTGTACCTGGATCGCCCGCTGGCGACGCAATCGGCGATGGAGGCGCTGATCGGCGGTACCGGTGTGATCGACGAGGTCTTCGACCGTCAGCGCATGCATCGGCGCACCCCGGACGGCTCCTGGCTGTACTGCCTCACCACCAGCGGCGCCTACGAGCAGATCCACAAGAGCAACGAGGAGATCGTCACCGAACAGCTGGCGCTGATCCGCCGCTACTATCCGGAGGCGCACGCGGCGAAACTGGTGCACGCCCAGGTCGTCAAAATGCCGAGAGCGACCTTCTCGCAGGTCGTCGGCACCACCGGATTGCGCCCGGATCAACGAACCTCGGTACCGAATCTGATGCTGGCCGGTGATTGGACCCGCACCGACTGGTCGGCCACGATGGAGAGTGCCGCGCAGAGCGCGGAGCGGGCCGTGCAGGCGCTACTCGCCTATATCGACGAGGGCCGGGACACAATGCAACGCGGACTATAATTCCGCTACATGTTCCGCACCTATGACGAAGTCGACGAGCGCATTCTGGACGCGACCCTCGGACGGATTCTGCAGGTCGGCATCCGGCGGAGCAGTCTGGACGATATCGCCCGCCGCTGCGGCCTGAACCGGGTCACGTTGTATCGGCGCTTTTCCGGTAAGGACGCGTTGATCGAGGCGGCGCTGTCCCGGGAGATCTCGCGGGTGCTGGCGGAGGCGACGGCGATCGCGTCCACGACCGAGGGTACCGATGCGCAGATCGAGGAGACCGTTCTCTTCGTACTCCGGCTCACCCGGACCCACCCCCTGGTCACGCAGCTGCTGGCGGTGGCGCCGGAGGAGGCGCTGGGCTTCTACACCGTGCGTGGCGAGGAAATGGTGTCCCAGGGCATCGAGTACATCGCCGGTGTGCTGACGGCCGGTCAGGAGCAGGGGGGGCTGGCCCGCTACGACCCGCGGCCGGTCGCCGAACTCGTAGCCCGGATGGCGCATTCGCTGATGCTCACCCCTACCGCGGGGATCGACTTCGACGATGAGCAGGCGGCGCGGGCGTTCATCCGGACCACTATCGTGCCGCTGATGAAGTACGGCATCAGATCCGGGGCCGACGACGCCGGCAGTGACGGGTCGTCGACGTCGGAGCGTGCGGTCGGGTCGTAGCAAAGTCGCGGGTACACGCTGGGCACCTCGGCCCCGTCACCGCTACCGCGGCCTCCTGGACCTGCAGTACCTTGGATCGACAACGACGAGGACCGGACAAGGAGTTGGCGCCGTGGGGAAGATAACCCGGACCACCGAGGTATCCGACAGCATCGTGGTCGGCACCGACCCCCGCACCGCTTACGACGCGGTGAGCGATGTGACGCAGATGGGCCGGTGGAGCCCGGAGAATACGGGCGCGGTGGTCGCCGAACCGGGCCGGGCGGCGTACCCGGGAATGACCTTCGTGGGTGCCAACCGGCGTGGGCCCATGCGGTGGCATACCGAATGCACTGTGACCGTGGCCGAACGGCCGGGCCGGTTCGCCTTCCAGGTGCGCCGGTGGGGAGTGTGGAAACCGTTGCTGCCGGTGGCGGTGGCGACCTGGGAGTACCGGTTCGACGCCGTCGCGGACGGAACCCGGATCACCGAGATCTGGTACGACGACCGCACCCACTGGCCGGATACTCCCGCCCTGTGGTTCGACCGGGTGGCTACCGGTAAGCGGGGTTTCGCCGAATTCCAGAAGGGCAATATTCGCCGCACTCTGGTGCGGTTGAAAGCGGAACTCGAAGCCACCGGCTGAGCCGGGGAAAGGCTTCTACCTGCGATGGACAACTGTCCATATCACTGTTTGGGGGCCTGTCCATATAGCGTCTGAACTGGTGTGATAAGGCCGATCAAGATCGGGTCGATGTTGCTGGGCAATCGACCGATAGGTTCTTGACACTCGATGTGACATCTATCTACTTTCGAACCCGCCCGCGGAAAGCGCCTCGGGCACTTGGCTTGCCGGCTCTTCCGGCTGCCCGCGCGCGCCGGCGTTGCCGCGGCGGTGCGGCTGTTGCGGCGAGTCGTAGGCACAGCTGTTCGGAGGTCGCTCTTGTCCGCAATATCTCGACGCGTGTTCCTGGGAGGTGCCGCGGCGGCGGCCGGTATCGCGGTTTCCGGTACGACCGTCGCGGCAGCGGACAACACCCTGCGGATCCCGCGGCGCCGGACTCCGGTCGTCCGCGAGGACCACCGGGTGATCGTGGTGGGCTCCGGATTCGGCGGCGGCATCGCGGCCTTGCGGCTGGCACAGGCCGGTGTTCCGGTCCTGCTGCTCGAACGTGGAAAACGCTGGCCCACCGGCCCGAACGCGAATACGTTCGGCAATCCGCTGAATCCCGACAAACGACTACTGTGGCACGGTTCCGACCCGCAACTGTTCGGCAGGCCGGTTGCCCTCGAGCCTTACACCGGCCTCCTCGACGCCGTCGCCGGTGCGAATATGACCGCGCTGTGCGCCGCCGGCCTCGGCGGCGGTTCCCTGCTCTACCAAGGGATGTCGCTGCAACCGACGGAGTCGGTGTTCAACACCCATTTCCCGCAGGAACTCGACTGGCGGCTGATGGACCGGGTGCACTATCCGCGAGTTGCCGCCATGCTGCAACTGGCGGTGGCCCCGGACGAACTGATCGCGCATCCGAACTACAAGGCCGCGCGGGTATTCGCGCGTAATGCCACGGCGGCCGGGCTGCCGGTATCGAAGATCCCGATGCCCATCGACTGGAACTACGCACTGGCCGAGACGCGCGGTGAGATGACAACCTCCTACATCAACGGCGCCGGGGCGTTCGGTGTGAACAACGGGGGCAAGCATTCCGTCGACGTCACCTATGTCGCGGCGGCCGAAGCCACCGGATCGGTCGACGTCCAGGTGATGCACAACGTCACCGATGTGGAACGCGGTGCGGACGGCCGCTGGATCGTGCACGTCGACCAGACCGACGAGAACGCACGGGTGCTGGCGAAAAAGGTGCTCACCACCAAGGCGCTCATCATGGCCGCGGGCAGCCTCAACACCACCGATCTGCTCATGCGGGCCGGTGGGAAGGGGTTGATCCCGGATCTGCCCGACGCGCTCGGCGCGGGCTGGGGAACCAACGCCGACCGGATCTACACCTGGACCAGCCTGGCCGAGGATTTCGGCACGGAACAGGGCGGACCGGTCGTCTACGGCAGTCTGAACTGGGACGATCCCGCCACCGCGCATACCGTGATCCAGGCCTCGATCCCGCCGCTGGGTATGGATGCCCGCACCACCATGCTCGTCGGGTACGGCGTGAGTGATGCGCGCGGCCGCTTCGTCTACGATTCGGCCGCCGACAGCGCCCGGTTGTCCTGGCCCGCGGACGGTGACGCCGCGATCCAGTACGGGCATATCGAGAAAACCGTGCAGACGATCGCGGGCCCGGCGTCGGTGCTGGGCGATACCAATCGAGCCTTCCCGTCGACCTGGCATCCGCTCGGCGGCGCCTGTATGGGGTCGGTCTGCGATCTCGACGGGCGAGTGCTGGGCCAGCGGGGTCTCTACGTCCTCGACGGTGCGCTGCTGCCCGGTAACGCCGCCGCCTGCAATCCGTCGATGACCATCGCCGCCGTGGCCGAACGGGCGCTGGACAACCTGGTCGCGCAGGATGTGGGCACCGCGATCTGACGGTAGCCGGGCCGAGTGGGCGGCCGGTCCGCGGCGCGGTGGCCGTCCGGATTTGCCACGGGACAAGTAGAACGTGTTCTAATCTGGATATCCCGCACACAACCGGGATCGTTGCCCGACACCCACGACCGGAGTGATAGCCGTGCCCGTTGCCCTGACCGCCGACCAAGCGGCGCTGGCCGAAACCGTCGCCGGATTCGCGGACCGGTATGCCGCCCGCGAATACACGCGTAAGCACACCGATCGCCTGAAACAGGGCAACCTGCCGGAATTCTGGCCGGAACTGGTTGCGCTGGGGCTCACCGGGGTGCACCTCCCGGAAACAGTCGGCGGCCAGGGTGGAACGCTCGACGAGCTCGCCGTGGTGCTCGCCGAATCGGGCCGGGCGCTGCTGCCCGGCCCGCTGCTGCCCACCGCGGTCGCGGGTGCCGTACTCGCGGACGCCGGCGAGTCCGCCGGTACGGCGCTGCGGCGGATCGCCGAGGGCGCACCCGGTGCGGTGATCGGCCCGGAACACCGGGTCGGAGGCGCCACCGAAACCGGCGGCGGCGCAACGCGGCTCACCGGTGAAACCGGCGTGGTCCTGGGTGCCGCGTCGGCCGAGCTGTTCGTGGTGGCGGCCCTCACCGGCACCGAGACCCGGTGGTACCTGGTCGAGCGCACCGCCGACGGTGTCGAGGTGGAGGCGAAAGACGGCGCCGATCTGGGCCGCGACCTCGGTGTGGTCCGGTTCCGCGAGGTGGCCGTGGCCGCGCCGCTCGAACTGGACACCGATCGGGCCGAAGCCGTCGCCACCGCATTCCTCGCCGTGGAGGCGGCCGGGGTCATCCGCTGGTGCAGCGATACCGCCACCGAATACGTCAAATCCCGGGTGCAGTTCGGACGGCCGATCGGTGCCTTCCAGGCAGTGCAGCACCGCACCGCCCGGTTGCTGATCACCAGTGAACTCGCCACGGCCGCCGCGTGGGACGCCGTACGTGGCCTCGGTGACGAACCCGGGCAGCGGACCCACGCCCTCGCGGGTGCGGTCCTGACCACGCTCGGTAACGCGGTGCACGCCGCAGTGGAATGCCTCGGACTGCACGGGGCGATCGGCTTCACCTGGGAGCACGATCTGCATCTGTACTGGCGGCGTGCCATGGCGCTGGCCGGACTGGCCGGGCCCGTGGAATCGTGGGAGCTTCGGCTGGGTGACGCCGCCCTGCAGGGGCCGCGCACCTTCGCCGTTCCGCTGCCGGAAACGGATTCGGCATTCCGCGATTGGGTATCGGAAATCCTGGACCGCGCGGCGCAACTGGACAATCCGAACCCGTCGAAGGTCGGCGACCACGATGCGGTGAACACCGGCGCCCGCCGTACCCTGCTGGCGGACAGCGGCCTGGTATCGCCGCCGATGGCCAAGCCCTTCGGTATCGAAGCCGGACCGCTGGAACAGCTGATCCTCCAGGACGAATACGACCGGCACGGTATCGCCCAGCCCTCCATGGGGATCGGGCAGTGGGTGGTACCGATCGTGCTGCATCGCGGCACCCCCGAACAGCTCGCCCGGCTGGCCGGCCCGGCGCTGCGCGGCGAGGAGATCTGGTGCCAGCTGTTCAGTGAACCCGAGGCCGGTTCCGATGTGGCCTCGCTGAGCCTGCGCGCGACCCGGGTCGACGGCGGCTGGCGGCTACAGGGCCAGAAGATCTGGACCACCCTCGCCCATCGCGCCGATTGGGGTCTGCTGCTGGCCCGCACCGACCCCGAGGCCGGCCGCCATCAGGGGCTGACCATGTTCCTGGTGGATATGCACGCCGAGGGGGTCGAGGTACGCCCGATCGTGCAGGCCAGCGGCGATGCCGAATTCAACGAGGTGTTCTTCGACGATGCGTTCGTACCGGACGAGATGGTCCTGGGTGAACCCGGTCAGGGCTGGGCGCTGACCCTGGAAACCCTGGCACAGGAACGCCTGTTCATCGGCGGCGTCCGCGATCCGGGACACAACGAGCGGATCCGGGGCATCATCGAACGCGGTGAATACGCCGGCACGCGCGACGATGCGGTGCGCACCCTCGGCCGGATCAGCGCGCGGGGTGCTGCCATCTCGGCGATGAATCTGCGGGAGACGATCCGGCGGCTGGACGGTCATGCCATCGGCCCCGCAACCAGTGTCGCCAAGGCGGCCGCCTCGATTCTGCACACCGATGCGGCGGCCGCGGCGCTGAACCTGATCGGCCCGGCGGCCGCGCTCGGTGAAGCGGTAACCGAACCGGTGCACCACGAACTCGACATCCCGACCTGGGTGATCGGCGGCGGTACCCTCGAGATCCAGCTGAACACCATCGCGACCCTGGTCATGGGGTTGCCGCGGAAGTAGTAGTCCCGGCCGCGGCACCCGTCTCGGTGCCGCGGCAGAACCCCTCCGGCCGAACGGGTAACCATCGGGCTCGAACCGAAAGACCCGTTCACGATCGGCCGGAGGGGTGGACAGTCACGGTTCCCGACGCGAACTCGTCGCAGAGCCGCGCCCAGCTCTTCGGGGACTCTGTCTCAGGACGGCGTGGTCTTGGTGCCAACGGGTGCGCCGCTATCGGCACGTTCCAAGAATTCGTCGAGATCCGCCGCTGTCATCAGACCGAAGTTCAGCGCCAGGCGTCCGATCGGGATCGATCCGACCATCCGGGCCATATCGATACCCAGATCGGCACCGGCGGAACCGGAATCGCCGAGCAGTGGTTGTAAGCGCCCGCTCAGCTCCGGTCCGGCGATCGGATGCGCCAGCACCTCGGCAAGGCTCGAATCGCGGGTCAGCGGTAGCACGACCTGGTCTCCGGTGAGTGTGACCGTCGCAGACGCCCGGAGGTCCCGGCTGGAAGAACCCACGTGCACGGTGTAGTCGCCGCCCTCCACCGTCCAGCGGTTCGCCACTTCGTTCCAATAGGCGAATTCTGCGCGGGGGACGTGCACGGAGACCTCTCGGGTATCACCGGGGTCGAGCGCAACCGTGGTGAACCCGCAGAGCTCCCGGGGTGCGCGCATCACCGTGGAGGAGTCGAGGCTGCGGTAGACCTGCACCACTTCCCGGCCCGCCCGGCTGCCGGTATTGGTGATCCGGACGGTGACCGTAACCCCCTGCTCGTCGGCGACCGCCCGTGCGTCGGTGTACTCGAAGGTGGTGTAGGACAGGCCGTGCCCGAACGGGAAGGTGACCGCGAGTTCGCGGCGGTCGTACCAGCGGTAGCCGACGAAAATCCCTTCGCCGTAACGGACGTGCCCGTTCTCGCCGGGGAAATTGTCGTAGGCGGGGACATCGGCGAGCCGGACCGGGACGGTCTCGGTGAGCCGGCCGCACGGTTCGGCGATCCCGAACAGCAGATCGGCGACGGCGCCGCCGCCCGCCTGCCCGAGCAGTGCGGTATCGAGGACGGCATCGGCGGCGTCGACGATCGGCGCCAGGCGCAGGACGCCCCCGTGCGCCAGGACAACGACCACCCGCGACTGCACCGCCCGCACCGCGGTCAGCAATTCCACCTGGTCGGCGGGGATTTCGATATGGTCGCGGTCGAAGCCCTCGGACTCCTGGGCGGCGGCCAGGCCGAGGAACAGGACGGCGATATCGGCGCCGGCGGCGGTGTCGACGGCCTGGGCCCGCAGTTCCGCGCCCGCCGCCGGGTTCCCGGTATCGAATCCGCGGGCGTGGGTGACGGTGGCGGAGCCGGCGAGCGCGCGGATCTCGTCGAGCGCGATATCCACCCGGGTCGCGTTCACATGGGACGACCCGCCACCCTGATAGCGCGGTTCGGTGGCGAATTCCCCGATGACGGCGAGGGTTCCGCGGGGCTCCAAGGGGAGTACCGCATGATCGTTCTTCAGCAATACCGCGCAGCGGGCGGCCACCGAACGGGCCAGCGCATGGTGTTCGTCGATATCCCAGGAGGTCTCCGGGCGGGCGCTACCGGCGGCTTTGGTCGCCAGCGCGGCGATCCGTCCCGCCGCCGTCGCCAGGACGGAATCGGACGGCGATCCGGCTGCGACCGCCGCGGCAAGGCGCTGGTCACCGCCCTCGTCCGGGCCGGGCATCGTGAGATCGAGGCCGGCGGTCACTGCCGCCACCCGGTCGTCGACCGCGCCCCAATCACTGACGACCACCCCGTCGAAACCCCATTCGCCGCGCAGTACCTCGGTGAGCAACCAGTGGTTCTGGGAGGCGTACACACCGTTGATCTTGTTGTAGGAGCACATCACGGTCCACGGCGCGGCATCGGTGACCACGCGCTGGAATGCGCGCAGATAGATCTCCCGCAGCGGCCGCGGATCGATATCCGAACTCGACCGCATCCGATCGAACTCGGCATTGTTGGCCGCGAAATGTTTCAGCGAGGCACCGATGCCCTGGCCCTGTAATCCACGGACCCAGCCGGTGGCCAGGGCGGCGGTGAGATGCGGATCCTCGGAGTAGTACTCGAAATTGCGGCCACAGCGGGGGTCTCGTTTGATATTGATTCCGGGCCCCAGCACGATGTGCACACCGGCGGCCTGGGCTTCCCGGCCGATCGCCGCGCCCACCCGGGCTGCGAGCTCGGGATCCCAGCTCTGGCTCAATCCCACCGCGGGCGGGAAACAGGTCGCGGGGATACTCGGTCCGATACCCAGTGCGTCGCCGTTGTGCGCGGGATCCTGGTACCGCAGACCGTGCGGTCCATCCGTCAGCGCGAGCGAGGGAATGGCGCCGACCGCTTCGGTGGACCAGAAGTCTCGTCCGCTGCCCAGCCGGGCGCGCTGCCCGGTGGAGAGATCCGCGATCAGATCGTCGGTGGTGGGGACCGGGTCCGGCATACGGCTGCTCCTGTTTGTTCGGCGACTGGTGTCGAACATAGTCGGTGGCCGTCCCGGACCGGGGTCGCGCGCGCCGGTTCCCCAGGCGCGCCTCAGGACTGTGCGGGCCCGTAGTCCAGGTGCACCACACCGTTGGGGTAGACGTCGTGGGCTTTGAGCTCGAGCTTCGTGGTGTCGGCACCGTCGGTGAACAGTTTCTCGCCCTTGCCCAGGACGATGGGATAGACGAACAGGTGCAGATCGTCGACGAGTCCCTCCGCGAGCAGCGCCCGGACCAGGGTGCCGCTGCCGCTGATGTAGATGGTTCCGTCGATTTCGGTCTTGAGCTTGCGGATCTTCCCGGGGTCGTAGGCGCCGAGGGAGATGCTGTTGGCCCATTCGGCCTGCGGCTTCCGCGCGCCCACCACGTATTTGGTGGTGTCGTTGAAGAACGGGGCGCCCGGATCGTCCTCGACGGTACGGGTGGACCAGGCCGGCGCGAACATCTCGAAGGTGTTGCGCCCGAGCAGGATGGCTTGCGCCGCCCCGCTGATCGCGGCGAGGGTCTCGCCCATCTGCGGATCGAAGCCGAATTCGAAGGTGAACGACGGATCCTCGTACGACCCGTCGAGGGAGACGAACTCGTGTACGGCGATGGTTCCCATGCTGATGTCCTTTCCGGCAGCCGTTCGGCTGCGGCCGGTCCGCGCTGTCGTGCGGGGCTTGCCTTCTCGTTCGGGTAGACGGGGCCGGGCGGGTTTTCTCATCGGTCCCGGGCGTGACTGTCGAATCCCTGTGCTGGGCGGACCGGTTCGATCCTGCGTACAGTAAGTGCGCCGCAAACAGTGTTAACAGCACGGCGTCGTGGGGAAATCAATGTGAGGACGCGGCGCCGAACCCCGGCTCCGTGCAGGACAGCAAGGGAAACAGGACTTCCGAATGGGTCACCCGCAACCACCCAATCCGTACCAGCATCAGCCTGGTCAGCCCGTACCGCCGGGTCAGCCTTATCCGGGACAGCCCATGGGAGGACAACCCATGGGAGGGCAGCCCATGCCGGGTCAGCCGTATCCCGGCCAGCCGTACCCCGGTCAGCCACAGTACGGCCAGCAGTATCCGGGCCAGCAGCCGCAGATGGGTGCGCCCATGGGCTACGGACAGCCGCCGCGCTCGTCGGGGGGTGGCGGCGGCAAGATCGCGCTCATCATCGGCGGTGTCGCCGTGGTACTCATCGCGGTCGGAGTCGGCGCGTTCTTCGTCTTCGGCGGCAGTGGCTCGGCCGTGGGCGGCGGCTACGACGATCCGCGTGATGTGGCGCAGGCCTGGGTGGACCAGGACGGTGATCCCGAGGATCTGGTCTGCCAGGACGATCTGGACGAGATCTCGCAGTACGAGCAGGACAATCCTGTCCAGCCCACCGATGTACCGTCCGGTGTATCGGCGCCGGAAACCACGCTGAAGAGCGTGGATGTGCCCTCGGGCAGCGATTCCGGGACGTTCACCATGGAGATGACCATGGACATGATGGGTGACGAGACCACCAGCACCGCGACCTATGACCTGGTCAAAGAGGACGGCGGCTGGAAAGTGTGCGGAATCCTGAATCCCGATATCGACGTCGATATGCCGGGCTTCTGATCCTCGTTCGATACGTGGCCGGTCACCGGGGCGTTCCCCGGTGACCGGCCACTGTCGGTTCTCGGCACGCGGATCACCCTGGCTTAGTTGCAGCCCTCGGCGGCCGAGGGATGTCGAGCACCTGTGTGTACGAACGTAAAGCTGCGGCGCACCCCGCAGCGCCGCAACCATACCTTCGTACACACAGAACCCGCCGGAGGATTCACAGCGGGATCATCGAATGCGCACCCGGAACCCGAGGGCGGTTCACCGGCCGCGGTATCCGGCCGGTCGTCCGCAGGGGTGCGGTGCGGAGACAGGTGCGCCGTAGACCTCGTTCACGCGCCCCGGGCTGCGGGTCGCGCAGTGCTCATATCCGGCGGTTCACCTCGATCTCCCGTGCTCATACGAACGACGGTGCGGTCGCCGGACGCGACAGCACCGTTGCCCCTCGACGCTACTGTGTGGGACAGCAAGATCGGGAGGGGCGGAAGCGACAGGATGCGATGCGTTTGCGACAGGTCCGGCGCGCTTGCGCCGGCGTATAAGACCGATCGGTTTTCATAGGACGTTTTACGATCCGTATCCTGCCAGCGTGGATGTGGGTATTTTCGTCGCGGACGGTGTGGGCGAACTCGGCCTGGGCGCCCTGCACGGGGCATTCAGTACTGCGAACATCCTGCGCAGTGAGCTCGACCATCCACCTGCCGCGTGGAACGTGCATACGGTGTCACTCGGTACCTCGGTGCGGTCGGGTAGCGGAAACATCGTGCAGACCGTCCCGCTGAGCGAGGTATCGACCTCGTTCGATGCCCTGGCGGTGGCCGCGGTGAACGTTCTGGAGCCCGAGCCACTGATCGCACTGGTCTCGGACCCCGGTAACGCGTGGCTCCTCGACCGCATCCGCAGCGCACGTGAACAAGGTGTCCATCTCGCCGCTGCCTGCACCGGGACGTTCTTCCTGGCCGAAGCCGGTGTGCTCGACGGGTCGCCGGCGACGACGAGCTGGTGGCTCGGGACGAGCTTCCGCGGGCGGTACCCGAAAGTGGATCTGGACGAACGGAGCATCGTCTGCCACGGCGACGGCATCACCACGGCCGGTGCCTCGCTGTCGCATATGGATATGGCGCTGTCGCTGGTGTACCGCACCAGCCCGGAATTGGCGGAGCAGGCACGGCGCTATCTCGCCTTCGAAGGCCGCGCCAGTCAGGCGCCGTACGTCATCCCCGAGGTGGTCGCCCGCGGTAACCCGCTGATCGTCGCGTACGAACGCTGGGTGCGCGAGCATATCTGCGAGCAGTTCCTGATCTCGGCCGCGGCGCGGGAACTGGGCGTCACCGAACGCAGCCTGCAACGCGCCACCCGAGCGGCGCTCGGCATGTCACCCAAGGATTTCGCCGACGATATCCGGCTCGACCGGGCCACCCGGCTCCTGCAGACGACCGGTCTCACGGTCGAAGGGGTGGCCCGGGAGGTCGGCTATATGAACGCCAGCGCGTTGCGTGCGCTGATCCGCCGGCGCCGTGGGCTGTCACCGGCGCAGATCCGGGCCCATGGTGGCGTATGAGGTCCGGGCGGAGATTGCGGTGGCGGCGCGGCAATTCGACCCTAGACTGACCGCATGTATGTTCGACGGCTGATCGCCGTAGCCGGGTTCTTGGCCACACTGTCACTCGGAGTTTCCGCCTGCACCGCCACCGGCGCGGGTGCTACCAGCCAATGTGATGTCCAAGGCTGCACCGTGACCTTCGACCGCGGCGTGGACGCGAAGATCAGCGTTCTCGGCGTGGACGCCGAACTCGCCGCGGTAGAAGGCAATGTGGTGACACTGAAGGTCGCGGGCCAGGAGGTCACCGTGCCGATGGGCTCCACCGAATCCGCGCAGGGCCTGGACTTGACGGTCCGCGAGATCACCCAGGAGAAGGTCGTGGTGCAGTTGTCCACCGGACTCTGACCTCGGCCCGCCCTCCTCGGGTCGCGCACCGACCGCCACGTCGCGCCTCCTGGGCGGCGGAATCCGCGGCGATCGGGGCACGGCCGTATTAGATCGGGGCACGGCCGTATTGCCCGATGGCCGGTCTGCTGCTCCGGCTCGTGGCGGTAGCCTATTCGCCGCCGGGACCGTGGTCGTTTTGAACCGGGTGACGACCTGGGGCAGCACTGATGCGCCCGGTCCGATGTTCACCCGGACCGGGCCGGATCACTGCGGCTCGCGAACCGGTGTTTCGGTCCAGCGCGGTTCGGCGCGACCGTAACCGGCAGCCGGGAACGGGTAGTCGGGGAATTCGGCCAGTGCGGGTGCGGCGGTGACGGTCCGCCCGTGTGTCACTGTGCTGTGTGGGCCGGGTATCGCGGGTGCGGGATGGCCGGGAGTCCGGCCGCGTTCGGACAGCAGCCAGGTGGCGGTGCGGGCCAGGGAGACCCGGACGTCCCGGCCGAAACCGTCGCCTGTCCGGGCAGCGAGCGCGTCGACGATACCGGCGGCCAGGAGATAGCCGGACGCATGGTCGAGGGCCTGGGCGGGTAAGGCTCCGGGGATCGCGGAGGCGCCCTCGATCACCGCGATCCCGGTGGCGGCCTGCACGATGCTGTCGAAACCGCGCCGGCCGGCCCAGGGGCCGGTGAACCCCCAGGCGCTCACGCGGGCGTGGACCAGCCCCGGCCGGCCGGCCAGACCCAGCCGTTCGAGCGCACCGGGCCGGTAACCCGTCACCAGAACGTCCGCGGTGTCGAGCAGACTCTCCCAGTGCGCATTCGCTGTCCGCAGATCGAGCAGGGCCGAGGATTTGCCCTGCCCGGTATCGGTGAACTGCCACGGGATCTCAGGCAGTGCGGGCGGGTCCACCCGCAGCACTTCGGCCCCGAGGAGTGCCAGCGCGCGGGTGGCCACGGGGCCGGCGATCACCCGGGTCAGATCGAGTACCCGCACACCCTGCAGCGGCTGATACGGGGTGCCGGATACCGGCAGCGTGTAGCGGCGCCGGTCCGGCCGTTGCGCGACAGCGACCAGCGGACCGGCCGCGGCCGGACCCGATTGGGGATGGGCCCGCCACTGTGCCTCGTCGCGGACCTGCACCGCAATCGCGCCGCGGGCCGCGGCCAGTTCCTCGAGGTCCGCGGCCCGGAGCATGGCGATCTGGGATTCGGCCTGTTCCACGGGGGCGTCGGCGGGTAGCTCGAGCGCGGCCAGCAGGCGGGCGCGATGATGCGGATAATTGGCGTGGGTGCGCACCCAGCCGTCGAACGTGGGGAAGAAACCGGACAGATCCGCGAAACCGGCTACGGGGGCGCCGTCGATCCGCAACAGCCGGTCACTGCTGAACGACGCGGCGATCCGTTCCGGGTCGAGGCGGTGCCGGATCGGCGTAGTTCCCGCGGCCGCGCGGTAGCGGTCGGCGGCCGCGATGAAGGCCTGGACGGATCCGGCGGCCAATCCCCACACCGGCAGTGTGGCGGCGAGATAGCGTCCGGGGTCGGGCCAGTCCACCGGCGCCGACGCGGCGACGCCCGCACCATCCTCGTAATCACGAACCAGCCGTGCTCCCACGTCCACTGCTCCGAGCGTACTGGCGTGCGGCGCGGGCGATCCCCGGGTAACCGGTTGGCACAGCGATTTTCATCACACCGTCACCCATGGGTGCGAACAGTTCAGACGAGGGTGCGCGCGGTGGACCGCCCCGGCTGGTGCCGGACCCGCCACCACCAGCCGGCCCACGACACCAGGACACAGATCGCGACCAGTATGCGCACCTCGGCGAGCATGCTCTCCGGATAGATGACGCCGGTCAGGTAGTAGTCGATGTACCCCTCCGGCGGCAGCCCCTGCATCCCCGCCCGTTCGCGCGCCCAGTTCTCGGCATAGGTCAGCGGGCAGTCGTAACCGACCAGGACCGTACCGAAACCCCAGGCCGCCGCACCGCCGTGCAGCCAGATCGTGCGCGGCAGCCGCCAGGCAACAAAACCTCCCGCCACCACATAGCCGATGAACAGCATATGCACGGCGGCGGTCAGATCGGCGAGCAGCCGGTACCACACCCTTCCAGGGTATGTGCTGATCGTGATTGCTGCGCCGGATTCACCAGGGGGAGGGCTGGTAGTCCTTCAGGAAGCAGCCGTAGAGGTCTTCACCGGCTTCGCCGCGCACGATCGGGTCGTAGACCCGCGCCGCGCCGTCCACCAGGTCCAGCGGAGCATGAAAACCCTCGTCGGCCAGCCGGACCTTGGTGTAGTGCGGCCGCTCGTCGGTGATCCAGCCGGTATCGACGGCGGTCATCAGAATCCGGTCGGCTTCGAACATCTCACCCGCGCTGGTACGGGTCAGCATGTTCAGTGCCGCCTTGGCCATATTGGTGTGCGGATGCCCCGGACCCTTGTAGCGGCGGGAGAACTGACCCTCCATGGCCGAAACGTTCACCACATACTTGCGGCGAGCTTGCGCCGCGGCCAGCGCCGGGCGCAGCCGCGACACCAGAATGAACGGTGCCACCGAATTGCACAGCTGTACTTCGAGCAGTTCGGTGGGATCGACCTCGCCGACCGTATGCACCCAGCTGTTGGTGTGGGCCAGATCGGGCACCAGGCCACCGGCGTCGATGGCGACTCCGCGGGTGATCCGGTCCGGTGTGGCCGAACCGGCCACCAGTGCCAGCTCGGCCACATCGGCGCCGGTGAGGCCGGGGGTGAGTGAGGCGGTGAGGGCGGTCGGATGGGCGCGGGTGGTCTGGCCGAAGGTCACCGTTTCGGGGAGTGCACCGGCGGGCAGTGGATCGGATTCGGCGGCGGCCAGGGCGCTGTAGGCGCCGGGGGAGCGGCGAACGGTCTGTGCGGCGTTGTTGATGAGGATATCGAGCGGCCCCTGGGCCGCCACATCGTCGGCGAGCGCCACGACCTGGGCGGGATCACGCAGATCGATCCCGACGATCCGCAGCCGGTGCAGCCAGTCGGCGCTGTCGGGCTGGGCCGCGAAGCGGCGGATCGCATCGTTGGGGAACCGGGTGGTGACGGTGGTGTGCGCGCCGTCGCGCAGCAGCCGCAGTGCGATGTACATACCGATCTTCGCGCGGCCACCGGTCAGCAGTGCGCGGCGCCCGGTCAGATCCGTGCGGGCGTCGCGGCGGTCGTGGCTGCGCGCGGCGCAGTCGGGGCAGAGCTGGTGGTAGAAGGCGTCGACGCGGGTGTACTTCTCTTTGCAGATATAGCAGCCGCGCGCCCGCAGCAGGGTTCCGGCCGATGCCCCGGTGGTGGCCGAGCTGATCGGGATTCCGGCCGTTTCGTCGTCGATCCGGTTCGGTGACCCGGTGGCGGTCGCGGCGACCACCGCGCGATCGGCCGCGAGTTTGGCCTGCCGGGCGGCGATGCGGCGTTGCCGTTTGAGCTCCTTGAACATGCCGCCGACGGCGCGCTGGACCGTGACCGAGTCCGGGTGGCCGGGGTCCAGCCGGCCTGCCTGTTCGAGTACGCGCAGACAGGTGGTGAGGTCGTTCGGATCGATGCTGGTCGCGGCCATCGGTGCGGGGATGTCCTTCGTGAGCTGGGAAAGCGTGCCCACCATTGTGGCAAGGCTGGGTAGCAGGCCTGCGACCGGGCGCGAACGCCCTCGCGCCCGCTTCGTTGACATCACGCCAATAGTGCGGGAAAGTCGTTCCCGAAAGATCCGGCACCCCACCGTGCCGAGCTGATGATCACGAACCGAAGGATGCGGATATGGCACGCCCCGCGTGGAGCGACGACGAGGTCGAGGCGGTACGGGAACTCGCCCGCACCTACTTCGAAAAGGAAGTGGTGCCGCACGAGGAGCGGTTCATCGAACAGGGCCATCCGGACAGGCAGCTGTACCGGCGGGCCGGCGAACTCGGCCTGCTCTGTCCAGCGGTGGCCGAGGAATACGGTGGCGGTGGCGGCACCTTCGCCCATGAGGCGGCCATCATCGAAGAGCAGGTGCGCGCGGGCGACGGTGCCCTCGGCATCCCGGTGCACAGCTCGATCATCGCGCCGTACCTGGCCGAATTCGGTTCCGACGAGCTCAAGAAGCGCGTCCTGCCCAAGGCATGTAGTGGCGATATGGTCCTGTCCATCGGGATGACCGAACCGGGCACCGGTTCGGATCTGCAGGCGATCAAAACCCGCGCGGTGCGCGAGGGCGACGAATACGTGATCACCGGCTCCAAGATCTTCATCTCCAACGGCTGGCTGTGCGACGGCATCATCATCGCCGCCAAAACCGACCCCGAGAAGGGGGCGGCCGGGGTCTCGCTGCTGTTCGCGGAGGTGAGCGACGATACTCTCGGCTTCAATCGGGGGCGGATCCTGTCCAAGATCGGCGGGAAGGGGCAGGACACCGCGGAGCTGTTCTTCGACGGCCTGCGCGTACCGGCGGCGAACCTGCTGGGCGGGGTCGAGGGACAGGGCTTCTACCAGATGATGCAGCTGCTGGCCCAGGAGCGACTGGTCACCGCGATCATGGCGGTGGCGATGATGGAACGCGCGGTCGAGCTCACCGTCGAGTACACGAAAGGCCGCGAAGCGTTCGGCAAACCGCTGTTCGCCATGCAGAACACCCGGTTCGAACTGGCCGAATGCGCGACCATCGCCCGCACCAACCGGGTTTTCCTCGACGACTGCCTCACCCGGCACCTGAAGGGTGAACTCGATATCCAGACCGCGGCCATGTCCAAGTACTGGTCCACCGATCAGCTCGGCATCGTCGTGGACCGCTGCCTACAGCTGTTCGGCGGCTACGGATACATGACCGAATACCCGATCTCGCAGCTCTACACCGGTGCCCGCGTGCTGCGGATCCTCGCGGGCAGCAATGAGGTGATGAAGGATCTCATCGCCCGTGGCCTCTGACCTCGAATCCGTCACCGGCCCCGGCCCCGTCACGAACGGGGTCGGGGCGCCGGCCCGGCGGCGCCGCCTCGAACCAGACGAACGCCGGGCCCAGATCCTGGCCAAGGCGATCGAAATGTTCGGGGAGCGGCCCTACGCCGCGGTATCCACCGCCGAACTCGCGCAGCGCGCCGGGGTGGCCCGCGGGCTGATCAACCACTACTTCGGCAACAAACGCGACCTTTACCTCGCCGTGGTGCGCCGGATGGTGACCCTGCCCCGGCCCGACGACCTCCGAGTTCCGGCGGGCACCGCCCGGGAACGGATCGACGCCAGCGTCGGATGGCTGCTCGATACGATTTCCGAGCACGGCAGCACCTGGGTGAAGGTCACCAGTCACGAAGGGGTCGGCGACGATCCCGAGGTGCAGCAGATCCTGGACGCCGCCGACGATGCCGCAGCCCAGCGGCTGCTGCTGATGATCGGCCTCTCGGGCGACGAGGCGGCGGAGCCGCGCCGGGCGATGGTCCGGGCCTACGGCGGGATGGTGAAAGTCGCCGGACGCGAATGGCTCACCCGCGGCACGATGACCCGCGACCAGGTGCACGCACTGCTGGTCGATGTTCTCACCACACTCGTCACCGATTCCCTTCCGCGAGTGACCGGGGAGGAGTAACCGCCGGCGTCGGATTTCGTTATGGAAAACCACGGCGTGTCGGCTGGACATCTGTGATCCGGGCAACTCCCGTTTCCCGCAACGGCCGGGCCGATCCCGCTTATTCTTGGCGCAATGCCGGGCGGGTCGACTGCTCCGGGTTCCCCCGGCAACAGTTCGAAGGGATTCGCGCATGGCATATTCGCAGCGCTGGGGCGAGCAGCGCTGGCCGGAGGTACCGCGGGACCGTGACGCCGAACCACCCGCGCGGGCGGGCCGGCGCCGGCCGGAACCGCAACAGGAACCCGAGGATCTCGACTACCCCGACGATTCGCCGTTCGACACCGACCGGCCGATCGTCAACCCGTACGCCGTCGTCGCGCTGGTCGCGGCGCTGGTTCTGCTCTTCCCGGTCGCCCTCGTATTCGGGCTGATCGCGTTCACCCATCCCCGCGGCCGCTTCATGGCCTTCGCCGCGTTCCTGCTCGGCGCGTTCGAGGCGGCATTGCTGGTGGCATTCGTCGTGCTGCCCGATAACCGCGTATCCGATATGTATGCCCGAGTCGGCGATGCTCTAGGGGTGAGCGCCGGATCGGAGGCCGCCGCAGGTGGTCCGCCCGAGAACACAGTGGGAAGTGCCACCGCCGTCTCGATCCCGGCACCACCCAGCGCCCCGCCGGCGCCGCCCAGCCGGCCCTCGGTCGCGGCACCGGTCGCCGCCGAACAGGACACGGCCTGCCCGGAGCCCGCCCTGATCGGGGCGGCCGCCGACGGCACCACCCTGCTCTGCCTGGCCGGCACCGGGTCCGTCACCGGATATCAGTGGTCCGGGCCGTACCGGGTCGATGCGGCGGTACGTGACGAGGGCGGGGAGTGCACTGTCGGCGCGGGCGCTACCGCCCGCACCACAGCGGGGCAGGCGCTGGTCTGCGAAGACGGCACCTGGGTCTTATGGGTCTCCTGAACCGAGCCCCGACGGACGCCGTCGGCGCGCGCCGAGTCCGCCCGGAGCGGGGACGACCACGGCCGATCAGGCCATGGTCCGGACGTGCCCGTGATCGATCCGTCTGGGGTAACCCTGACCTGCCCGTCCGGGGATGGTCGTGACCGGCCCGCCGGGACGTCCGTGCGGAAGTGCCCGTGACCTGCCCGTCCGGAGTGCCCGGCGAGGTGGTGCCCACGCCGACCGGCAGCCGCATTTGCGGCGCGCGCCGGCCTGGCCCTGACCCGCCCGGCCGTGCTCATGAACTGCCCCGGGCCGACGGGCGCGTGGACTATCCGGCCGGATCCGGTTTGCGGGCGCGGCTGGGCTGGACCCGGGGTGGTTCGTTCGGCATCTTCGGGTACTGCGGTGGCCACGGCGCGTCCATGAGCCCGCCCGCCAGATCGCGTTCGGACCATTGCAGCAGCGGTTCGATGGATTGCGGCGGGCGATCCGCCCACGGATCGCCGCTGTCGGCCAGCCGCGCCGGCACGGTCGCGATCGTCAGCTCCTCGGGCACGACGGTATCCAGTTCGGACCAGCGCAGCGGGGTCGACACCTGGGCGCCGACCTTCGGCCGCACACACCACGCCCCGAAAACGGTTTTGTGCGGGGCGTTCTGGTTGTAGTCCACGAAAACTCGCCGGCCGCGTTCCTCTTTCCACCAGTGGGCGGTGATCTCGTCCGGAAACCGGCGTTCCAGTTCCCGCGCCAGCGCCACGGCGGCGGCCCGCACCTGGTAACCGTCCCAGCGCGGTTGTAGCGCGATATACAGGTGCAGCCCGCGGGAACCCGAGGTCTTCACCCATGTCTCGATACCGAGTTCGGTACACAGTTCGCGGGTACGCAGCGCCGCGGAACGCAGTTCGTCGAAGCCGATACCGGGCGAGGGATCGAGATCGATCCGGAGCTCGTCGGCGACCCCCAGCTCCGCGGCACGGTTGGGCCAGACGTGGAAGCCCAGGCAGCCCTGGTTCACCGCCCACAGCACATGCGCCATATCGTGGGCCACCAGCGCATCGCTGGTGGTGCCGTTCGGCGTGGACACTTCGACGGTGTGCAGCCAGTCCGGCGCCGATTTCGGCACCCGCTTCTGGAACCAGGATTTCCCCGACGCACCGTCGGGATAGCGCTCCAGCAGCAGTGGTCGCCCGCCGTTCACGCGCAGGAATGCCTCGCCGACGCTCTGGTAGTAGCGCACCAGATCGAGTTTGGTCTCGCCGCGGCGGGAGAAATACACCTTGCCGGGGTTGCTGATGGTCAGCACCCGCCCCGCGACCTCGATATCGACGGATTCGCTCATTTCGCCACCGGGGTCCCGAAGATTTCGTGCAGTTCGGCGGGCGCCACTTCCTCGAGCTGAGCGTAGGTACACGATTCGGGGGTGCGGTCGGCGCGGAACCGGACCAGCCGGCCGCCGTGCCGGAACCGGCCGGACTGCACATGTTCGTACCGGACCTCGGCCACCAGTTCGGTACGCAGTGGTTCCCAGGACAGGTCCTTACCGCCACTCCACCGGCTGATCCCGCCGGGCATCGAACCGCCGGAGGCGGCCTGCGCCGCGGCATCGGCCCAATCACGCCACGGGTGGTTGTCCAGCGCGTGCTCCCGGTAGGGCGCGAGCTCGTCGACCAGTTCTTTGCGGCGGGCGGCGGTGAAACTACTGGCGACCCCCACGTGGTGCAGACCGCCCTTGTCGTCGAAGAGGCCGAGCAGCAGCGATCCCACTCCCGCGCCGTCCTTGTGCCAGCGGAATCCGGCGACCACACAGTCGGCCGTGCGCTCGTGCTTGACCTTGATCATCACCCGTTTGTTCTGCTGATACGGCTGGTCGTCGGCCTTCACCATCACGCCGTCGAAACCGGCGCCCTCGAATCGGGTGAACCAGTCCCGGGCCAGCGCCGGATCACCGGTGAGCGGGGTGAGGTGCACCCGGCCCGGCGCGGTATCCAGGATCGATTCGAGTAGTCCGCGGCGTTCGGTGAACGGCGCGGTGGTCAGGTCACGGTCGCCGAGTGCGAGCAGGTCGAACGCGACGAAACTCGCCGGTGTCTCGGCGGCCAGTTTGGTGACGCGCGACGCCGCCGGATGCAGGCGCTGCTGCAGAACATCGAAATCGAGCCCGTGCTCGGTGACGACCACGATTTCCCCGTCCACCACGCAGCGCTGGGGCAACGCAGCCTTCAACAATTCGGCGACCTCGGGAAAATACCTGGTCAGTGGCCGGTCGTTACGGGAGCCGAGTTCGATATCGTCGCCGTCGCGGAAGACCACGCAGCGGAACCCGTCCCATTTGGGTTCATAGCTGAGTCCGGGGCCGGGCGGGATCTCGGGCGCTGTTTTGGCCAGCATGGGCCGGACGGGCGGCATCACCGGTAGATCCACGCGGTCCTCCTGGGGGTCGATCCTCACCCGTATCGACGTCGCGGCCGACGCCGATTCATCGCCCCTGAGCATAGGAGTTCCCGCCGACAAGTCGGCGGATTCGCGCCTCAGTCCGTGATCCAGCCCTGAACGCCGGCGAAATCGGTGAGACGTTCGCGGATCACGACGATCTCCCCGGCGGTGAGCGCCGGGGAGGCGTCGAGCAGCAGTTCGGTGACCAGCCGCGTGTATTCGCCGGCGGTGAGCGGGGAACCGCCGCCACCGGCCGGTTCGGGGCGGGGCCCGGCTGCCCGCGGTGACCGGAGATTGACCGCCTTCGGCCCGCGGTCGCCCTCGGTGACCTCGAATTCGAAGATCCGTCCCTGACGCAGTTCGTCCTCGCCGAGGCCGATATCGTTGACGTGGACGAATACATCGGGACCACCGTCTTCGGGCCGGATGAAACCGAATCCCCGCGATCCGTCGAACGACACCAATTTCCCGCTGGCCACCACACGCTCCTCGCCGCAGTTACGCGGTCACTCTATATCCCGCTTTTCCTCATCGCCGGTTATCAGCGCCTTTTGCAGGGAGTTGAACACGGTGAGCCCCTGCCCGACCATGCCGTTGAGCAGTTCGCCGACCCCGTCGGGCCCGTTGAGCACGGTCAGATTCGCATTCGACAACCCGCGTGCGGCCTGTTCCACGATCAGCGGCAGCTGTTCGATCAGCATCTGGTCGAGCGCGATCCGGTTGTTCGACGCCGCGGCCTCGGCCTGGATCCGCGTTCGGTTCGCCTCGGCCTCGGCCAGGATCCGGACCCGGTCTGCCTCGGCCTGTGCGGGTTTGACCACTTCGGCCTGCAGCTGCTGTTCACGCAGCTCGGCTTCCTTACGTGCCTGTGCGGCCTGCGCGCTGAGCACCTCCTGCTGGGCCAGTGCCGCGGCCAGCGGACCGGCCGCGGCGGCTTCTGCCTCGGCCTTGTCGATATCGCGCTGGTAGCTCGCCTTGAGGATCGAGGTCTCGCGGGAGTATTCGGCCTGTTTACGCAGTGATTCCTGTTCCGCTTCGGCCGCTCGCTGGGCCGCCTGCGATTTGGCGATCTGGGCGTCGCGGTGCACGGCGGCGTTGTGCGGTGCGGCCAGGGCGGAGATATAGCCGAGGTCGCCGTCGTCGATGGACTGGATCTGGAAGGAATCGACCCACAGGCCGATATTGCTCATCTCCACCTTGGAGGCCACCAGCACCTCATCGGCGAGGCGCTGGCGTTCGCGGATGATCTCCTCGACCGTCATCGAGCCGACGATCGACCGCAGATGGCCGGAGAAGATCCGCCCGGTGAGCACCGACATCTCCTGTTCCTGTTCGGAGAGGAAACGTTGCGCGGCATTCACGATCGAGGCGGTGTCGTTGGCGACCTTGAAGGCGATCACCGCTCGCACCTGCAGTTGAATGGCCTGTTTGGTGACGCAGCGTTCGGAGATCTCGGCCTCGAACATCGCCAGCGACAGATACCGGACCTTGCGGAAGAACGGTACAACCCAGGAACCGCGGCCGATGATCACCCGGAACGGTGCCGCATCGCTGCTCCTGGCGCCGCTGACCAGCATCGCCTCGTCGGGGTCCGGGACGTGATAACCCAGCACGGTATGACTCCTCGCGTTCGCCTACTCGGATGCCGGGTCCGCGGCGAGGGGTATCCAGGGCACCACATCGGCGATACGGCCGGAATCGACCGCGATGACCAGCACGGTGCTCCCGGCCGCAATGGCTTCGGTTGCCCGCGCGATGTAGCCTTCGGTTCCCCCTCGGACGGCGACCAGGACCTCACCCAGCATCCCGGGGCCGCGGATCGGCGAGATCAGCTTACCCGTCGACCCGACCACTTCGTCCTGCAATTTCCCCGAACCTCCCAGCCGTGCGGTGGATTCCGCCTCCGTGAGGTTACTGGTAGAGCGTGCGGTAGGCGCCGAGCATCGCGACCAGATGGTCGACGATCTCCTCGCGCGTCGCCCGCAGCGAACCGTTCAACCAGGCCGAGAACATCCCGGCGTTCCCGCTGGCCATGGTGACGGCCGCGAGCCGGCGCCGCACGGGGTCATCGATCCGGGCGAAGAGATGGTCCTGGATGAGCCGGGTGAACGCGGGCATCACCGAGATGGTGGTCTGGCCGAGGCCGGTGCTGGAATAGGGTTCGACCAGGAACAGGCGGGATTTGCGGGGGTCGTCGAGTACCTTGTCCACCAGCGCCTCCGACAGCGCCCGATCGCGAGAGGAATCGTCGGCCACCGCGAACGCGGTCATCGGTTCCAGGAAATCCTCGGCTGTCTGCCGGTAGAGCACATCGAGCAATTCGTCGCGGCTGGCGAAACTTTCGTAGAAGTACCGGTCGGTGAGGTTGGCGCGGCGGCACACCGCCCGCATGGTGACCCCGCCCGCACCGGCCTCACCGATCAGATCGAGCGCCGCCTCGAGCAGCGCAGTGCGCCGTGCCTGCCGGCGCTCCGAAAGCGTGGTGCCGCCCCAGATCCGGGGCCCGCTGTCGTCCGATCGCTGGTCTGCATGCACCCGTCCACAGTAATCTGCCGCCGCCTGCCATCCGGCCGGGTGGTCGGCGGCGGGTGACCGTCACCTGGACTATCGGGCCGGTCGGGTATCGGTGTCGCGGCCCGGCGGCCGGGCGATCAGTACGGCACGACCCTGGTCCAGGTCGATCCGATCCCGCGGCGGTGCACTGTCGCTGTGGTCCTCGCGCAGCATGGACTGCTCCGTCCGCTGGTCGAGTTCGCGGCGTTTGCTGCCGTACCAGAAGGCCGTGATCTCCTCGACGCCTGCCGCCGCGAGGCGGGTGGAGGTATGCCCGGCCTGCGCGCGTCCGGTTGCCGGGAACCGGGTGTAGACCCAGCGGACCGCTGCCGCCGCACCCAGCAGCATCATGAAACCCGGAGCACCGAAGAAGAGGAGTTCCACGAGTTCACGATAGACACCGTCCGCGCTGCTCGCCGGGCACGGCCGCCCATCGCGGGATCCAGCGACAGCCGCGATAGCCCACTCGGGGACCCGCCCACCCCGGCGGAACTGCGGGGTCCCGGCCAGGCCGGGCCGGTACGCACTTCCGCGGTATCGGCAGATCGGGCCGGGAAAGATCCGAGCCGGACGCCACTGTGTCCGGTTTGTGGCAAATGTCCAGCAGTTATCGTGAAACGTATGGTCTTGTTCGCTGTGCTGCTGCTCGCCGCATTCGCCGCCCTGACCGGATCGGTGCTCTCCGGGGCCGTGACCGGGGTCGATACGGCGATACACGAGTGGTTCCTCGGCGTACGGGACGACCCGCTGACCACCGGCGCGGTGGTGATCACGCACGCGGGCGGGTCGGCGGTCATGTGGATGCTGGCGCTGGCCGCCTGCGCGGGGTTGCTGTGGCGTGGCCGGCGAACGGATGCGGCGCTCGTGGCGGGGGTGGGCGCGGCGGCCGCCGTCCTGGTGCCGGTGGCCAAGAATCTGATCGGCCGGGACCGTCCACCTCTCGACGGCCGGCTGGTCACGGTCGACAGCCCGGCGTTCCCGTCCGGGCACAGCATCGGTGTGGCGGCGGTGATCGGTGTGCTGGCGGTGCTGTGCTACCTACGGTTCGGACATCGGATCGCGGCGCGGATCACGGTGGTGCTGGCCGCGGTATTCGTGGGCCTGGTGGGCCTGTCCCGTGTCTATCTGGGTGTGCACTGGGCGACCGATGTCCTGGCCGGCTGGTCGCTCGGTGCGCTGCTGGTACTGCTCGGTGTGCTGATACATCGTCGTAGCGCCCGATCCGTACGCCCCGGCGACACCGTCGCCGCGGATCGGGCCGCTTCCCGGCCGGCGGCCACCACCGGTACCGCGGCCTGAGACCCCGGACTACCCGCGTTCCAGCTCGAAACCGGCAGCCCGCCAGCCCGCGATCCCACCGTCGAGGCTGTAGGCGAGATGCCCCGTCTGCTGCGCGGTGGCGGCGAACTGCCGGGAGATATCGCCGGTGGGGCAGGTGAACACCACCGGATGTGCCCGCGAGAACGGCGTGCCGTGCGCGAACAGATCGGTGAGCCGGTCGTCGGGGATGTTGATCGCGCCCGGTATATGCGCGATGCGGTAGGCCATCGCGCCGCGGGTATCGACCACCACGGTGTGCTGCGCCCGGATCATCTCGGCGAGCTCGGCCGGTCCGAGTACTGCCACCTCGGCGATCTCCGCGGGCCCGGGGGCGCGGCGCCCGGTATCGCGGCCGAACAGTTCCGGGCGCCGCTGCCGGATGTAGGACAGGTACGGTTCGAGCCGATCGCACACGATGACCACGGCGACCACGGACCCACCGCGGGTGGGTCGCGCGAGGACTTCGCGGGCGGCGGTGTAGGCCGCGCCACTGGTGGGTCCGGCGAGGATGCCGTAGCCGGCGGCGAGTTCCAGGGTGCCCTCGATCGCGGGTCCGGATTCGACGGTGACGATTTCGTCGTAGAAATCGGGCTGGAACAGCCCCACCTCCCACATCTCCCGTTCCGACCGGATACCGGGGATGAAATCGCCGCGGTCGGACACCACGGCCACCGTCCGCAGCTCGGGATGCGATGTGCGCAGATAGCTTCCCGCGCCCCGGCTCGACCCGGTGGTGCCCAGGCCGCCGATGAGGTAGTCGATGCGGTCGATTCCGGCGGCGGCGAGATCTTCGTGGATTTCCCGGCCGGTACCGTCGTGATGCGCGGCGATGTTCTTTTCGCTCGTGTACTGCGACAGATGGCGGAATCGCTCCGGCTCCGCGGCCATGGCGTTCTCGATCGCGGAATAGACGTCGTCGGGGGTGGTGGGGTCCGGGCATTCGGACAGCCCGGGGAGTTCGACGATCTCGGTGCCGAGAAGCCGGAGCAGATCGCGTACCTCGCCGACCTTGATCCGGTTGGTCATGGCCCGCAGCCCGATACCGTGCACCGCTCCCAGGACACGCAGTGCCTTGGCGGTGTTTCCGCTGGAGGCCTCGATCAGGGTCCGGCCCTCGGCGCGTACGGTATCGAGCTCGTCACGCAGCATCGCCCAGGCGACCCGGTCCTTCACCGAACCGAACGGATTATGCGATTCGAGTTTCGCGTACAGGTCGACGCCGTCGAGCCGGTGGACAGCCGGGTCGAGGCGCAACAGGGGAGTTCCACCGATCAGTTCGGTGATGTGCTGATAGATCGTCACGAGTCCTCGGGATATAGTGATTCGCCGCCCGGTGGTATCGGGCGGAACTCGGCGTCCGGTGTCGCTCGGAAAGTGCCGTCCCGCCACTCGATCGCGACCTTGTGCGCCGGGGGGTGCATGGCCGCGGTGGCGGCCGATAGATCGGAGTGGTAGGCGGCCGTATTGGGGAATACGACGAGATCGCCCGGCCGGGGCAGCCACGGCAGCCATATCTTGTGTGCCGTGACGAGGTCGCGCTCCAGGCACAGTCGTCCCGCCAGATAGACGCCCACCGGGGCGGTGGCCGGAGCCGGTGAATATCGGGGTAACAGCAGCGGGTCGGCCATCACCTCCTGATCCGACGGGGTCACCGAATCCCGGCTCAGATCGAGGTGGACGAGCACACTACCGTCGGCGGACTCCTTCACGAACTCGACCCGGGCCAGCGTGATTCCGGCCAGATCGGCGAGAGCCTTCCCCGGTTCCAGCCAGATCTCGAGCAGGTTGTCCGCCGCGACCCGGCCGATTCCGCGCCCACCGTGCCCTTCGAGCGGCGCGGCCAGCAGGTCGGCGAGCATATCGCCGGCCGTGACGGTATTGGCGTATTTGTGGAAGACCGGCGTACCACGCACCGAGGTACCGTCCACCTGGTATCCGAACGTAGTGGCGCCCCAGCTCATCCGGGGCCCGCGTCCACTCAGGCCGTCGCGCAGGCGGTGCACGTACTCGTCGAACCGGCGCTCGTCGGCCGTGAAAACCTGACGCAGGCCGCCGCCGATGTTCAGCACCGACGGCAGCAGATCCCGTGCGTACGCCTGTTCGAGCAGATCGAAACAGGTCTCCGCGGCCCGCAGCCGTTCCGCGATATCGCCGGTATCGAGATGGAAGGCGAGCCCGCGGAAATCGAGCCGGTCACCACTGGCCGTGAGCACATCGAGGGCACGGTCCACGGATGTCACCGGTATGCCGAAGCGGCTCGGGCGGGAGTCGGGGAATCCACTGACCCGCAGCAGCACCGGGACGGGCGCCGCCGGGCGGGCGAGGCCGGCCAGGGTTTCGAGTTCCCACTGGTTGTCGATATTGACGGTGACCCCGCTGCCCGCCAAGGCTCGCAGGAACACCTCGCCTTTCGGTCCGGTGACCTCTATCCGATCCGGTGTGAACCCCGCCTGCCGGGCCGATTCCAGCTCCCCGGCCGAGGCCACATCCACGGAAGTGCCCAGTGCCGCGGCGGTGCGCACCAGGGCAGCCGAACGATTCACCTTGTGCGCGTAGCAGATCCGGTGCCCCACCGCTGCGGCGTCGAGTACCGCCGTCAAGCGGGCGAGGTTATCGGTGAACACCTGCGGGAAGAGCAGGTGCAGCGGTGTCCCGAACCGGTCGATCACCCGGTCGAGCGTTGCCCGGTCCGCCAGGAAATCCTGTACCAGCGGATCCCAGCGTGCCGGTAACGCAGGCGGCCGGGCACTCTCGGCCGCGGCCCGGGTAGCGGGATCCGGCGTGGTCGGTCGCATCGTCACCGTCCGGGATCCGCCGGTGCCGTGCCCTCCCGCCGGTCCACCGGGTTGTATCCGCCGTCGCGCAGCGCTTCGAAGGCCCGGGCCCGGTTTCGCGGGCTACGGAATTCGGCGATCACCTGTTTACTGTCGAGGTCGATATCCACGACCTGGATATCCATCGATTCCAAGACACCGCCGATGGTTCGCACACAGTGTTTACAGGTCATATCGGGTACGTAGAAGACGCGGTCCTCGGCGGCCACGGGCGTATCATCGGCGGCATCGGCGGCCGCCGGCGCCGCCACCGGTTCGCACCGGGCCACGAGGTCGTCGAACACTTCCACGAAACGCCGGGCGACGAGTGGAAGCAGGCTGTAGTTCTCCCCGCCGGCCCGGTGGGGGACCGCCGCCAGGCATACCGGATGTTCGTCCGCCGGTAGCAGCGCGTACTGGCGCGAGATGAGGTCGAGATCGTCGTGGTAGCGGGCGATGGCCTCGGCCACGGACAGTCCCTCTTCCGTGGTGGCCCGGCGCATCACGCGGTGGGCGTCGCCGATGGTTGCGTCCTTCATCGCCCGCAGGGTCGCGACCGTCTGCTCCGGATAGCGCACCGTGCCGTCGGCGGTGACCCGCAGCTGCACCGGGATCATGCCGCGCCGATAGGTCGAGGCCTGGAGTTCCCAGAACCAGCGGGTCGCGACCGCGGTGAAGATCCCGGAATCGAGGAGCCCGCGCGCGAATTCGGCCGCGGACGGGTACGGCGTCCGGCCCGCGAGCAGCGCATGCTGGGCGAGCGCCCGCCCGGCGGATTCGACGCCGACCCGGAAGATATCGATCGGCTCGTGATCGGTGGTGGTGGCCGCCAGCACATCCCGCGCCGCGGCCCCGAGCGCGGCGATACGCCCGGCCAGCGCATCCTCGGCGTCGATCTGTTCCCAGAGCACGAGCACTGCCTCCCGGGCCGCGATGGGGACCTGCGGCCCGAACCCGTCGTCGCGATAGAAGCCGGTGTTGGGGATACCGGCGCTATCGGTCCAGGTCATCCGATGGGTCGCGGAGGTGACCTCGCCGGCGGTGCACGGCCGCATGAACCGTTCCAGATACAGCCGTTGCGAGAAGGTGAGGTGGCTGCCGGGTTCGGGCTGTAGTTCGGTCGCCGTGTACTCGAAACGCCGCGCAGGACGCGTCGCGGTGGGACCGAAGAGCCCGGGCCGGGCGAGCCCGGACAGGATCTGCGCGGCGGTACGCCGGTGGTAGCGGGACGCCGTCTCGGTACTCCCGGTGGATGTGCCGGTCTCGATGGTCATGCGATCTCCTCGGCCAAGGCGCGGATACGGTCGGTGAAACGGTCGATATCGTCGGGACCGGTGTAGATCTGGGTGCTGACCCGTACGCCGTCACCGGCGGCGCCACCCGGGACGCAGTGCGCGCCGGTGCGGACCAGGAAGCCGTACTCGGCGAGCACGAAACCCAGATCGGCCGCGGAGATACCGTCGAGGGTGAACGAGACGATGCCGTGGCCGGTATCGTGCCCGCCGTACGCCGGGCCGGGCAGGAACTCCACTCCGCGGACCGCACGCAGGCCGGTCAGCAACCGATGCGTCAACGCGGTGTTGTGGGCCGCGACCGCGTCCATCCCGTACGACTCGAGAACCTCGAGGGCGGTGCCGAGGGCGAGGATGCCCGGAATGTTCGGGGTGCCGCCCTCGAGCAGCCCCGGCATCCGCCCGGATTCCAACCCGCCTGCGGTGAGCCGCACGTCTGTGGTTCCGCCGGGCAGGAACGGGCGCAGTTCCGGGTGGACCCGGCGGTGGCAGTACAGGACGCCGGTGCCAGGCGCGGCGAACATCTTGTGCGCCGCGAACACCGCGAAATCGGCTGCCAGGGCGGCCACATCGACCGGTAGATGACCGCCGCTCTGGCTGCAGTCGTAGCAGAGCAGCACCCGCTCGGGCAGTAGAGTACGGATATCCCCCAGGACAGTGGCGGTGCCGAATACATGGTGTAGATGGGTGACGGTGACCAGCCGGGTGCGCGGGCCGGCCTTTGCCGCAATATCGGCGAGGTCGGCGGTTCCCGTTGCGGTCAGCCGGTAGGGCACCAGCTCGATCCGCCGCCCGAAGCGGGCGAGGGTGTCGCGCAGGAGATACCAGGGGTGGACGTTGGCGGCGTGGTCGCGGGGACTGTAGAGGATCTCGTCTCCGTCGCGGAGGGCGGTGAGCCCCCAGCAGAGCGCGACGGCGTTCAGGGCCGCAGTCGCGCCGCCGGTGAAGACGATCTCGTCGGGGTGGGCGGCGCCGACGAACCGGGCGGTATGTGCCCGGACCGACGCGATCCGCTGGGTGAGCGCGGTTGCCCACGGATAGGTTCCGCGGGCCGCGTTGGCCGTCGCGGACGCGTGGTACTTCCGTACGGTCTCGATGACGGCGTGTGGTTTCTGTGTGGTGGCCGCACTGTCGAGGTACACCTCGCCGGCCTCTGCCAGTGCGGGAAACGATTCCCGTATCTGCGGTGGGAGCAGTGTCCCGGCCGAGGCGGCGCGGGCGTGGGCCGGGTGATCCCGGCCGGGCAGGGAGGACTGCATCCTGCTCGCTCCCTCCGCCGATTCGCCGGACTGCCACAACGATACCGATCACGGCAGTCCGCGCCCAGTGCCTTTGGCAGGCAATCGGTTTCGGGGACCGGCCGGCGTGCTGACGTCGCCTCCCCGGTTTTGTCGGGGGTGCGCGTTAGGGTGCGCGTATGCCGCTGACTCCCGAAGAACGACAGTCGTTCCTGGCCGAACCGCATATCGGTGCCCTGTCGGTCTCCGCCGACCCGGATCGGGGGCCGCTGACGGTCCCGATCTGGTACCAGTACACGCCGGGTGAGGACCTGTGGGTGATCACCGGTCCGGAATCGGTGAAGATGCGCCATATCCGCGCCGCGGGCCGGTTCAGCCTGATGGTGCAGCGGGTGCAGCCGTCGGTCCGCTATGTGAGCGTGGAGGGCCCGGTCACCGCCGTGGAGCCGATGCCGGATGCCCGGCACCGCGAAATGGTGGCGCGTTACCTTCCGCCGGATCAGGTGGAGGGCTATCTGGCCTTTGCCGAGGCCGAGCTGGGGGAGCATGTCATCGTCCGGATGCGGCCGCAGCGCTGGCTTTCCGGGGATCTCGGCTGAGGCGAGTCAGTACCCGCCCTGCAGGTATCCGACGAGCTGCTCCCGCTCGGTGGTGAGCTCGGACAGTGCGCTCTTGACGACATCGCCGATACTGACGATGCCGGTGAGACGGCCCCGGTCGACCACGGGGAGATGGCGCACCCGGTGATCGGTCATGATTCCCCGGAGCCCGTCGACCCGGTCATCGGGGCTGCAGGTCCGGACCTCGGTGGTCATGATGCGGGTGACGGGGAATTCCAGCAGCGCCGTGCCGTATCGGTGGAGGCCGCGTACGACATCACGCTCGGAGACGATCCCGGCGATCCGGTTGCCGTCCGGGGAGACGACGGCGGCGCCGATGTTCTGTTCGGCGAGCAGTGCCAGTAACGCGCGGATATCTGTATCGGGCCGGACGGTCGCTACGGCGCTGCCCTTGGTGTTGAGGATTTCGGCGATACGCATGGTCACCATCCACATGAGCGCGGGATTACTACAATCCCGCGGCCGGGACAGGAATACCAGCACGAATCGGCATCGACCGGACGCCGGCGTATCGGCTGGGGAAAGAAACGGCCGGCCCCGCGGGAGTTATTCGTCGTCCAGCCCCGCGGACAGGTAGGCCGCGGCGGCCAGCCATTGCCGGCACTGGGGCCCGTGGACATCGTGGATGCGCAGGATGGCGCGGGCCTGCCGGTAGGTGAGTACCGGTGGTTCGGCGCTGCAGTCGGCGCCCGCCTCAGGGGCGAAGTGGCGCAGGGGTTCCGGATTGTGCCCCAGGGGGTGCGTACCGGGAACGCTTCCGACAGCGTTCCGGTGGGGACTTCGGAATGGCTGGATCATTCGGTTGCCCCTCACGTGCGATGGTGCGGGGGCGACACTCCGGTCCGGCGAAGCGAGCGGAAGATGCTGCGTATCGCCCCTCTTGGTGGTGCGAGTCTATGCCGCCGTAGCTTACAAATGCAAGTACATCTGCAAACAACATACGAAAAATCATTCTGGCGCGATCCACCCCTTCGGTGGGGCATCTGCCCAGTGGCAGTGCACTTCTCGCCGGCGGCGGGCCGGTCGGGCTTTCGGTCGGGCTACGGTTTGCGTGCCACACCGCCGTACGCCGGAATCGGCCGGTCGCCGCCGGCCGGGGAGTTCCCGGGATACCACCGATTCACCGCGGTGAATCCGGGCTCGACCAGCTCGAGACCGTCGAAGAGCGCACGGATTTCCGACTGCGGCCGCGGTATATAGGGCTCACCGCCGATATCGGCGGACGCGGCGCACAGCCGCACGTAGGCGCCGTCGTCATCGGTACCGTCCCAGAGTGCGAGGTAGCTGCCGGCGGTGGCCGATTCGAGGACGGTGTGGACGATGCGGCCCATCTCCGCAGTGCTGTGAGTGTGGCCGAGGACGCCCATGAACATCACCGCCACCGGCCGGGTGAGGTCCAGGATGTGGCGGGCGTCGGCCACGACGATCTCCGGGTGGTGGTAGTCGGTGTCGATATAGGTGGTGACACCCGCGTCGGAGGTGCTGGTGAGCAGGGTGCGGGCGTGGGCCAGGACGACCGGGTCGTTGTCCACGTACACGATCCTGGATTCCGGTGCCACCTGCTGTGCGATCTCATGGGTGTTCTGCATGGTGGGCAGTCCGGTGCCGATATCGAGGAACTGGCGAATCCCCTTCTCGGCGGCCAGGTATCGCACAGCGCGGACGAGGAACTCGCGTGACTCCGCCGCCAGCGTCGTGATCCCGGGGTAGACGGCGCTGCCCGCGTCTGCGGCGATCCGGTCGACCTCGTAGTAGTCGCTGCCGCCCATCCAGTAGTTCCAGATCCGGGCGGGATGCGGGATATCGGTGCGGATGGCGCGCTGGTGCTCGTCGGACATGGCGGACTCCTGGGCGATACGGGCCGGAAGCGTGCCGGAGGATGCGCCGCGGCCGGCTCTCGGGGCTGGTGGAACCGGTGTCGGTTTGCGACAGTACAAGGCTCGTCGGCGGGCTCCGGGCAGGCGCGCGGCCCCAGCGGATCGTGCGGTGCCCACCTGCGGCGAGGCCGGTTCCGGCGGCGCCGGCAAGGGTTGCGCCGGGGGCGGTGCGGGGCGCCCGGAGGCTCGTGGGGGCGCGTCGGCGAACTTCGTGCTATCGTCCTGATGTCGGTGCAGATGCAAGAACACTTGCGAGTGCATCTGTAAGGACCGGCGGTATGCGACGAGTGGTGTCAGCAACCATGAGCAAGGAGTAGGTCCTATGTCGGAAGTAACCAATCGGGTGGTCGGAGCTTGGCGCAAGAGCACCTTCAGCAATCCGAGCGGGAACTGTGTCGAGTTCGCCGAAGCGGCCGGCAACCTGGTGGCCGTGCGTAATTCGCGTTTCCCCGACGGCGGTGTGCTCTTCTATACCCGCCCGGAGATCGAGGCGTTCCTGCAGGGCGCGAAAGCCGGAGAGTTCGACGATCTGGCTGTATGAGAGGTAGCATGGGCCGTCGGCGTGGTGCGCCGGGGAAAGCATTGTGGCGCACTGTGGGTTAACCCGAAAGCGGAGACGACTCCATGATCGCAGAGCCCGGGAATCGTGGCGGCAGGCAACCCGTCGAGGCGGAACGTGGCCCGACGGTCCTACGCATCGCTCTGGGCGGCCAGCTACGGAAACTACGTGAGAGCAAGAAAATCACCCGCGAGGCCGCGGGTGAGGCCATCCGCGGCTCGCATGCCAAGATCAGCCGGCTCGAACTGGGCCGGTCGAGTTTCAAAGAACGCGATATCCGGGACCTGCTGACGCTGTACGGCATCACCGATCCCGAAGAGCGCGAGAGTTTTCTCGATCTCGCGCGCAAAGCCAACGAACCGGGATGGTGGCACCGCTACGGCGATCTGCTGCCATCCTGGTTCGGGCAGTATCTGGGCCTGGAGCAGGCCGCGAGCAAGATCCGCACCTACGAATCGCATTTGGTACCGGGGCTTTTGCAGACCCCCGATTATGCGCGTGCGGTGGTGACGCTGGGTTACGAGGACGCCGATACCGATCGGCGGGTGGCTTTCCGGCAGCGCCGGCAGGAGATTCTGCACCGGAACGATCCGCCGGTTGTCTGGGCGGTGATCGACGAGGCTGCTCTGCATCGCCCTGTCGGCGGTCCCGAAGTGCACCGAGCGCAGATGGAACATCTGCTCGATCTGACCCGGTTGCCGAACGTCACCATTCAGGTCGTCCCGTTCTCCGCCGGTGAACATCCCGCGGCGGGAAGCTCTTTCACCATTCTGCGTTTCGCCGAGCCGGATCTGCCCGATATCGTGTATCTGGAGCAGTTGACGAGCGCGCTGTATCTGGATCGGCGCGAGGATTTGGCACTGTACCTCTCGGTGATGGACCGGTTGAGTGTGCAGGCCGCGACGCCGGAGAATTCCCGGGCGATTATCGCCGAATACACGAAAGGCCTGTAATACCAGGCGAATAGCCGGCGGAGGGGCGGGCGGATTTCCGGACCGCCCCGGCGCCGAGCCGCCGAGACGGTGGATTACGGTGCCCGTCAGGCCCGGATGAATGTGGACGCCACGCGCCAGAAGGTATCCGGTTGCAGCGACCGGAAATCCCAGTCGTCGGACAGCGCGTGCACCGTGGTGACGATCTGGTCGATATCGAAATCGTCACGTGTCGCTGCGCCGGTGGATTCGATTGCGTCGATTACGAACTCGACGGCGGTCTCCCGGGACGAACCGGCGCGGAGACTGCCGTCGCGGACGCCGAATGTACTCATATCAATACCGTTCGCCGGCTTGCTTATCGGGACAGGATCCATTCGGGTTGTGCTGCTACCGAAACGGTTCGGACCCGCCGGGCTGTCCCGCAGCTGTGGCAGTAAACCACTGGCGAATGTTGTCGTCGGCTCACTCACGCGGCCTCCCCTTGTTTTCCCCTGTATAGCGGTGTGGGATGAGTCTAGGTCGGTAGTGCTTTCAAATGCAAGTACATCTGCACGATCGATTCATTGTGTCGTAACGGTTTTCGGATGATCTTGTCAGTCCGCCAGGGCGGCGACCGCCGCCTCGATCGGGGTGTCACCGGAGACCAGTTCCAGAGTATGACCGGCAGTGTGCCCGGCATCGAGTAATGCGACGACGACATCGGCGACATCGGCACGGGAAATATCACCGCGGCCGATCCGGGGTGGCGCGAGGGTGACCGAACCCGTGCCGGGGCCGTCGGTGAGCCGGCCCGGGCGCAGAATGGTCCAATCCAGGTCGCGGCTGCGCAGATCGTCCTCGGCCTGTGTTTTCGCCTCGATATAGGCGGCCCACACTTCATCGGTGCCCGGTGCCGGTGCAAGACCGGTTCCCATGGCCGAGATCTGCACGAACCGCCGGGTGCCCACTCGTTCGGCGGCTTCGGCCAGCAGAACCGAGCCATCCCGATCCACGGTGTATTTGCGGGCCGCGCTACTGCCCGGCCCGGCGCCGGCGGCGAACACCGTGGCGTCGGCGCCCTGCAGGGTCGCGGCGAGATCGGTTACCACTGCCTGTTCGAGATCCAAGACCACCGGTTCGGCGCCCGTGGCGTAGACCTCGGAGGCGTGCGCCGGGTTGCGGATCAAAGCGATCGCGCTGTGTCCCCGGCCGGTGAGCCGCTCGGCGAGCAGTAGGGCGATCTTGCCGTGTCCGCCGGCGATGACGATGCGCATACCGGGCTCCTCTCTCATATCTCAGCGTTCGGGCCCGCCGGGATTGCAGGCGGCGCCGACGGTCGCGTCGTAGCCCACCGGCGGACGCCAGGGTTCCAGATTCCAGCTGGGTTTATCGGGCGCGATGAGCCGCGCCCACTCCCAATGGCAGCGGAACTGATCCCACATTCCGGGGGTATCCGCGGCCGGGTCGAGCGTATCGATTTCCTGCCAGGCGCGTTGCGCGGCGCCGGGAAAGGTGGTGTCGCGGCCGGATCGGGTCGGATAGACCATGAGCCGGGGACCATCGATATTCGAGGTCCATTCCAGCCGGTCGATCAACGGCATCCCGGCGTACGGGTCGACGGCCGGAGCCGGCGTGCGTGCGACGGTCGCCGCCGGTGACCCGGTCGGACGCACGGTCGTCGGGGACGCAGTCGTGGTTTCGGCTGCCGCGATATCCCCTGGCTCCGGTGGGTCCGGAGAACCGCAGCCGGTGAGCAGCGCCGCGCACAGGAGAGCGAACGAACCGGCCACACGGGAGGTGGGGTCGGTCGGCATGGACGCTCCTGCGGTCGGTTCCGGCGGTACGTTGCGCCGGTGCTTCCGAGCTTAGAGGCCGGGGCCGTGGAAAAGGGGGGAGGCCGCCGCGTGCGCCGCGGGTTTCCGGGCTGCACGGGGAGTGCGGTTCGCAGCAGATCAGCGCCACAGGGTGTGGCACGGTAGCCGGCGCAGGCCGGGCCTGATCTTGCTGTCCACGGTGACCGTGAGTCCCGCATGGACGGCCGCGGAGGTGAACTCCCAGGCCTCGGCATTGGTTGCCGCGTATTCCAGGACGAGGGCATTGTCGGGTGCCGGGCCGTCGAAGTAGACCGTCACCCGGCGGGTGAGGTGGTCGCGACTGTTGTTGTCGCGTTCGGCCGTGGCCGGTGCCGTAGCGTCCACGATTCACGCCTCCTTCCGGGCAGCGTCACCGCCGACGCCGTTGTGTGTAACCCTAAGTCCCGACCATGGGTGAGAACATGTTCCGGAATCGGGTCTGGGTGATTCACAGCATGTGCCGGGTCACCTCGGGCGGAGTCACGAAGCGCCCCCGCGACCCGGCTGAACCGTTACGGCAGCCGGTGGCGGCCGCGATCCCGGCCGGTGCCCGGTACGAGCGGTATCGCAGGGGCGCTTGTCACTGCGGTGCCGCTGAACTGCCCGGCGCGCGAATGTCGTTTACTCCACGGGAGTTTCGTTTGGTGCCCCGCACCGCTCCCATGCGAAACTCGAATAATGGGTGCTTCTGGGATGCGATCGGCGTTGGAGACGGCTGCCTCGACCGGATCGGGGGCCACGGCGCGCACCGCGGTGGAGGGCGGGCCCACTGTGCTGCGCATGGTGCTCGGGGGGCGGCTGCGGCGGTTGCGGGAAGCCAGCGGGTTGTCCCGGGAGCAGGCCGGTGATCACATCCGCGGGTCGGATTCCAAGATAAGCCGCCTCGAGCTTGGCCGGACCAGTATCCGCGAGCGTGATCTGGTCGATCTGCTACAGCTCTACGGGATCACCGACGCCGAGGAGCTGGCGGCGTTCCAGGAATTGGCCCGCCAGGCCAATACCTCCGGCTGGTGGCACCGCGACAACGACTGGCTCCCGAAATGGTTCGATATGTATCTGGGCCTGGAACAGGCGGCGCAGGTGATCCGGTGTTACGAACCGCGGGCAGTGCCCGAACTGCTGCAGACCCCGGATTATGCGCGGGCCTTGCTCACGCTCGCGCATCCGGGGGAGACGACCGAAGCCATCGAACGGCGGGTGGCATTGCGGATCCGCCGGCAGCATATTCTGAACCGGCCCCATCCGCCGCACCTGTGGCTGATCGTCGAGGAGGCGGCGCTGATCCGCCGGATCGGCGGATCCCGGACCTGGTCGGCCCAGATCGATCGATTACTGGCCGCCGCCAAACAGCCGCATGTCACCGTGCAGGTACTGGCCGATCATGTCGGCGGCCCGGCGATGACCGACGGTGCGTTCACCTATCTGCGGTTCGCGGAGGCCGATCTGCCCGATATCGTGTACCTGCAGCAGCTCACCGGCGCGTTGTATCTGGACAAACAGGCCGATCTGGACGCCTACCGGTCGGTCGCCAACCAGTTGTCGGTGCATGCCGCACCCCCGGAATACACTCCCGGGCTGCTGGCGGCCCTGCGGCGCCGGCAGCCGCGGATCCTGGACCAGCCGGTGCGCCGGGAGTCCGGTCGCGGCCACTGAACCCGGCGGAGCGGTTCGCCTCCGGCGCGGGAGGCGGCGCACCGCGTCGTTACCTGTTTGTGACCGAACCCAATCCGCGGTCACTGCCCTGATGAACTCTCCGGACTGATGCCGGATGCGGCCACCGCACCCCAGTCCGTGGTTACTGTCCGGTAGTTATGGTGGGCAGTAAGGTAGCCGGCTCCGGCAGCGCAGATCTGGAAGCCGAACTCGTAGCGCATTTCCGGTCTCCCGAACCGGAAATGGATGCGGCCGATATGGTCACCACCATCCGGCACTGCCTGGCCGCCGCAGCGCACGACCTCGGTGCCCGCCCTGCCGCGGCGGCGACGATCACCGCCGCGGCCGCCCGCTGGGCCCGTGAAGGGGTCTCTCTGGAATCGGTGCTCACGACCTGCCACGACTGCGCGCGCAGCGGTTTCGAATTCCTCGCCGCGCGGATGGCGGAGGCCGCCGCGGGCGGGCAGCCCATGGCCGATGCCGCTCGTTTGCTGGTGCGGGTCGTCGAGGTGGTGACCACCGCGGCCGCCACCGCCTACCTGGACGAACACCGGATCGTGGCGCGCGAGCACCAGACCTCGGCGCAGACGATGGTGGCGGCCCTGCTCGCCGGCCACGGGGTGAGTGCGCTCGCGCGTAGGTCGGGTCTCCGTGTCGCGCCCGCCTATCAGGTGGTGGCGCTGGCGATCCCGCCGAATGCCGAGGAACGGGCCGGCGGGCCCGGCGCGGTGTCGGCGGCCCGCCGCAAGCTCCGCCGGGTCCAGGCGGCCCTGGGGGCGCCGCTGGGTTCGCGTTCCCTGCCGCTGCTGCACTCCGGCGGAGGCACCGTGCTGATTCCCCTGGAAGCGGCGCACGACACCGGCCCGGTGACGGCGGGGGTGATGAGCGCCGAGGTGCTGCAGCTGGTGGCCGAGGCCGCGGAGGTGGCGCCGACCGCGACCGTAGCCGTCGGCGCCACCGAACAGATACCGGAACTGGCCGGTCGCACCCAGGAACTCTTGGACCGGCTGTGTGCCGGCGGCCGGCCACCGGGCCTGTACCGGATCACGGAAGGCACGGCCGTGGAGCCGGAATCGGTGGCGGATGCGCGCCGGTTGCGCCGGCTGCCGCGTGTCGCATCCGATGCGGCCGGCCGGCCGGGCAAACCGGGGGCGGCGTGACAGGGGGTCCGGATGACGAGTGGTACCGCGAGGTGTGAGATGAGATCCCGGTTGACGGCTCTGGCCGCACTGGCAGTGATGAGCATCGCTGCCACCGCTACCCCCGCAACCGGTGTCCCGCCGGTGGAGTCGCCCGGCGCGCCACCGGGCCCCGCCACCGCGACCGGACAACCGGGCCCGCAGTTGTTGCGCGTCGAGGTGCTGAGTGATCGCCGGATCCGATTGCACATCCGCTCGGTGGCGATGCGCCGGGAGATCGCGATCGACACCCTGGTCGGCACCGGCCCGGCGCCGCGGCCCACGCTGTACCTGCTGGACGGGGTGGACGGTGGTCCCACCTCGGGCTGGCTGACCGACGGCGGTGCCGCGGAATTCTTCGCCGACAAACCCGTCGATGTCGTGCTCACCACCGGCGGAACCGCGAGTTTGTACGCGGACTGGATCCGGGTGGACGCCGCCCTGGGCCTGAATCGGTGGGAAACCTTTCTCACCGAGGAGCTCCCGCCGATCGTCGAGAAGTACCTGGGGTCCAACGGTGTCCGTGCCATCGCGGGGGTGTCCATGGGTGCGCAGGCGGCGATGATGCTGACCCAGCGGCATCCGGGTTTCTATCGGGGTGTCGCCGGGTTGAGCGGCTGCTATTCCACCGCCGATCAGCTCGGTCGCGCGGTCACGGTGATGACGGTGGCCTCCCGGGGCGGTAATCCGGAGAATCTGTTCGGCCCGCCCGCCTCGCCGGAATGGCGGGCCCACGACAGTTTGCTCGGCGCGGAGAAATTGCGCGGTACCGAGATCTATCTGTCGGTGGCCAATGGAACGCCGAGCGGGGCGGCCTTGATGTCGATCGGGAACAGTCCGGAGATTCTGGCGGTACTGCTGGGTGGCGGCTCATTATTGGAACAGGGCGCCCGCCTGTGCACCGAACGTCTGGCTGCCCGTCTCGACGAACTCGATATTCCCGCGGTGGTCGATTTCCTGCCCGAAGGTATGCATTCCTGGCCAGATTTCGAAGTCCAATTGCATAGGAGCTGGCCCACTCTCTCCCGTGCCCTGGAGATCACCGGACAGTCGTGACGAGCGGCCGGGATTTCCGGCGTGGTGAAGTAACAAGAATTACGTCCGGAATGCAGCATTCGCCGCACCGGCTCGATTTTCAGTGTCCCCATACCGCGACGAATTCCGGAATCTGGCCGGGCGTGAGAGTAGCCGCGACGGGTACACCCGCCGCGGTGAAACTATCCGCCGCGCGGCCGATATGGTTCTCCGACGTCACCACCACCGCGTCGTGTGCCCCGAGCGCGTGGATGAGCTGTGCGCTGCGCTGCGCGTTCTGCACGGTGGTGGTGGCCGCCGGCTCCTGATGGACGCGATACGCCGGTAGTCCGTGGCGGATGAGCCAGCCGGCCATGGCGGCGGCCTCGGTGACCCCGTTGCGCGGGTTTCCGCCCGTGACGATCACCGGCGACTGCGGCGCGAGCAGGGCTTGAATGTACCCGGCCCGTAACCTATCCACCAGCTCCGGTCGCATGGTGCCGTCGGGTAGCAGGCCGTAACCGAGTATGACGATCGCGGTTCCGGGACCGTGTACACGGGTCAGCGGACCGGTCAGCAGATCGCCGATCCCGGCCGGTGGCCCGCCCGGGGGAGCCGGGGCGGCGCCGGCCTGTCCGCCCAGGCCCGCGGTGATCGCGGCGGCAGTGAGGACGGTGGTCAGCCCCGTCCGGAGTGGGTGGGTGCGGCGGCGTCGGCGGGTATCGGGCATCGGAAACTCCGAAAATGACGGGGCCGGAACAGGCCGTGAATCGGAATGTGGTGACTACATTTTCGGCTACTCGGACGTGATCGGTTCGTGATCTGATGTGTTATTGGATAATCCACGGAATGATGTCACGTTTGTTAGGGCTCGCAACGGTACTCACCGGCGAGTCCCTCAACGGTTTTCGCGAATTCGCTGCCGGCTCGTCTGTGACCCGCACCAAACCGGTTCGAATGCTTTGGTGAGCTGTCCAATTCCACTACCGGAAACATTGGAGAACCGATCCGCCGGCCGTACTGTCGGCGCAGCGTCTCTGCCGCGAAACAACTGCGCGGCAAGGGAATCGGACGACGATGTTCTCGGCAGAAAGGGTCCTGATGATTCGACCTACCTCCGGCCGGCTGCGCGCCGCGGCGCTGTGTGCCGCCACCGCACTGGTTTTCGGGTTCACCGGTGCGAGTGCGAACGCGGATCCGCCGGCGGCTCCCACGGAACAGGACCTGGCGGGCTATATCGCGGCCGGCCGGACTGCCGGACCGGTGGCCGATTCCGGCAGTGCGAGCGGTTCGGCCTGCAACTCGGGCAGCGGCGCGGGGTCGGGTAACGGCTCCGGGGACTGCTACGGCGGTTCGGGTAGCAGTTCGGGGCTGTCGGGCGGGTACGCCTCCGATACCGTCGGCCACGGCCCCGCGCAGACGGCGTTCCTGCCGGCGTTCGCGCACGGCCTGTTCAACGCCGATGTCGCGCCCCCGGGAGCCAACGACTGGAACTGCAAACCCACCGCCGAACATCCGCGGCCCGTGCTGCTGATCCACGGCACCTGGATGAACGCCTACAACGGTTTCGCGTTCATGGGGCAGCCGATCAAGGACGCGGGTTTCTGCACCTTCACCTTCAACTACGGCCGGGCGAACCTCGTCCAGGGCGGTGGGCTCGGTTCGGTGCTACCGGGCACGATGGGCACCGGTTACATCCAGGATTCGGCGAAGCAGCTGGCTGTTTTCGTGGACCGGGTGCTCGACGCCACCGGCGCCGCCGAGGTGGATATCATCGCGCATTCCCAGGGCGGTTCGATGTCGAACTGGTACACCAAGTTCGAGGGCGGCGCCGACAAGGTCGCCAAACTCATCACCTACGGAGCGACCCACCACGGCACCACATTGGACGGGATCGGGGCGCTGGGCCGGGCCATCAACAACTTCGGTATCGATATTCTCGGATTCATCGAGATCTTCGTGGGCCACTCCGGGATCCAGCAGACCGTGGGCTCGGATTTCGTGAATCAGCTGAACGCCGGCGGCGATACGGTGCCCGGTGTGGACTACACCGTCGTCGGCACCCGCTACGACGAGGTGACCACCCCGTTCGACCTGACCTTCCTGAAACCCGGGCCGGACGCGCCCGTCCGCAACATCACCCTGCAGGACGGCTGCGAACAGGATCTGTCGGACCACCTCACCATGATGTATTCGCCGCGCGCGCTGTCCATCGCGCTGCAGGCCCTGGACCCGGTGCAGTTCCCGGCGCTGCAGTGCACCTTCAACCCGTGGCTCATCGGCGGCGGCGGCAAGCTGTGATCCGCCGGTAAGACGGTGCGCACCGGCGGGACTGCCCGACTCCACAGTTCCGTTCGGTGCGCACACGACCGCCGTTTCCGGTTCGGGCGGTCCGGGCTTCTCCGGTGCTGCCACCGACCCGGTGCGGCGCTCGCGAGCTCACCGGTGGCGTCACCGCATATGCGCCATCGGTGGGTTCGCCGGGAGCGGGCAGTGCCTCCCGGCGGAACTGCCGGCCCCGCACCGCGCCCGGGCCGGCAGTTCCGTATCTCAGGAGCGGGTCAGGAATGCGGCGGCCTGGGCGCCGATGAACACACTCGGGGCGTGGGTGTGGCCGCGCACCAGGACCGGCATGATCGAGGCATCCGCCACCCGCAGCCCCTGGACTCCCCGCACACGAAGTTGCGGGTCCACCACGCTCGTATCGTCCGACCCCATCCGGCAGGTGCCGGCGGGGTGGTAGAGCGTATGGGCGTACTGCTCGAGCGATTCCGTCCGGGTTTCCTCCGACATTCCGCTGGTGGCGTCCGGCGGATAGCACAGGTCGCCGAGGACGCCCTTCATCGCGTCGGTATCGGCGATTTCGGCGCAGTGCCGTAATCCGGCCATCAGTGCGGCCCGGTCGGCGCCGTCGGGATCGGACAGGTACTTCGGGTCGATCACGGCCTTGGCGAGTGGGTCGCTCGAGGCCAGGGTGATGGTTCCGCGGCTGCGCGGCCGCAACAGCACGGTGGCCAGGATGACGCCGTGCGCGGTCGGATCGATCAGGCCTTCGTGATAGAACGGCGCGGGCGCGTACACGAGTTCCAGATCGGGATACTCCAAGCCCGGGTCGCTGCGGACGAAACCGTAGGCCTCGCCGACGTTCGAGGTGAGCATGCCGCGGTGCCGCACCAGGTAGTTGACCAGCTGCCCGGGTTTTTCGGCGCCGAACAGCGAATCGGCGGTCACCGAGTAGCCGAGCCCCGCGACGAGATGGTCCTGCAGATTGGCGCCTACCTCGGGAGCATGCCGGCGGACGTCGATTCCGTGCCGCTCGAGCTCGGCCCGATCACCGATTCCGGACAGCATGAGCAGCTGCGGGCTGTTGATCGCCCCGCCGCACAGGATCACCTCGCGGCCGGCCCGCACCTGCTCGAGGCGCCCGGCCCGGGAGAACTCGACCCCGACGGCGCGGTCCCCGTCGAACAGGACCCGGGTGGCGGTGGCCTCCGGGAGCACGGTGAGGTTGCGGCGTTTCATGGCCGGCCGCAGGTAGGCGTCCGCGGTGCTCCAGCGCCGGCCCCGGTACTGGGTGACCATGGTCTGGGTGAACCCTTGGGGCTCGGGCAGATTCGCGGTCTCGACGGGAAACCCGCGTTCGGCCACGGCCCGCAGGTAGGCGGCTGTGGACGGGCGCGGACTGCGCTGGTGGGAGATGTGCAGGGGCCCGCCGGTGCCGTGATCGTCACCGGCGGGCCCTTCGACATCCTCGATGGTGCGGAACTGTTCGACCGCCTTGTCGAACCCCCAGTCCGGGCCGGCGGCCGCGGCCCATTCGTCGTAGTCGGCACGGAACCCGCGCACCCACATCTGGGCGTTGAGCGAGGACGAACCACCGAAGGTTTTCCCGCGCGGCCAGTAGATCTGCCGGTTGCCTAGTTGCGGTTGCGGTTCGGTGAGATAGTCCCAGTCGTAGGGGCTGCGGAAGAGTTTCGAGAAGCCGGCCGGGATCCGGATGAACTTGTCCTTGTCGGCCGGTCCGGCCTCGAGCACGATCACCGACCGTCCCGGATCAGCGCTGAGCCGGTCGGCGAGCACCGCGCCCGCCGAACCCGACCCGACGATCACATAGTCCGCACTGACTTCTGTCACCTTCGCACCTTTCGACATCGTGTAGGGCAAACATACGAGAGTCGGCCCGGGTGTGGGGCCGGATCGTGCCGGTGTCCCGGACACCGGCGGTTGTGGGTATCCGGATACCTCCGATTCGTGCTGCCCGACCTCCCCGCGCGGGGTATAACCGGCCCATGAGTTACCCGGTGGACCTCGGGGTGCTGCAGGCCGGTGCGATCGTCGTGATCATCGCCGGTGTGGCCCTGGTGATTTCGGCGCTGACAGCGCTGCGCGGGAAGGGGCCCCGCATATCGATGCTCCGTGGTGGGAGCGGACTGCTGCTCCTGGCGGCTGCGGCGCTGGTGCTGTGGACGGCGACCCTCGTGCAGACGTATCTCGGGCTGACGGGCGAGGTTCGCGCCGCCCACGTGGTGGTGACCCCCGTTGCCGATGCAGAGCACCGCCTCGAGGTCGAATTGACCCTGTACGACGAGGAAGGCGATACGACCGGACGCAGCACGCATCACGTGGAGGGGGATCTATGGGTGCTGCAGGCGCAGATCGTCGAACTGGAGCCGTGGGTGAATACGCTCGGTTTCCATTCCGGCTACAAGGTGTCGCGCCTGTACGGGCAGCGCCTCGACGGCATCGCAACCGGCCAGGACCATATCCTGCTCAACGGCGGTGATCGCGATTTCTTCCGCGAGATGACCGAAGACCGCTGGTTCACCGCACCGTTCGTGCGCTCCGCCTACGGCAACGCGGTGATCGCGATGCCGGGGGAGTACGACGTCTACATCTCGCGGGATGCGATCAAGACCCGACCGGTCGAATAACCGGTGACCCGGCGCCCGCGCCGACCGCCGACCGGCACAGCACGTTCAGCTCCTCGACGACGGTATCGAGCGCGGCCGGATCGCGTTCGGTGCGTGCCACGATGAGCGCCCCTTCCAAGGCGCTGACCACCAGCACCGCGACCGACCGGGCACGTTGCGGCGGCGCGCCGTCGCGGACGAGTTTCCCGGCGATCAGATCACGCCAGGTGTCGAAGGTGGCCCCCGCGGCGGCCACCGCATCCGGTTCGTTGCCCAGCGCGGCCGCGGCGATCGGACAGCCGACGGCGTAGTCGCCGCGGTCGAGTCCGCGTGCGAGGGTTTCGGCGAGTTCACGCAGCGCGGCGGCGGTTTCCGGCGTATCCAGTACCCGGGTGAGTTCGGCGGTGACCCGCGCCCCGGCCACCTCGGTCGCCTCCGTGACCAATTGCGCCTTCCCGCCGGGGAAGTGGTGGTAAACCGATCCGCGGGGCGCGCCGCTGGCGTTCAGGACATCGGCGAACGATACCGCCGCGACCCCGCGCCGCCGGATGAGTGAGATCGCGCTGCGGATCATCGCCGCCCGGGGCCCGTCCGGATCCTTACGTCGTGGCATCACACCGCTCCCTGTTGCCTCCCATTCCTATGTATGTTGTCATACTTATATTCGTTCCACCACCCGACTATTGCCAGGAGGACCCCGTGACCGGGATCGATGCGCCGCCCCATCCCTTCGATACCGCGGTCGCCACCGAGCACCTCGGCGGGCACCGGATCGCCGGCCGGACCTGCCCCGACTACGCGAATATGGTCGGCCCGTTCGGTGGGGTCACCGCGGCGGCGCTGCTACGCGCGATCGAAGGACACCCCGACCGGATGGGTGACCCCCTGGCGCTGACGGTGAACTACGCGGGCCCGATCGCCGACGGCGACTTCGAGATCAGTGCCCGCCCGGTGCGTACCAACCGCACGAATCAGCACTGGCAGCTCGAGCTCTCCCAGGCCGGCGCGATCACCACCACCGCGACCGCGGTATTCGGTATCCGCCGCGATACCTGGTCGGATATGGAACTCACCATGCCGTCGGTACCGGGCCCCGACCAGGCCGAACCACAGGAGTTCCCGGAGTTCATCGCCTGGGGCCGCAACTACGATCTGCGTTTCGTCACCGGCGCCGTTCCCGAACCGGCACCCTCCGAGGCGCAGCCGGGAAACCCGGATTCGGTGAGTACGCTCTGGCTGCGCGACCGGCCGGCCCGCCCGCTCGATTTCGCCTCGCTCACGGCGATGTCGGATGCGTTCTATCCGCGAGTGTTCCTGCGTCGCGGCCAGTACCTCCCCGCCGGAACGATCTCACTCACCGTCTACTACCACGCAACCGCCGCCGAACTGGCCGCCCAGGGCACGGAACACCTGCTGGGCACCGCCCGCGCCCACCGCTTCGCGCACGGCCATTTCGATCAGAACGCCCACCTGTGGGGTCACGACGGTACGTTGCTGGCCACCAGCCACCAGCTGGTCTATTTCAAGGGCTGATACCCCGTTCCGGGGCTGAACCCCGGCTCGGGTTCAGCCGGCCGCGGGATCGGTGACGGGCGTAATCGGCAACCGCAGTGCGCCCGGCGCCGATTCCGGCACCACCGGTGCCATCGGTGCCACCGGTGCGATCCGGCGATACCCGTCGCCCTGGGCCGGCCGGGTGTCCTGCTCGCCCTTGTTCGGCCAGTACGCGGCGGCCCGCTCGGCCTGTGCGGTAATGGTCAGCGACGGATTCACCCCCAGGTTCGCCGAGACCGCCGCACCGTCGACCACACTCAGCGTCGGATACCCGAAAACCCGGTGGTAGGCGTCGATCACCCCGGCCTCCCGGTCCGCGCCGATGGCGGCGCCGCCGAGGAAATGCGCGGTGAGCGGGATATTGAACACTTCGCCCCACGTTCCGCCCGCGGTTCCGCCGATCTGCTCGGCCACCCGCCGGGTTGCCTCGTTACCCGCGGGAATCCACGTCGGGTTGGGTTGTCCGTGCCCTTGCCGGCTGGTCAGTTTCCGTCCGAACAGGCCGCGTTTGGTGTAGGTGGTGATGGAGTTGTCCAGGTGCTGCATCACCAGCGAGATGATGGTGCGTTCACTCCAGTTGCGGACACTGAGGAAACTGATCAGCAGCAGCGGATGCCGCAGCGCGATCCCCAGGAACCGCAGCCACCGTGGGAGCCGGCCGCCGCCGTCGACCATGAGTGTCTGCAACAGGCCCATCGCGTTCGAACCCTTCCCGTAGCGCACGGGTTCGATATGGGTGTCGGGGGTCGGGTGGATCGACGAGGTGATCGCCACGCCCCGGGTGAAATCCTGGCCGGGCGCGAGTTTCTTGGTGGCGGCGCCGACGATGGATTCGGAGTTGGTGCGAGTGAGCAGGCCGAGCCGGTCGGAGAGGCCAGGCAGGATCCGGCGGTCACGCATATCGTGCAGCAGCCGCTGGGTGCCCAGTGTGCCGGCGGCGAGCACGACCTGCCGTGCGGTGTAGGTGGTGCGCTGTTTGCGAATCCATGCGCCGGTACGTTCCGCCGCGACGACCCAGCTGCCGTCGGCCTGCGGGCGCAGTTCGGTGACCGTGGTCATCGGCACCACCTGCGCCCCCGCCTGTTCGGCCAGATACAGATAGTTCTTGACCAGAGTGTTCTTCGCGCCGTACTTGCAGCCGACCATGCAGTCGCCGCATTCGACACAGCCCGTGCGGGCCGGGCCGACACCACCGAAGTAGGGATCGTCGACGGTTTCCCCCGGTTCGCCGAAGAACACCCCGACCGGTGTCTGAACGAAGGTGTCACCGACGCCCATATCCTCGGCGACCTGGCGGAACACCTCGTCCGCCGGGGTCATATGCGGATTCTGCACCACGCCCAGCATGCGTTTCGCCTGCTCGTAGTACGGCGTGAGCTCGGCGCGCCAGTCGGTGATATCACGCCATTGCGCGTCCTGGAAGAACGGCTCCGGCGGAACGTAGAGCGTGTTGGCGTAGTTCAGTGAGCCGCCACCGACCCCGGCCCCGCCGAGGATGAGCACATTGCGTAGGGGATGGATGCGCTGGATTCCGTAGCAGCCCAGTTTCGGTGCCCACAGGAATTTCCGCAGGTCCCAGCTTGTCTTCGGCAGCTCGTCATCGGAGTAGCGACGGCCCGCCTCGAGCACGCCGACGCGGTAGCCCTTTTCCACCAGTCGCAGCGCGGTGACACTGCCACCGAAGCCGGACCCGACGACGAGTACATCGAAATCCGTGGTCGCCTCGGCCATGGACTACTCCTTGCTTCGGAAGGGTCAGCAGTGACTGGCGGTAACATTAACACAATGGACTGGGAGCGCTGATCACTTTTGTTGACACCGCTCTCCGAAATGGTCAGGCTGGTGCGGGTGACCACCCCTCGTGCCCGGGCTCGCGCCCAGACCATGTCGGATATCCTGCGCATCGCGCGCGAACATCTTGCCACCGGCGGCGCCTCGGCCCTGTCGTTGCGGGCCGTCGCCCGCGATCTCGGAGTGGTCTCCTCGGCGGTCTACCGCTACGTCCGCAGTCGCGACGAACTGCTGACCCTGCTCGTGGTCGACGGCTACGACGCCCTCGGCGACGCCGTCGACGCCGCGCTCGCCGACGCCGGCGACGACCCCGTCGAACGCCTGCGGATCACTGCACGCGCCGTCCGCGCCTGGGCGCTGGCCGAACCGGCGTGGTACGGGCTGCTGTTCGGCACCCCGGTCCCCGGCTACACCGCACCGGCCGACCGCACGGTCATCCCGGGAACACGGGTGATCCTCACGCTGGTCCGGATCATCGCGGACGCCCACGCCCGGCAGCTGTTGACCCGCCCGGCCGTGGACCCGCCCGTCCCGAGCGCCCTGTCCCGCGATTTCACCCGCATCCGTGACGAGTTCGGCATGGATCTCCCCGACTGGGCCCTCGCCCGCGCGCTCACCGTCTGGTGCACCTTGTTCGGGGCCGTGAGTTTCGACGTCTTCGATATGTACGGCGGCGATACCTTCACCGACCGGGGACAGGTATTCGACCTGCATATCGCGGCGCTGGAGGCACTGCTCGGCGCCTGAACCGCTCACGCCTTCTCGGCGGCACCGCCATCGTCGACCGGCACCGGCTCCTCGGATACCTCCGCGCCACCACCGGACCGGGCGACCTCCACGTCGACCTGTTCGCTGATATAGCGAATAACCACCGCCACCACGGCCACCACGGGAACCGCCAGGAACGCGCCGGTGATCCCGTACAGCGTGCCGCCCCCGGTAACTGCCAGCAACACCACGACCGCATGCAGTTTCATGGTCCGGCTCTGCAACACCGGCTGCAACACATTGCCCTCGAGCTGCTGCACCGCGATGATGATCACCAACACGATCAACGCCGTGGTGAATCCGTTGCCCACCAGCGCCACCAGCACCGCGAGCGCACCCGCGACGAACGCGCCCACCATCGGGATGAATCCGCCGAGGAACGTCAGGGCCGTCAGCACACCCCACAGCGGCACCCCGAGAATCACCAGGCCGAGGCCGATGAAGAAGGCGTCGATAAAACTGACCAGCGCCTGCGTGCGAATGAACCCCCCGAGTACCTGCCACACCCGGACCAGCACTTCCTCGAAATGCCGTCCGCTGCGACCGCCGATGAACTTGTGCAGCCACGGCAGGAATTTGGGCCCGTCCTTGATGAAGAAGAACGACAGGACCAGCACGAGGAAGATGGTGACCAGCACCGAGGTCGCGGTGCTGACCCCGGTGAACACCCCCGAGGCTATCTGTTCGGCACTGGACTGCACCCGCTCGACAACAGCGTCGACCGCCGAATCCAGCTGTTCGTCGCGGATGTTCAGCGGCGGCCCCTGCAGCCAGTCCCGGACGGTGTTGATCCCGCCGGTGGCCTTGTCGGAGAGTTCGGGCATCTGATCGACCACCGACGGCACGATCAGCGCGATCCCGCCCGCGAGCACCCCGATGAACCCGACCAGCGTGAGCGATGCCGCGGCCGCCGGCGGCAGACCGGCCCGCATCAGCAGCCCGGTCGGCGGCCACAGCACGGTGGCGATCACGATCGCCAGCAGCACCGGTAACAGCACCACCCACAGTTTCGCCGCGAGGAACCCGAGCACCCAGGCCCCGGCCGCGATCGCCACGATGCACAACGCCCATTTCGCGAGCCACAGCACCCCGGAACCGATCACGTCCCCCCGGTCGAGCCGGGTGCCGGCGGACGCTCCGGTGCTGTCGTCGCGGATTTCCTTCTCCCCGTTCACCCGGCCAGTCTCGCACGACCGGCCGGCCCGGGCAGTGCACCACCTCGGCGGCGCGGTCGACGCCGGGTCAGCGCGGCACGGTCAGCTGATCGGTACAACTGGACATCCCGTCCACGATCGAGCAGGCCGCCGGAGCCCGGGTCGGCCGGTAGTCGCCGGGTACACCACCGTGGCGAGTGATCGCGGTGTAGGCGGCGACCGCATCGGTGGGGCGGCGGGTGAGTGCCGGATCGCCGAGAACGTCGACGGTGTAGAGCCCGAACCGCGGCGTGTAGGAACCCCACTCGTAGTTGTCGGTGAGGCTCCAGTAGTTGTACCCCATGAGGTTCATCCCGTCGGCGGCCGCGCGTTGCAGCCAGTACACGGTGTCACGGAGCAGGTCTGCCCGGGTGTAACCGTCGGCGCGGGGTCTGCCGTTCTCGGTCGGCATACCGTTCTCCACAATGTAGAGCGGTTTACCGGGGAACCGCCGCGCGTAATGGTCGAGCGCGTAGTAGATGCCCTCGGCCTGCAGCGACAGCGTCCACAATTTCCCGGGGTCCGGGAACTGGGTGAGCAGGCTGTGCGGGGAGAACCCGTAGTAGTAGTCGATCCCGATGTAGTCCAGCCGCGCACCGATCCGGTCCACGAACGCACCGTTGATCACATCGTCGGTGGCCGGGATGTAGGCGACATTGCTGCTGACCATCGCCCCCGGCTGCACACGGTGGATATGGTCGTAGGCGGCGTCGTGCGCGAGGGCCATCCGTTCCTGCATCAGCGGGATATCGCCGACGCCGATCCCGCCGTACCGCACCTCGTTCATGAGGTAGGCCGCGGGTTCGTTGAAGGTGACCCACAGTGGGTCGGCCGCCGCATACCGGTCGACGACGGTCCGGGCGTTGGCCAGCCAATCGTCGACCATGCCCGCGCGCCGCCAGCCGCCGCGTTCGGCCTGCCATCCCGGATACACCCAGTGATCGAGGGTGAGCATCGGCCGCATTCCCGCCGCGCGAATGGCGCCGACGACCTCGTCGTAGAACCGGAACCCGGCCTCGTCCCATTCGCCGGGGCGCGGTTGTACCCGGGCCCATTCGATTCCGATCCGGTACACCCGCACACCCAGTTCCGCCGCCAGCGCGATATCGGCCCGGAACCGCGAATAGAAGTCGACGGAATCGCGGTAGGGGTCCTCGGTTTGCCCGGCTGCGATATAGCGGGTCCAGTTGCTGTCCGGTGCATGCCCCTCGGATTGGAACCCCGACGACGCCACACCCCACAGGAATTCGGGTCCCAATGGTGCGACCTCCAGCGGGGGAGCGGGGCGCGCCGCCACCGGCCCCGTACCCAGTGCGAGCGTCCCGGCGGCCAGCGCCCCGGTGGTCAGAAATCGACGACGGTTCCACGGATCCATCGAAATCGGCCTCCTCTTCTGCACCCCGCCCGGTACTGGCCCCGACGCCACAGCCTAACGGCCGGAGCCGAACCGATCCGCTGTTCCGCCGACAAGAGCAGACCGTCTTATGAACCTAGATACTCAGATATGCGCATCTAACAATGTATGGGTCTGCTCAGCGATTCTCTCTCTCAAAACCCGCACGCTCCAAGACGACACCGAGGCAGGGGAGTGATCAGTCGTCACGAAACCCGACCTCATGCACCGGAAACAGGGTGCGCAGCGCCGGTTCCCATCGCGCGGTGTCCTGTGGAAAGCAGCGACCCACCAGTTCCCGCATAATCGCCGGGGCGGTAGATGCCCCGGGTGAAGCCCCGAGCAGGCCGGCGATCGTACCGTCCGCCGCGGTGACCAGTTCCGTACCGAAGGTCAGAACCCCGACCTTGCGTGGGTCCGGTAGCACGAGCTGGGCGCGCTGCCCGGCCTGTATCGGATACCAGTCCGCCGGGTCCGCCTCGGGGTAGAAGCGGCGCAGCTGCGCGAACTTCCGGCGGCGAGTGGCGAGTAGCTGTCCGACCAGATACCGGACCAGCCCGAGGTTCTGCAGGCCCGCGGCGAGCAGAACAGGAATATTCGTCCAGCGCAGTGTCGCGAAAAGCTCCGTCGGGCGACCGTATTTGAGCAGCCGGGTACTGAATGTGGCGTAGGGCCCGAACAGCAGCGCTTCGCGACCTTCCACAATGCGTTTGTCCAGATGGGGCACCGACATCGGGGGAGCGCCGAGGGCTGCCCGGCCGTACACTTTGGCGTTGTGGCGGTCGGCTACGGCGGGTCGGTCGGTGCGCAGGAACTGGGCGCCGAACGGGAAAACGGCGTAGCCGCGAACCTCCGGGAGACGGGCCTTCTGCAGCAGCCGCAGCGTCTGCCCACCGGCGCCGACGAAAACGAACCGCGCTCGAATCACCCGGCGCGTCCTGGTATTGCGGTCACGCACCCGCAGTCGCCAGATTCCGTCGGCATCCCGCCGCAAGCCGGTCACCTCGTGGCCGAGCAGCACATGCGCCCCGTTTCCGGTCGCGACCTCGGTGAGCGCCGTGGTCAAAGCACCGAAATCGATGTCGGTGCCGGCTCGGTGACGCGTGGCGGCCAGAGGCTCGCCCGGTGCGCGTCCGGCCATGATCAGCGGCGCCCATTCGGCGATGGTAAGAGGGTCCTCGCTGTACTCCATCCCCGCGAACAGCGGCAGCGACCGCAGGGTTTCGTAGCGCCGCTGAAGATAGGCGATATCGCGTTCGCCGAAGGCGACTGTCATATGCGGCGCCGGATTGAGGAAGGAGGCCGGGTGGGGGAGGGAGCCGTCGTCCAGCAGCGCATCCCAGAATTGTCGCGAGAGGTGAAACAGCCGGCCGATATTCGCGGCCCTCTCCGGTTCGGCGGGGTCGGGCATATAGTTCGGTTCGCACAGTCCCGAATGTCCGGTGCCGGCGTTGTTCCAGGGGCCGGAACTCTCCCCGGCGAGCTCGTCGAGGCGTTCGATCAGCACCGTCGACCAATTGGGTTCCAGTTTCGCCAGCATTGCGCCGAGCGTCGCGGACATGATGCCGCCGCCGATCAAAGCCACATCGAGTACATCTTCTCCTGCTTCCATCGTTCCCGGAACCTCGGCTGTTCTGCGGAATGTCATGCTGCTGCCTCCTGAAGGGCGTGTGCACGTATCGTGGCGCCACCGGCAGCAATCCGTCTACGGCCAATATTGCTCGAATATCATCCATATATGGATGATTCGTTCAGGTCGCAGACAGAGGAGCTGGTTCCGCTGCTGGCCGCGTTCGCCACCGCCGCCGACGAGGGCCATATCACCCGGGCCGCACAGCGGTTGGGTGTTCCGCAGTCCTCCCTGAGCCGGCGCCTGAAAGCGGTCGAGCGGTCGGTCGGTGTGCCGCTTTTCCAGCCGCTGGGCCGCGGTATCGCACTCACCGCCGCGGGTCGCGAACTGTTCGATCGCACCCGGGATCTGGTCGGTGCCCTGGACGACGCGGTTACAGTGGTGCGCGGCCACGCCGACCCCGACAGGGGCCTGGTCCGGTTCGGGTTCCCACTCACCCTCGGTCCGGTGAGCATCCCGTCGCTGCTGGCGGATTTCCACGGCAGCGCACCACGGATCCGGCTCTATCTCGTCCAGGCCCATGGTGAGGCCTTGGCGGAGATGATCCGCGACGGCCGGCTGGACCTCGCGGTGATGATCCCTGCTCCCACAGATCTGCCCGCGATCACCCTGGGGCACCAGCGCATCCACCTCTACGTCGGCCGCGATCACCGGCTGGCCGGGCAGGGTACCGCCGAACTCTCCGCTCTCGCCGGGGAATCGTTCATCGCGAACCCACCGACTTACCACCTACGGCATCTACTCGATACGCAATGTGCCGCGGCAGGGTTCACCCCCAAGGTGGTATTCGAGATCACCGAATTCGACACCCTACGCGCCCTCGTCGCCCGGAATCTCGGCATCGCGTTACTTCCCGAACCCGAAACACCGCACCCGGACCTGCACCGCATCGCGCTGAGCATCCCGGTCGAGCGAAGTATCGGCCTGGTGTCCGGGCACCACCGCCCCACCCCGGCCGTGGCCCGCCTCCGCGATTTCGTCGCCCGCCACCCGTCTCCGGCGTGACCGGGTCGCGCTTGACGGGTGGCCGGTCAGCCTGCGGCCGTATCGGTGGTTGTCGTCAATGCCATCCGTGGCCGGGTGCGTTGACCGGGGCGATGCTCGCCGGGGGCGCCCCTGATCGGCCGGACTCTGCGTGATCCGCTTTCAGGGGAGGGGACTGCAGCACCTTATAAAGGGTAGTGGGCAGGGAGTGGAGGCCCCGCGGGGGAGACCTGCAGGCAGCAGTCGGGCGAAGCGCCGACGCCTGATGCTCACGTTGTGGCGGCGTCCATCCGGAGTGCGACGCGCCCCATGTTGCGTCGTTCCTCGATCGACGCGATCGCCTCGTCGAGACGGTCGACCGCGAATACCGTGTGCTGCGGCCGGACCACGCCTTCGGCCAGCCACTTCCACAGTTGAGACCGATACGACTCGATCAGCTCCGGCTGCGTGCGGGCCAACAGCCCCACCGAGAATCCGGTGATCGTCTTCAGGTCCGCAAGCAAGCTGCCGACCTCGACCGAGCCGCCACCCGCGCTGTAGGCCACCAGCCTGCCGCGGGGAGCCAACGCCGTGACTGCGCGTGGCACCAGCGAGCCGCCGACACCGTCCACGATCACGTCGAACCGCTCGCCCCATGGATCGTCGTACGCCAGCACGGCATTCGCACCGCATGCCCGCACGAACCCGGCTTTGTCCGCTGTCCCGACCGCACCGACAACACGTCCGGCGCCCAGTGCGCGTGCGATCTGTACTGCCAGATGACCGGATCCGCTGGCGGCCGCGGTGATGAGCACCGACTGCCCTGCGACGCGGCCACCCGAATGCACAGCGCCCATCGCTACCAGGCCACCGCGGACCATCGCGAGACCGTCGGCGGCATCGACGTCGGTGGGTAGTTCGGTGACCAGGGCCGGTGCGGCGAGCACATACTCGGCGTAGACCCCTTCGAACACCACGCCGCCGACCCGCTTGCCCAGCCACGTGCCGGGGACTTCCGGACCGATATCGACCACCGTGCCCACCATCTCACCGCCTGGTTCGGACGCGTCGCCCGCTCGTAGCATTCGCACCAGGCCGAGGTGGACACCGGCCAACTGTGTGCGCACCAACAGCTGGCCGGGGCCGGGCTCCGGCTGCGGTACCTCGACTGGCTGCGGGTCGCCGGAGAAGCGAAATTTTCGCACTGAGCATGCCTTTCGGGTGTTGATACCGGGGATTCCCCCGGCGAGAACTGGTCACTCGTCAGCTGGCGGAGCTGCCGCCCGGTCTGGGCGTCAGCTCCGCCGCTTCTTGCTCGGGGCCCTTACCGAGGGGCGTTCAGCAACTGTTTCGGGGCAGCATCTCACCCTCCTTTCCGGAATCTTACTATCGACGTAAGTTTATGGTGGAGGCATTTAATAGGTCAATAGTAAATTTAGGATGGAGGTATATTCTGGGTTTGTGAGTACTGAGCCGCTCGGCCTGCGAGAGGTCAAGAAGCGCGAGACCCGCCAGTCGATCTCCGATCATGCGACCAGATTGTTCATCGAGCGTGGATTCGAGGCGACGACCATCGCCGAGATCGCCGCGGTGGCACGGGTCGCGAAGAAGACCGTCACGAACTACTTTCCGCGCAAAGAGGACATTGCGTTGGACATCCACAAGCACTTCGTCTCCTCGCTCGCCGACATTGTGATCGCCCGCATGCCCGGCGAGTCCGCACTGTCGGCCCTGCGCAGCGAATTCACCTCCGCAGCACAGCGTTTCGACGCACTGGTGGGATTCTCCGGTCTCGATTTCTGCCGTATGATCGCCGACAGCCCGATACTGGTAGCCCGGCTGCGGGAACTCCACGAACTGCGTGAGCAGGCGCTCGCCGACGTGCTGCCCGGCGACGACATCACCCGCCGCGCCGCCGCCGCCCAATTGGGTGCCGCGCACCGTCTGCTGTTCCAGCGTGTCCAGGAGCTCACCCTCCGGGGGCAGCCACGCAAGAGCATCGTTGCCATCGTGCTCAACGAGGCAAACCAGGTTTTCGATCTGCTCGAGCCCGCCCTCGGCGACTACGCCGTCGCTTGACATGCGCGGGATCGCGGTGTCGTTGCAATCGGTGAGTGTGTCCGCTCGACGGCGACGTAGCCCGGCTCTGGGCGTTCTCCGGGACCACATCGCTATCGACGGGCACCCGGTAGTCCGCCCTATCCGGGTGCCTGGAAGCCGCCGATCTTCTGCTCGAGGAGTTCGGCCAGCCGCAGTGGTGTGCGGTCTTCGAACATCGGCCCGATGAGCTGTACTCCCACCGGTAGCCCCTCGGGGGACCGGCCCGTGGGTATGGCGGTGGCGGGCAGGCCGGGCATGGTGGCCACGCCGGCCCAGACGAGCTGGTCGTAGTACGGGTATGCGACGCCGTCGATATCGATGTGACGGTTTTCCAGACCTTCGTGGTGGTCGTGCGGGAAGGCGGGTGTCGGGGTGATGGGGCACACCACGGCATCGAATTCGGTGAACAGCTGCCGCCAGGCGTGGCGGTGGAGTTCGCGGCGGTTGTTTGCGTCGACCCAGTCGCGGTGGCGCAGCACCATGCCCCGGAGGCGTGCCGCATCGAGGCTCCGGTCGTCCGCGCTCAGGGCGGCGGCGTGGGTCTGTAGCCGGTCGTACACGGCGGTGGGAAGGCTTGCGGCCGCGTTCGACATCATCAGCAGCATGTAGAGCGTCGCCGCTTCGGCCGGGTCGGGTAGCAGCGAACTGTGTCGTTCTACTCGAGCGCCTTCGTCGATGAGCGCCTCGGCGACCCGGTGCACGCCCGCCCGCACCGCCGATCCCGTCGGAATGAGCGGATGATCCTCGATGATCAGGACCCGGAAATCCGACAGCCGCTCGTGCCGTGCGGGCGGCAGTGCGATGTTGTTGGCGATGCCGTGCGTGAGCGGGTCCGGTCCGGCCATCACGTCGAGCAGCAGCGTGAGGTCGCGGGCGGTGCGCGCCATCGGGCCGGCGACGGCGAGGTCGAGATCGATCGGCAGGGCGGGCGCGGGCGGTGCGACCATGCCGCGGGTCGGCACCAGCCCGAGTGTCGGCTTGTGCGCGTAGATACCGCAGAAATGCGCGGGGGTGCGTAGTGAACCGGCGAGGTCGGAGCCGATGGACAGCGCACCGAATCCGGCGGCCAGCGCCGCGGCCGAACCGCCGGACGACCCACCCGATGTGCGGCTGTGGTCCCACGGGTTGCTGGTGGTGCCGTAGATCTCGTTGAAGCTCTGGATATCACGCAGCATCGCCGGCACATTGGTCTTTCCGAGTACCACCGCGCCGGCTGCCTTCAACCGCGATACCTGTAGCGCGTCCTCGGCCGGCATATAGTCCCGCTGTGCGGGCATGCCCCAGGTCGTGGGCAGTCCGGCGATGTGGTAGCTCTCCTTGACAGTCACCGGAATACCGAGCAACGGCCGCTCCTCGCCGCGGGCGCGTGCCCGGTCTGCATTGTGCGCCGCGGCGTGTGCACGTTCGAAGTCCCGTACACAGATCGCGTTGATCACCTTGTCGTCGCGCTCGATACGCGCGATCGCCTCGTCGGTCAGTTCCACCGATGTCACCGCCCCGGCACGTAAGGCTGCCGCGATTTCTTCGGCCGGCTGCATATTCCACTCCATGAATCCGACGCTATCGGCCTGCCGCGGGGGCCATAAAACAGCGCTTCGCACAACAGGACAGATGTCTCAATTCTCGCTGCACTCTTCTCTGACCATGGCTCCGCGCGGTGGGACCGATGGTGGCAGGCGGGGTAGGGGAGTAGAACCCGCGCGGGAGAGCAATGGACAGCATCCAGCTGAGGCGCAACTTCAGACTCTGTATATCAGGGTTTCCGGAACGACAGTGACCGGTGGAGCCCTCGAAAGAACAAGAACCGAAGCTGATATAGAGCGCTACGCGGATATGCGCATCTATACATGATTATTTCTTCCTTATCTCTCGCCAACAAGGTCAACTCACTCCAACACAACGAGAGGAGGGGGTTCCTACCTCACTCGGATTCAGTTCCGGTAGCGGTCATCTCGGCGACTCGTTCGACGATGTTCGGGTACCGCATCGTATGTGCGCCACCGTTGAGGTCGATCGCCGCGCCGGTCATCCAACCGGCGTCGCCGGAGGCGAGGAAGGTGATCGTGCGTGCGACGTCTTCCGGTGTGCCGGCGCGCCCCAGCGGTGTGTTCTCGATGTATTCGTCGACCAGTCCCGGCACGAGCGTCGCACCGTAGGTGAGAGGTGTGTGGACGAACCCGGGGTTGACCGCGTTCACGCGGATGCCGCGGGGTGCGAGTTCCATGGCGGCGACCTCGGTGAGCATGAGGACTCCGGCCTTGGCCGAGCAGTATGCGCCCATCCCCACGCCCGGTTGCCGGCCGTTGAGCGAGGCGACGAGCACGATGGATCCCCCGTCTCGCACTGTGTGAGCGGCATTCTTGACGGTGAGGAAGGCTCCGGTGAGGCAAACGTCGACGGTGGCTTTCCAGTCGGCGAGGGAGAGGTCGGCGATCGTTCCGGGGTGGGAGATTCCGGCGCAGTCGACAACGGTGCCGATCGGTCCGTGTTCGGCGGCGACGGTGTCGAAGAGGGTTCGCATCGCTTGTTCGTCGGTGACATCGACCTGGTGCCCGGTCGCGTTGCCGCCGAGTTCGGTGGCCCGGGTACCGGCCGCGACGCCGTCGAGGTCGGCGATGATCACGGTATCGCCGCGGGCGGCGAGGAGTTGGGCGGTGGCCCAGCCGATTCCGGAGGCGCCGCCGATGATGATCGCGTTCTGCCGGGGTGTGCTCATGGCGGTTCCTCCGTGTCGATGCCGGGTCGGGCGTGCCCCGCGCCGGTAGTCGGACATATATCTATACAGCTGTCTAGCAGCTCGTCCGGCGTTTGGCTAGCATGCAGCCATGTCCACGGGTGAACTTCGCACGGTGCATGTCGGTGATTTCGATTTCGAGGTGCGGGTCCACCCGGGTGAGCCGGTACACGGCACGGACGCGCTGCTCCTGCACGGGTTTCCGCAGAGCGCGGCGTCCTGGGATTTCGTTTCCGAACACCTGAGCTCCCACGGAATCCGCTCCTATGCGCCGGAACAGCGCGGCTATTCGCCCGGAGCCCGTCCTGCGGATATCGCGTCCTACCGTCTTTCCGAACTCCGCGCCGATATCGTCGGCCTCTGCGATGCGCTGGGCCTGCGGCGAGTTCACCTGGTCGGCCACGATTGGGGCGCGATCGTGGCCTGGGATGTGGCGGCCCGGCATCCAGAGCGGGTGGTTTCGCTGACCGCGGTGTCGGTGCCGCATCCGGCGGCATTCGCCCGGGCCCGCGAGACCGATCCGGTGCAGGCCGAAAAATCCGGGTACATGACCTTTTTCCAGCAACCGGACGCGCCCGAAGATCTGCTGCTGGCGAATGATTGCGCGGGTTTGCGTGCCGGTTTCGGGGATCAGGTTCCGGCGGTGCAGGCGGCACAGCATATTGCCCGGCTCCGGGAACCGGGGGCGATGACGGCGGCGCTGAACTGGTATCGCGCGGCGGGTAATTCCTGGAGTGCGGTTCCCGCGGTGGGCGTTCCGACGACTTTCGTGTGGAGCGACGCCGATCTGGCTGTGGCGCGGTCCGGTGTGGACGCGGCAGCAGGGTATGTGGATGCGGAATACCGCTTGGAGGTGCTGGAGGGTGTGGGCCACTGGATCCCCGAGGAGGCACCCGATGCGCTCTCCGGAATAATCCTCGACCGCATCGGCGGCTCGTGGTAATCCTGTGGTCGTTGCGCCGGGACGGTGAATTGTCTGCCGTGCTCGGCTATATGTCCGGCCGGTAGACGTCGACCGAGACACGCGGCAATTATCAAAAGCGCAATTGTGAGCTGCGTCGTTTGTCCGTACCGGAATCCACTGCTGGTTCACCAGGCCGGCGTACGGGGCGGGGCCCGGTGGAGACACCGGGCCCCGCGAAGGCATACAGGGCTGCTGCCCTGCGGTTGCCCGGTATGCACTACATCTGCCGTACCTGCTGGCGCATCTGGTGCATCTGCAGTTCCCACTGCATTGCGCGGTCCTGGGCCCGGGTGGACTGTTCCTCGGCCTGCTGGGCGAGGTAGGCGGCCTGGTCGGCCTGGTCCTGCGCCGACTGGCAGCGCTGGTTGGCCTGGTTGGCGTCGGCCTGGGCCTGCTGGGCCTGGCTCTGTGACCGGTCGGCTTCGCTCTGTGCCTGCTGTGCTTGGTTCTGTGCCTGCTGAGCCTGCTGGCGGGCCTGCTGGGCCTGCTGCGCGGCCTGGTTGGCCTGGCTCTGCGCGATCTGGGATTGGTGCTGTACCTGCCGGGCCTGCTGTTGCACCTGGCGGGCGAGGTTCTGCGCCTGCTGGGCGTACTGCCGCGCACTCTGGGATTCCTGCCGGATTTCGTCCAGGCCCATGCGCAGCATTTCCAGGCTCTGGACTTGCTGACCACTGCCGTTGCTGGTGCTGGTGCGGGTGGCAGCGGTACTGGTGTCTTGCGCCATCTGAGCATCCTTCCAAAGGGGGGTTTTTGAAACGGACTGACTCGTGGAGCGCTCAATATCCTCGCACAGCAGCGCCCGGTGGCAACCCTGCGATTCCATCCCGAACACACTGCATACCCGCTGGTGGCGCGCCTGCTCGCGGTTATCGGACGTGACGGTGCCACCAGGGCGGCCGATATGCGCACCCCCGTCGCGGGGCGATGCCCGATCGAGACCACACCGACATGATCTGCGCGTACTTCAGCGCCGGATGAGGCCGAGGTCGGTGGCCGCGGCGACGGCGGCGGTGCGGGAGTCGACACCGAGTTTGGTGTAGATGCGGGCGAGGTGGGATTTGACGGTGCCTTCGGTGAGGTGGAGACGCCGGCCGATGGCCTGATTGGACAGGCCGCCGGCCACGAGGGTCAGTACTTCGGTTTCGCGGCGAGTGAGGGCGAGGCCGGGTGTGCGCAGCCGGTTCATGAGCCGGTCGGCGACGGCGGGCGCCAATGTGGTCCGGCCGGCTGCCGCGGTGCGGACGGCGGCGGCGAGGTCTTCGGGTGGGGCGTCTTTGAGGAGGTATCCGGTGGCGCCGGCTTCGATGGCGGGCAGGGTGTCGGCGTCGGAATCGTAGGTGGTGACGATCAGAACGCGGGGTGCGCCGGGCCGGGCGGTGATCCGGGCGGTGGCTTCGGCGCCGCCCATGCCTTTGCCGAACTGCAGGTCCATGAGGACGACGTCGATATCGCCTGCGGCGGCCCGGTCTACGGCGTCCTGCGCGGTGGCGGCCTCGGCGACGACGAGCAGGCCCGGTTCGGTTTCGAGTACGGCGCGCAGCCCGGCTCGGACCACGGGGTGGTCGTCGGCGAGGAGGAGTCGGATGGTCACGGGCGGACCTCGGGTTCGGTCGGTGGGGTGCGGGGTATGCGGGCGGCGAGTGCGGTGCCGTGGCCGGGTGCGGATTCGATGGTGAGGGAGCCGCCGAGGGCGTGCACGCGGGCGCGCATCGCGGCGAGACCGAATCCGCCGTGTTCGGGTTCGGGTGCGGGGAGGTGGGTGGGGTCGAAACCGCGGCCGTTGTCGGTGATGTCGAGGGTGATGTGGTCGTCGAGGTATCCGAGGGTGATGTCGGCGGTGGTGGCGTCGGCGTAGCGGACGGTGTTGGCGAGCGCGGATTGGGCGATGCGCAGGAGTGCGATCTCGTCGGCGATGGCCAGTGGGCCCGGGTCGCCGGTGCGGTGGAATGTCACGTCGAGGCGGTGGCGGGCGCTGGTGGTGTCGCAGAGTCGTTCGAGGGCGTCGGCCAGTGTGGTGTTGTCCAGTGCGGGCGGGGTGAGGGCGGCGACGAAGCGGCGTGCTTCGGCGAGGTTGTCCTGGGCGGCTTGGCGGGCTTGGCCGACGTGGCGGGCGGCGGTGCCGGGCCGGTCGGGTAGGGCGCGTTCGGCGGCGCGCAGCAGGAGCTGGATGCTGGACAGTCCTTGGGCGAGGGTGTCGTGGATTTCGCGGGCGAGGCGTTCGCGTTCGGCGAGCATTCCGGCGGTGCGCTGGGCTCGGGCGAGGTCGGCGCGGGTGGTGGTGAGTTCGTCGATGAGGCGTCTGCGTTGTTCGCTTTCCCGGTACAGGGCTTGGTAGCCGCGGACGACGGCGACGGCGACGGCGGCGCCGAGTGCGGGGCCGATCGCCATGGCGGGGGTGAAGGAGTGCTGGTGGGCGGCGAACCCGATGATGGCCGCTGCGGCGGTGACGGTGACGGCGAGGTGTCCGGTGCGGCGGGGTAGCAGGTGGAGTTGGAGGAAGTACAGCGGGAACGCGACCCATACGGCGTCCGGGGACAGGACCAGCAGTGCGAGCCATATGGCGCCTACGGCGGTGAGCCACCAGGTCGTGGCGGGCCGGGAGCGGCGGATTCGGGGCAGCAGCGGTCCGGCGGTGTACACGAGTGCGCAGATCGTGGCGGCCGCGGTGATCGCCGCGGCGTGGGCTTGGTGCTGGCTGATTGCGCGGACCGCGGTGAGGGCGAGCAACCCGAGGATGAGCAGGTGCAGGCACCAGGCAAGGGCCCGGGTGGTGGGGGTCGGCTCGTGTGCGGTGGTGTTCACGGTGCTTTCCAGGCTACGGAGTCCGGCCTTCGGGCGACCTCTGTCGAAAGTTGGAATTCGGGTGGTGTCTTTCGGTGCGTGAAGTGCCGTCCGGCGCGGGATGTGCGGGGCGGGCTGGGCGGCGAGGGTGGAGTCGTACCGTTTTCCACCGTCGGAGAGGACAGGCCGAGGTCGTGTTTGTTGCCTGGAGAGATCTGAAGTTCGCCAAGGGGCGTTTCGCTCTGATGGGGACTGTGATCGTGCTGATCACGCTACTGGTCGGGTTGTTGTCCGGCCTCACGGCCGGGCTGGGCCGGCAGAATATTTCTGCGATTACATCGCTACCCGCGGATCTGATCGTTTTTTCCGCCCCGGGGGAAGGCCAGGATGTGTCGTTTACGGGTTCCTCGGTCACTGCCGGGCAGTGGCAGGAGTGGGCGGGGGCGCCCGGTGTGGAGGCTGCGGAACCGCTGGGGATCACCACCACCCGTGCCGCCGCGGCCGGTGCAGGCAGTGCCGGTGTGTCGGTGTTCGGTGTGCGTCCCGGATCCGGTCTCGCCCCAGAGGGCGGCAGTATCGATGACGGATCGGTGGTGTTGTCCACGCCGGCGGCGTCGGATCTGGGTGTGGGCGCCGGTGATTTCGTCACGGTGGCCGGGCAGCGGCTGCGGGTCGCTGCCGTGCAGGGCGATGCCTATTTCAGTCATACCCCGGTGGTGTGGGCGAGCCTGGATTTGTGGCGGGAGATCGCGCCACCCGCGGAGTCGGGTGTGGAGCCGGCGGCGTCGGTTGTCGCTGTGAAGACCGCGTCCGGGACAGATGTGGCGGCCGTCGACGAGAGCGCCGGAACGAAGACTGTCGGTGTCGGCGATTCGTTGTCGGCGATCGGTTCCTACACCTCGGAGAACGGCTCTTTGCAGTTGATGCGCGGGTTCCTGTTCGTGATCTCGGCTCTCGTCGTGGGGGCGTTCTTCACGGTGTGGACGGTGCAGCGTAGCGGCGATATCGCGGTGCTGAAAGCACTCGGTGCCACTACGGCCGGGCTTTTGGTGGATGCGCTCGCTCAAGCTGTGGTGCTGCTGGTGGGTGGCACATTGCTGGGCACAGCTCTTGCTGCCGGGCTGGGTGTGTTCATCGCCGGGTCCGCTGTTCCGTTCCATCTCACTGCGGCCACTGTCCTTGTTCCGGCGGCGGTGATGGTTCTGGTGGGTGCTGTGGGCGCCGCTGTATCTGTCCGTCGCATTACTTCTGTCGACCCGTTGACTGCTTTGGGGAGCGCCCGATGAGCCTGAATCTGATCGATATCACTCTTACTTATCCGGACGGTGACAATCGTCTGACGGCTTTGGACAAGGTCGGCCTGGAGGTTCCCCGGGGAAGTCTGACTGCGGTGGTCGGTCCTTCCGGTTCCGGTAAGTCGAGTCTGCTCGCTGTCGCGGCTACCTTGATCACTCCCGACGCCGGGACGGTGGTCATCGACGGTACGTCGACCACGGGTCTGCGCCGTAGTGAGCTGACCGATCTGCGCCGCAGCACGATCGGGATCGTCTTCCAGCAGCCGAATCTCATCGCCTCGCTGACCGCTGTCGAACAGTTGCAGGTGATGGCCCATATCGATGGCCGTACACCGGGTGCGGTACGTGGGCGGGCGATGGAGCTGCTGGATGCGGTCGGCCTGGCGGAGGTGGCGGGGCGTCGTCCGCACCAGCTTTCGGGTGGCCAGCGGCAGCGTGTCGGTATTGCGCGGGCGTTGATGAACGAGCCCACGGTGCTGCTGGTCGACGAGCCCACCAGCGCCCTCGATCACGACCGCGGCGCCGCGGTCCTGGATTTGATCGCCGGCCTGACCCATCAGCGGTCCAGCGCCACGGTGCTGGTCACCCATGATCGGGCCCATCTCGCTGTCGCCGACCAGGTTGCCGAGGTGCACGACGGCCGGTTGCGGTCGCCGGCGACAGCTCACGGTTTCCGCTGAGCCGGTGCGGAGGAAAGGGAAAGCGATGACGCCAGTAGCTTGTCGAGCATGGATATCGAGGGACCGAGCCGGACAGCGCTCGTGACTGCCTACGCCCGTGCCTACCATCACGTTTTCGACCGGCCGAGGATTCTTGCCGATCCACTGGCGGCACGTCTGCTGGGTGTCTCGGTGGATGAGCTGGCCGAATTGGGGCGGCCGGCGGTGGATCGTCCTGGTAGCGGTGGTGGCATGGATATCCTGCGGCTGGGTGTCGGTGATCGGCCGCGTCGCCTGTTCTTTGCTGCCCGTGCCCGTTTCGCCGAGGATCGGGTGGCCGAGGCCGCTGCTGCCGGTGTGGGACAGGTCGTGATCCTCGGGGCGGGCCTGGATACCTTCGCCTACCGCAACCCGCATCCTGGTCTGCGTGTATTCGAGGTCGACCACCCTGCTACCCAAGCGTGGAAACAGCAACGCCTCACCGCATCCGGTTTCGACCTGCCTGAACAGGTGACTTTCGTGCCGGTCGACTTCGAAACCGACACACTCGCAGAACGATTGGCGGCCGCCGGATTCGGCCGGGCCGATCCGGCCGTCTTCGTGTGGCTCGGTGTCGTCTTCTATCTGACTCCGGATGCCGTCCGCGCCACCCTCGAATACATTGCTTCCCACTCCGCGCCGGTAGAGGTGGTCTTCGACTACCTGCAGTCGGCACGTACCGACGCGGATCGCGCACAGTTGCAGGCGCGCGCACATCGAGCGGCCGCTGTCGGCGAACCCTGGTTCAGCTACTTCACTCCTGACGACGTCGCGGCGCAGTTGCGTGCGCTCGGCTTCACCGATATCGAAGACCGCTCTGCCGCGGACCTGATCGCCGGGTATCTGGACGGATCCGCGGAATTCGCGGGTGAGCCGCCGGAGGCGCTGCGCCCGGTTCGCGTACTGCGGGCGAGCCGCTGAGGATCCCCTCGCCCGGGCCCAGTGCTTCGGTGCACTGGTCAGAGGCCGAGTTTGGTGACGGCGTTGTCGGCGAGGGGGTCGGCGGTTCGGATGTAGCGGTGGACGGTGCGGGGGTTGCTCCAGCGGCCTTGGCGCATGATTTCGCGGTCGGCGGCGCCGCCGAGGGCGGCTTGGGTGGCGAAGCCCGCGCGCAGGGAGTGGCCGGAGAAGAGGGTGGGGTCGAGTCCGGCGCGGGCGGCGTAGCGTTTGACGATTTCGGCGACCGCGCGGCCGGAGAGTGCGGTGGCGCCGATTCCGCCGTGGCGGTTGACGGCGGGGAACAGGGGTTGTGCGGGGGTGAGGCGGGGGTCGGGGTGGTAGCTGTGGCAGCGGTGGATGTGGGGTTCGCCGATGGGGTTTTCGTCGATCCAGGTGTGGACGCCGCGGGGGTTTTCGGTGTGGGCGGCGAGTAGGTGTAGCCAGTCGGCGCAGGCGCAGATGGGGCAGGTGTGTGCTTGGCTGCCGCGGGGCAGGGCGACGTGTTGTTCGGTGATGCCGGTGGGGTCGGTTTTGGTGGTGGGCAGGTGGATGAGCAGGAGTGGTTCGCCGGTGGTGTGGTCGGTGCCGAAGTGGATATCGGCGATGCGGAGGGCGGCGAGTTCGCTGCGGCGCAGAGCGCCGGCGAAGCCGAGGAGTAGGAGCAGGGTGTCGCGGCGGCGGGCGGGTTCGCCGGGCCGGCCGGGTTCGGGGAGGCCGGTGAGGAGTTCACCGAGGGTGTGCAGCAGGATCGGGCGTTTGCGGGTGGGCCGGGTGCGGCGGGTGCGGCGGATTCCGCGGAGGGTGAGGCGGACGACGTCGCTGCGGGTGGGCGCGGGTAGTCCGTTGGCGGCGTGGACGGCGGCGATGGCGGCAGATTTTCGTTCGAGGGTTGCGGGGCTGTAGGCGTGGCGGCCGTTGGCGGTGCGGGCGTCGGCGGCGGCGGCGAGGTAGACGGCGACGTCGAGTGGGTCGGCGGGGAGGGCGGTGCGGTTTTCGCGGGCGCACCAGGCGGCCCAGGCGATCCAGTCGGTGCGGTAGGCGCGCAATGTGTTGGGGGATTGGGAGGCGGTGAGGTAGCGGCCGAGCGCGGTGGCTTGTTCGGTGTCGAAGCGTTCGCGGACGTTACGTAGTGCGGCGGTGTCGACGAGGACGCTGGTGACGCCGCGGCGGAGTTCGGTGCGCACGGTGTCGGGTAGGTCGACGGCTGTTTCGGTCACGGTTCTCCTCGTCGGTAATTGCGTCACGCAATACGTTGCGTTCGACCGAACGTAACGAAACGTATTGATCGGGAACGAATCTCCCGCAACCCTACCTGCCTAACCGCCGATAATGTTCACTTATCGGCGGTTAGGCCTGAGAGGGTCTCCACAGGGCCCCGCACGCCTACTTCGAGTTTCGTTTCGTGTCATACCGTTTGATTCGACGAAACCAACGCTACGATTCCCGGGTGCCGACAACCTGCAACTATCCCGGCTGCACCCAGCCCATCCCACGCCCCTCCGGCCCCGGCCGCCCCTCGGAATACTGCGATCGCCCCGAGCACACGCGATGGCGCGCCTGGCGCGAAAGGCAACGGCTACAACAGGAAGCCGACCCCCAGCCCGATTCCGTCACCGTGACGCAAACCGGCCCGGTCACCGCCGCCCGGCTCCGCGCCGACGAACTACTCACTCAATTCCGCAACCTGGCCGAACAACTCGGCACAACCCTCAACGCCGCAGTCACCGAAATGTCGACACTGGCCGACCCCTCGGCAGCCGAAGCGCAGGTTCAGGCAGTACAAGCCGACGCCGCGCGCCGTATCGCCGAAGCCGAAATGGCCGCGGCCGCCGCCGAACAGGCACGCCGCGACGCACAGCAGGCCCGGATCCGCGCGGAGGAAGCAGCCGAGGACGCAGCAGCCACCGCAGATACCGCCGAAGCCCGCATCGCGGAAGCCCGATCACAGACCGCGGCCGCCGAAATCGCCCGCGACGACGCACTGCACGAGGTGGAGGCCGTCACCACCCGCGCCGCCGACGACGTTTTCGCGGCCCGCTGCGCGGCCGAGGAAGATATCCGGACCGCCCGGAACGAGGCCGCCGCCGAGATCGAGCGGGTCCGCGCCGAATGCGCCGGGGAAATCGAGCGCGCCCGCCGCGCCGCCGACGCCGATATCGAACGCGCGGACCGGGAGAACACCCAGAAGGTGAAGGCGGCCACCGCCGACCGGGACCTGGCCGTACAGCGGGCCGCCGATACCGAGCGCGCCTTGGAACGGGCCGAACGGTCGGCCACCGAACGGGAGGAAGCAGCCCGGGAAGCACGCACCGAATTGCAGCGGCTACGCGCCGAGTACGACACCGTCCGGCAGGACCTCGCCGACACTCGTCGCACCGCGGCCGCGGATCTGGCCGCGGCCCGCGCCGAGACCGCCACCGCCGTCGAGCAGGTGCGTACGGAAACCGCGCAACGTATCGAGGCACTCGATCAGGCCCGCGCGCAGACCTTGGCCCGCGCGGAGCGTGCGGAACAGCAATTGGACACCCTGCTGTCGGAGCGGGCGGCGTCACACACCCAACCGGATCCGGTGTAATCGCGGCACCATCCAGGATCGTTCCCCCTCCGGGGCCACCCGGCCGAACTCGTTCCAGGACGCTACCGTGGCCTCATGGCCGAGGACCCGCTGCCACGTCTACGCCGGCTGTGCACCGCGCTGCCGGAAACCACCGAACGGCTCAGCCACGGCGAACCCACCTGGTTCGTGCGTGGTAGGAAAACGTTCGTCACCTACGCCGATCACCATCACGACGACCGGCTGGGTTTCTGGTGCGCGGCCCCGCCGGGCGCGCAGGAGGCGCTGGTGGCGGCGGAACCACAGCGGTTTTTCCGGCCACCGTATGTGGGGCATCGCGGCTGGCTCGGTGTGTACTTGGATGTCCCGGTGGATTGGGCGGAGGTCGCCGAAATCGTCACCGACGCCTACCGGGTGGTGGCGCCGAAATCGCTGGTGGCTCTCCTCGACCAGCTGTAGCCCGTGCTAAGGGGTTGCGTTGCCGGTAGCGGGCGCCGGCGAGTCCTGCTCGGGACTGCGGCCGCCGAGGTGGCGGGCGAAATGCTGTTCGATCGCGCGGTACAGCATGACCTGGTTTTCCGGGTTGTCGAAACCGTGTCCCTCGTCCTCGGCGACCAGGTACTCCACCGGGACGCCGCGTTCACGCAGCCGGGCCACGATATTGTCCGATTCGGCCCGCACGACGCGGACATCGTTGGCGCCCTGGGCGACCAGCAGCGGGGTGCGGATCTCGTCGACCATGGTGATCGGTGAGCGGGCCAGCATATCGGCTTCCTGTTCCGGGATCTCCGGGTCACCGACGTAGCGGTACCAGTTGTTGACACTGTAGGCGCGGGTGAACGGTGGCAGGGTGCGCAGGAAGTTGGCGAGGTCGGAGATCCCGACGTAGTCGACGGCCGCGGCGAAACGGTCCGGGGTGACGGTGACACCGACGAGGGCGGCGTAACCCCCGTAGGAGCCGCCGTAGATTCCGATACGGCCGGGATCGGCGTACCCCTCGGAGACGGCCCAGTCGACCGCGTCGATCAGGTCGTCGTGCATCGCGCGGGCGAATTCGCCGATCGCGGCGGTGACATGCCGTTTCCCGTAGCCAAGCGACCCCCGGAAGTTCACCTGCAGTACCGCGTAGCCGCGGTTGGCGAGGAACTGCACATCGTTGCTGTACCCCCACGAGTCGTGGTACCAGGGCCCGCCGTGCACCACCAGTACCAGCGGGAGGTCGCGGGGTGCCACGCCGACCGGGAGGGTGAGGTAGCCGTGCAGGGGTAGCCCGTCGCGGGCCGGGAAGTCGACGGGTTGCATGGGGGCCATGGTTTCCGGGGCGCGGTCCGGGTAGGACCGGAACAGGCGGCGGGCTTGGCCGGTGGTGTGGTCGTAGAACCAGGTGACACCGGGGTCGCGGTCGTGGACGAAGGTGGCGATCCAGCGCTGCCCCGAGTCGTCGCCGGACAGGGTTCCGAGCACCCCATCGGACAGTTTCTGCAGCTGGGCGTGGATTTCGGCGAAATGGGGGTCGAGGATCTCGAGATGGGGGCGGCCGGCTACGAAGCGGGCGGCGAGGATTTCGCCGGTGCGCCGATGGGTGTGGACCGGGGGTGGCAGCACGCCGGGCAGCATCATCCCGCTGAGGTCCAGGTCGTGGCCGTCGACCGCGGCGACCACGGTGTCCGCCCCCGTCTCGTGGTCGATGCGGACCAGCCGCAGGTTGTCGCCGTCCTGGAAGGACCCGACGAGCAGGCCTTTCCCGTCGGCGGTGACCTGCTGGGGGTGCACACTCATCGGGTGTTCGGCGCCACCGAGCCGGCGCAGTTGCCGTGCCCGGCCGGTGGTGTCGATCGCGGAGATCTCGACGGCACCGTCCGCGGTGAGCGCGGTGCGGAACACAGGCGCACCGGCGCGGTCGAGCAGCACGGTGGCTGTCGGTTCGTCCTGTTCGAGATGCAGGGTCGTTTCACCGGTGGCGACGTCGATGCGGAAGATATCGAAGAACAGGGGCCGCCGGTTCATGGTGACCAGCACGCTGCCGGGTATCGACGGCAGGTCCTCGGCGCCCACCACCCGTGACCCCGGGTCCATCGGGGTGAGGTCGACGGCGGGAGCTCCGGGGTCGTCGAGGTCGGCGCGATACAGGTGCCAGTCTTCGTTGCCGTCGGTGTCCTGCAGGTAGAGCAGCCAGCGGGGGTCGTCGGTCCAGTAGTAGGTGGTGATCCCGCGGCGGGTGTCGTGGGTGACGGGGATCGCGTCGTCGTGGGTTGCGTCGATATCGCGGACCCAGACGTTGCGGCGGCCGCGGTGTGGGGCGAGGTAGGCGATGCGGGTGCCGTCGGGGGAGATCGAGGGGTTCGCGAAGTGCGGGTCGGCGAAGAAGGTGTCGATATCGATCAGGGCCGGTCGCTGGTCGGTCGGGTCTCCGGTCGTCATGGTCATATGGCGCGCTCCCTCTGTTCCTGCTCACGATGTCGTCACCGACTCAACACTGTGACGTAGCGGCATACTCAACCCCGGCGCGCCGTGTCCCCGGCCACGTTCCCGCCCGGTGCCGGTTCCAGATTGTGGATTACATGCGCAGAGGGAGCCCCGCTTCGATCCGCGCGATTCGGTCGGCGTGCACGATATGCGCTCGTTCGAGCAGTGCGACCAGTTCGGTTTCGCCTTCGCGGATGCGCCGCCGGTATTTGGCGGGCAGTCCGGCGAGCGTTTTCTCTTCACCGAGCATCTTGTTGTAGGTGCGTTCGCGCAGGGTCTGGTCGGCTTCGTAACCGAGGTCGAGGTAGCGGGTGGCGTGGCGGCGGGCATTCCCGACGGCGGTTTGCGCACGCCCGGCGGGGCTGAGCAGGGACGCGACGACGGTGACCACCAGTATCAGCACGATGAGGGCCAGCGACAGGCCGGTGGAGATCTCGGTGACCGGTACCGGTTCGCCATGATTGATGAACGGGACGTTGTTTTCGTGGAGGGCGTGCAGGACGAGTTTGACGCCGATGAGCGCCAGGATCGCGGCGAGACCGAACCCGAGGTAGATCAGGCGGTCCAGCAGCCCTTCGAGCAGGAAGAACAGCTGGCGCAGGCCGAGCAGGGAGAACGCGGTGGCGGTGAAGACGATGAACACGTTCTGGGTGAGCCCGAAGATGGCGGGTATGGAGTCGAGGGCGAACAGGACGTCGGTGCCGCCGATGGCGACCATGGCGAGCACCATCGGAGTCATATGGCGGCGGCCGTCGACGGTGGTGAACAGTTTGTCGCCGTCGTAGGTGTCGCTGGTGCGCAGGAAGCGCCGGGCCAGCCGCAGGACGATATTGTCGCCGGCGTGGCTGTCCTCCCCTTCGGGGCGGAGCATATTGCCGGCGGTGAGGAGCAGGGCGGCACCGAACAGGTAGAACACCCACGCGAACCGGTTGATGAGGGTGGCGCCGACGAAGATGAATCCGGTGCGCACCACGAGGGAGAACACGATTCCGACGAGCAGCACCTTCTGCTGGGCGGCGCTGGGGACGCGGAAGGTGGTCATGATGATGAGGAAGACGAACAGGTTGTCCACCGAGAGCGCTTTCTCGGTGATGTAACCGGCGAAGTACTCCAGGCCCATATCGGATCCGCCGAACCCCCACACCGCGAACCCGAACGCCACCGCGACACCGATATAGGCGGCCGACCACACCGCGGCTTCGGTGAGCGACGGGGTGTGGGCGCTGCGGACGTGAAAGAAGAAGTCGAACAGCAACAGTCCGGCGATCAGTGCGAGGGTGCAGCCCCATACCAGCGCGGGAACGGTCACGACGGCCTCCTGACTGGTGCCCTCGAACGTGTCTCGCTGCGACTGTAGTGCCCGGGCGGCGCCGGGTTGCGGTTCAGCGCGTGGTGTCGCCGGCCCCGGCCCGGATGGTGACCCGGTTCGCGCCGGGATCGTAGGCGAGTGGCGGGGCGCCGTCGGTGTGGTCCTCGCGGTGCATCAGACTGTGTTTGCGCTGCTCGAATTCGATATGTTTCGTTCCTTGGAACAGGGCGGAGACTTCTTCGAACCCGGTGGCGGCGGCGGGTGCGCGGCGGCCGCGGTTCCACGGCAGGGCTCGGCCGCCGGTGATACGACTGATGAGGACTTCGGCGAAGGCGAGGCCGATGAGCAGGCATACCAGGCCGGGCAAGGTCATCGCCCATACGATTCCCACCGGCTGATTCTACGGCGGTGGGAGCGGCCGGGTGGGTGGTCGGCGACAGGCGGGTGGGGCAACTGTTCGGCAATCCGGGCTGTCGGCCCATATCATTCAGCTATGCCGACCTACGAGGAAGCGGGGGCCGCTCCGGTGTTCGGTCGCGGTGTACGCCAGACGGTGCTGGCGATGGGGGTGTGTTCGGTCGTGATCGGGGTCGCGACGGTGGTATGGCCCGATAAATCGCTGGGCGCGGTGGGGAATCTGTTCATGTTCTCGCTGCTGTGCGGCACGGTGTCGCTGGCGACGGTGGCATTCGGTAGCAAGCTGGGCCGTTTCCCGCGGACCCTGCTGTTCTTGGCGGCGGTGGTGTCGCTGGTGACGGCGACGCTGTGTTTCCGGGCGGGGAACTGGACGCTGCTGCTGGCGATGTGGCTGGGGTTGGCGTGGTCGGTGCGGGGGATCGCGCATGCCGTGGCGGGGGTGTGGGACGACGACGAAGTGACCGGTCAGGGGAAACAGGAGCTGTTCGGTTTGGTGACGTTGGCCGCGGGCCTGGTGATCGCGGTGGCACCGTTCGACAGTATCGAGATGCTGGCCGCGGTCGCGGGGTGCTGTATGACGGCGTTCGGTGCGCTGGAAGTGTGGACGGCGCTGCGTTCCCCGCTGGCGGTGCGGTCACCGGAGTCGGACACACTGACACCGGAGCAGCATCTGACGTCGGTGATCGCGAGCGCGGGAGGTTCGGGGAGACGCGCCTCGGACTGAACCGCCGGATCGGTCCGGGTTTCGCTACTCTTTCCTGCTATGGCGATCATTGCGAGCCATCGGATCATGCGCCTGCGTGCTCTTATCGAGCACCCCAACACCGGGGCCGACGAGCGGGCGACCGCTCAGCGGATGCTGGATCGGCTGCTGGCCCGCAGTGGTGGCGCTCCGGTCGGTGACCGCACCTACGGCGACCGTCATCACCGGGTCGGTAAACATGCGGATCTGCCGGCGGTGGCGGAGATGATCCGGGCCGATATCGCGCTCGGGCGGATCATGTTCGCGCCGCAGACGCGGGTCGGTGAGCCCGCGATCCGGGACCCGCTCGGCGATGCGCCGGTGCAGATCGAGATCACCGTGGATCTGCCGCATCATGCGTGTATCGATATCACCATCGACAGGGTGCCGCGGGAATGGGGCTGGGTCGTCGAGGACGGTATCGAACGGGTCAGTCCGCAGTTGCAGGAGCTGGCGACCGAACTGGCCGACATCATGAACGGCTACAACTTCGACGGCAGCGATATCGCGAAACGGTTCTTCGGCCGGGTCCGTATCCCGGAACTCACTTTGGTTTGGTAGATGCCGCGGTGTCTGCCCGGTCGGCAGCGGCGCCGCGCCGGGCGAGCTCCATGCCGCCGTGGACCCGGGTCTCGCCGGTAGCCCGGATCACCCGCCGGCGACCTCCACTCGCGGGGTGTGGCTCACCGGGAAGTTCACCGAGGCCGCGATGAAGCATTTGGCCGCGGCGTCGCCGTGCAGGTCACGGGCCCGGCCGACCATATCGGCGGCGGCGACCGTCACCACCGGCCGCAGTTCCACGCCGGTGAAATGCCCGCCGCCGTCGGCGGTTTCCGCCATCGTCGCGAGCGCTTCGTCGTGGTATTCCAGCACTGTCACCCCGCTGACGGCGCACAGGTGCAGGTACCACAGCAGGTGGCATTGGCTCAGCGCGGCGACGAGCAGCAGTTCCGGGTTCCAGCGGGTGTCGTCGCCGCGGAACGCCGGGTCGGCGGAGCCGTGCAGATCGGGTCGGCCGGGAGACCGTGTCACATAGGACCGTTCGTAGGAGCGGTAGTCGACGGTTCCGGTCGTGCCCGCCCCGGTCCAGTCGGTGCGGCATTCGTAGTGGTGGGTCCGTGCCATATCCGCGATCCTGCCGGGCCGGCGCGGGTTCGTCGACTCGATCGGCTCGGGGCAGCTACCTCCCCGGGGTCGAGCCCTATCGGGGTTGATCCACGGGAACCCACCGGCCGCGATCGCCGCGCGCCGGGGGTCGCAGTACACGCAACCCATTCGTCGCGTCCCTCTGTGGTCAGGGCGGCGTATATACCGCGTCGGTGCCGTTGACCAGTGCTTGCAGCACATGCGATTCCCGGCCGCCGACTCCGGCGGCGATATGTCCGTCGCCGCGGGTCTACACGCAGGAAGTGGCAAGGCCGGGGCTGTCGGCGAGGTCACCGATCTGACGGCCCAGGCCGCGGTGGCACCGTGTTGGCGGGTGAGTGAAGCGCGGCGTGCACGATTTCAGGCCCTACCGGCCCGGTGGCGCGGCGCGGCCTGCTGGGCGGTCGCAGATTCGCTCATTTGTTCCTGTGTTCGGAAGCCCGGGCGATCTCTTGATAGGCGGCGGTCAGTTCGGCCAGCACGCCGTTCTCGGGTGCCGGTCGCCGGTGCAGGTGGATATCGCGGAGTTCGTTCATGAATCGTTGCCCGAGTTCTGGTCCGCCGTCGGCGAGCAGGCGGGCGCGGATGGCGAGTTCGGGTGTGGTGGGTAGCCAGCGGGCGCCCCAGGCGCCGAGTTCGGTGATCAGGGGGATGAGCTGGATCGCGGCTTCGGTGAGGTGGTATTCGACTTTCTGCCGGTGGCTGGGGTCGTCGTCGCGGGTGAGTAGTCCGGCGTCGACGAGTTTGGTGAGGCGGGTGGCGAGGGTGTTGGAGGCGATTCCTTCCATGGAGGCGCCGAGCAGTTCCCGGAAGTGGGTGTTGGTGCTGAACATGAGGTCGCGCAGCACGATGAGGCTCCATCGATCGCCGAGCAGTTCCATGGTCATGTTTATCGGGCAGCCGGATTTGCCGGGCGCCACGGACAAAACCTCCGGAGAAACTGGTTGCGTCATGAGATCAGTCTAGACTAGGTTTGCAACTGGTTGCATAGTGAAAGCAGAAGGAGTCTTCGATGAGCCCACTCGTCCGCGTGCAGAATTTCACCGTCTCCGCCGACGGCTACGGAGCCGGTACCGGCCAGAGCCTGGAGCGTCCGTTCGGGCACGCCGATCCCGCCGCCATGATGGCGTGGGCCGGCGCCACCGCCAGCTGGCCCAACCGCACCGACCCCGGCGGCACCCGCGGCCTCGACGATTACTTCACCCGCGATTTCGCCCGCAATATCGGCGCGGAGATCATGGGCCGCAACAAGTTCGGTCCGCAGCGTGGCCCCTGGGAGAACGACGACTGGCAGGGCTGGTGGGGTGCGGAACCCCCGTTCCACACCCCCGTGTTCGTCCTGACCCACCACCCGCGCCCGTCGTTCACCCTCTCCGATACGACCTTCCATTTCCTGGACACCACCCCGGAGGATGCGTTGAAGCAGGCCTTCGCCGCCGCGGACGGCCAAGATGTACGTATCGGCGGGGGAGTGCGGACCGTCCGCGAATTCCTGGCCGCGGACCTGATCGACACGCTGCATATCGTCGTCACGCCCAATGAACTCGGTGCAGGCGAACGCCTGTGGGAGCGACCCGAGGAACTGCTCGACCGGTTCCACCTGGAGAAGGTCCCGAGCGCCAGCGGTGTCGTGCACCATCTGTTCTGGCGCCGCTGAACAGCACTGTGCCCCGGGTATCCGAAGATATCCGGGGCACAGTGTCCGGCCGGCCGGTGAACCGGGTGGACGGGATCAGGCCAGATCGAACCGGTCCGCGTTCATCACCTTGTTCCAGGCGGCGACGAAATCGTGCACGAACTTCTCCTTGGCGTCGTCGGCCGCATACACCTCGGCGACGGCGCGCAGTTCGGAGTTGGAGCCGAACACCAGGTCGTAGCGGGTGCCGGTCCATGTGACCGCGCCGGTCGCGCTATCGCGTGCCTCGAAGGTCTCCTGGGTTTCGTCGGTCGATTTCCATTCCACACCCATATCGAGCAGGTTGACGAAGAAATCGTTGCTCAGGACGCCGACGTTGTCGGTGAGCACGCCGTACTTCGACTGCTTGTAGTTGGTGCCCAGGACGCGCAGGCCGCCGACCAGCACGGTCATTTCCGGTGCGGTGACACCGAGCAGGTTCGCGCGGTCGATCAGCAGATGCTCCAGCGGCAGCCGGTGACCCTTGCCGATGTAGTTGCGGAAACCGTCGGTCCGCGGTTCGAGTACCGCGAACGAATCCACATCGGTCTGCTCCTGCAGGGCGTCGTTGCGGCCCGGGGTGACCGGGACGGTGACCTGCACACCGGCTTCCTTGGCGGCCTGCTCGACACCGGCGGCGCCGGCGATCACGATCAGGTCGGCAAGCGATACCTTCTTACCGCCGGTCTGGGCGGAATTGAAGGATTCCTGGATCTTCTCCAGCGCACCCAGCACCGTGCCCAGCTGCTCGGGCTCGTTGACATCCCAGCTCTTCTGCGGTTCCAGCCGGATCCGGGCACCGTTGGCGCCGCCGCGCTTATCGCTGGAGCGGAAGGTCGACGCCGACGCCCACGCGGTGGACACCAGCTGCGGCACGGTCAGGCCGGTGGCCAGGACCTGCTCCTTGAGTGCGGCGATATCGGTGTCGTCGACGACCTCGAAGTCCACGGCGGGGACGGGGTCCTGCCAGATCTGGATCTCGGCGGGGACCTCGGGGCCGAGGTAGCGTTCGATCGGGCCCATATCGCGGTGGGTCAGCTTGTACCAGGCGCGGGCGAACGCGTCGGCGAACTGCTCCGGGTTGTCCTTGAAGCGGCGCGAGATCGGCTCGAACTCGGGGTCGAAGCGCAGCGACAGGTCCGTCGTCAGCATCATCGGCTTCTTCTTCTTACCCGGGTCGTGGGCGTCGGGGATGATTTCCTCGGCGTCCTTGGCGACCCACTGGTTGGCGCCCGCGGGGCTCTTGGTGAGTTCCCATTCGTAGCCGAACAGGATCTCGAAGAAGTCGTTGGTCCACTGCGCGGGTTTGGTGGTCCAGGTGACCTCCAGGCCACTGGTGATGGCGTCACCGGCTTTACCGGAGGCGTGGGCGCTCTTCCAGCCCAGGCCCATCTGTTCGATGGATCCGGCCTCGGGTTCGGCGCCGACCAGGTCGGCGTCACCGGCGCCGTGGGTTTTACCGAAGGTGTGGCCGCCGGCGATGAGCGCGACGGTTTCCTCGGCGTCCATCGCCATCCGGCCGAAGGTTTCCTTGATGTCCACGGCCGCGGCCAGCGGATCCGGGTTGCCGTTCGGGCCTTCCGGGTTGACGTAGATGAGGCCCATCTGAACCGCGCCCAGCGGGTTCTCCAGGTCCCGTTCACCGCTGTAGCGTTCGTCGCCGAGCCAGGTGGATTCGGGGCCCCAGTAGACGTCCTCGTCGGGTTCCCACACATCGGCGCGGCCACCGGCGAAACCGAACGGTGTGAAGCCCATGGTTTCCAGGGCGACGTTGCCGGCGAAGATCATCAGGTCGGCCCAGGACAGTTTTTTGCCGTACTTCTTCTTCACCGGCCACAGCAGCCGGCGGGCCTTGTCCAGGTTGCCGTTGTCGGGCCAGCTGTTCAGCGGTGCGAACCGCTGCTGGCCGCCACCACCGCCGCCGCGGCCGTCGATGGTGCGGTAGGTGCCGGCCGAGTGCCAGGCCATCCGGATCATCAGCGGGCCGTAGTGGCCGAAGTCGGCGGGCCACCAGTCCTGCGAGGTGGTCAGGACCTGGGCGATATCCTTGCGGACCTCGCCGAGGTCGAGGGTTTTGAACGCCGCGGCGTAGTCGAAATCGGGTTCCATCGGATCCGAGGCGGGCGCGTTCTTGCGCAGGATCTTCAGGTTGAGCTGGTTGGGCCACCAGTCACGGTTGCCGGCACCCGTGGTGGGGTGTTTGGCCGCGAACGGGCACTGGCCTGTGGTGGTCTCGGACACTGCTTTCCTTCCGGTTGACAAAGGGTCATTGCGGGCTGGACGACGTGGAACAGGTGGGGCACAGGCCCCAGTAGATGACCTCGGCTTCGTCGATGGTGAAACCGTGGCTGTCGGCGGCGGTCAGGCACGGCGCCGCGCCGGTGGCGCAATCGACGTCGGTGATGGCGCCGCAGGACCGGCAGACGAGGTGGTGGTGGTTGTCGGCGACCCGGGTTTCGTAGCGGGCCACCGAACCGGTGGGCTGGATACGGCGCAGCAGACCCGCGACCGTCAGTGCCCGCAGCACGTCGTAGACGGCTTGCTGGGAGACGGCGCCCAGGGTGCTGCGAACCTGCCCGACGATCGTGTCGGTATCGGAATGAGGGTTGTCGTGTACGGCGTTCAGCACCGCGAGCCGCGGGGCGGTCACACGCAGCGCGGCGTCACGCAGCATGTTCTCGAACTCCGCGGTCGTGGGCACGGCAGGAAGCTTACCGCTTTTCTGGAACCAATCAAGTATCAGTATCTATCCAGAAAAGCTCCCGGGATCGCCGACCGGCGGGTACCATGCGCGCGATACCGACAGCACGCGCAGGCGAGCTCGCCCTACTCAGGAGGTGGACGATAATGCGTCGCCCGATCTGCCGCAGGACAATCGCCACACTGGGCGCATTCGCCGTTCTCGCCGTACCCGCAGTCGCCACCACCGCCCCGGCTGTCGCGCAGCCCTCCTACTACGCCCCCGAGATCACGCCGTGTGACCACCTGTTCCGCAGCCCCCTGGATGCGCCCCGGCCCGGCGCCGCGACCTTCTGGAGCCCGTACGGCGCCACCGGCATCGTCTGCTACGACAACGGAACGGGGATGGCCGACTACTACCAGCGCGACCCGCGGGGCGCCTGGCACGATATGAACGAGCTGATCCCCGGCCACTTCTTCTTCAGCGTATTCACCACCGGCATCCCCGACGCCGCACAATGGCGCTGATCCGGTAATCCGCGCCCGCCCGTCCCGCACCCTGGCTCGCGCACCCCCGCACAGAGCGCAGAAAATAAATACCCATTGCGCCCCTCCTCGAAACTTGCTTATCATTGCCTTCTCAAGCTGGTCGTCAGAACGCAAGTGCGCTCCGGCGACTGCCGGACCGGAAATCGTCACGGACCGGTCGGGCGATACCGATGAATCCTCCAATTGTCGGGGTTGCGGGGAATCCATAGCGCGAATTCGACGACAGTGCGGTCGCCGAATTCTGCTGGAACAAACTGGTACATAGGCACGCCACTTCCGAGAAGGCGATCCAGTGCAACCAATGAATTCCACTACGGTCCGCTTCCTGCTCGCCGCACCCCCCTCGGGGTCGAGACACGGCTGTGACCTGCAAACCTACCGCCCGCCGGGCGTGGGTTGCCAAAGCGCGCCACCAACGCGCACCGGGTCCGCCGGGCGTCCGCCCCGGAACGGTGGGGTTCGCCGGAAACGCCTCGTCGCGGGATTCACGGCCGCCCGTACCGATGACTCTCCGGTCATCGGACGCGACGACTCGCGACCTTAGCCGCCGAAAATCGACGACGGCTCTCTACACGAATCCGATAACCGTCAGGTCTCAATACTCGAAGGTGATTCATCACGGGTTGACCACAAATTATCCGGCCATTACCGAATGCCGCATAAATCGCGAACCAATTCCGCACCGGCGGCATTCGGTGCCATTTCTGAAAATCCACTCCGGCTTTCTGGAGTGATTGACGTTTCTTGCGGTGCGGGGGCGGTCTCGACGTGTCGACCGGCTCTCGAAACGACGAAATTCATGGAGGTCAGGTGACCCAGTCCGAGCGCAACCTCGACAGCAGCCGGGAAGAGGCGGATTCCGCGCCGGGCGGCGCAGCAGAGTTCCCCGCCCCGGGTCCCGGTAACGGCGCCTACTCGCCCAACGGCAACGGCAACGGCAGCCACAACGGTGTCTCGCCGAGCCCGCGGACCGGCGACGTGTTGCGCCTGTCCGCGGCGCAGCGCGGGATCTGGTTCGCCCAGCACCTGGCGGGATCGTCCCCGATTTCGGTGGCGCAGTATGTCGAGATCGCCGGCCCGGTCGACATCGACGTACTGGTCGCGGCCTGCGACACCGCCGGGCGCGAGTTCGGTTCCGCCTATGTGCGACTCGTCGAGGAGGACGGCGAACCGTATCAGATCGTCGACGAAGGACTGCCCTCACCGGTATCGGTGCTGGATCTGCGCGGACACGACGATCCGGTGGCCGCCGCGCACGACCTGATGATCCGCGACTATTCCGCCCCACTGGACCTGCGCAGCGACCGGCTCATGAAATGTGTGGTCTTCCAGGTCGATTCGGACCACTACCTGTGGTATCAGCGCGCCCACCATATTGTGCTCGACGGTTTCGCCGCGGTGACGATGCTGCAGCGGATCACCGAGCTGTACAACGCCTGGGCGACGGGGGAGCAGGCACCGCCGTCCACGGCGAAGGACCTCGGCGAAATCGTGGACCAGGACCTGTCCTACCGCGGTTCGGCACGGTTCGACAACGACCGCAACTATTGGACCGAACACTTGGACGGCGCCCCGCCCGTGGTCAGCCTCGCAGGCCGCGTCGGCAAACCCACCATTCACCCGACCCTGCTCAGCGCCACCCTCCCGGAAGACACGGCCCGGCTGCTGGACCGCGTCGTCGCCGACCGCGGAACCAGCGTCACACCCGTGATCGTCGCCGCGTTCGCCGCCTACCTCGCCCGGATGACCGGCAGCGACGAAGTGTTGCTGAGCCTGCCGGTGTCGGGCCGGCATTCCGCAGTGCTGCGCCGGTCCGGCGGGATGGTCGCCAATGTGGTTCCGTTGCGGGTGCCCGTCGCCGGCCGCGGCACCGGCGCGGTGATCGACGCCGTACAGGGCGAGCTGACCAGTGCCCTGCGCCGGCAGCGGTACCGGCAGGAGGACATCTTCCACGATATGGGGATCGCCCGCGACGAAACTGCGTCGTTCGGTCCGGCGGTCAACCTGATGATGGTGGACAACGAGATCGTGCTCGGCGCCACCACCGGCCGGCTGCATGTGCTGACCTCGGGCCCCACCGCGGACCTGTTCGTCAATATCTATCCCGGTGCCGGCCGCGACAGCACCCAGATCGATTTCCAGGGCAACCCGAGCGCCTACAGCAGCGACGAACTCGCCGCCCACCACACCCGGTTCCTGATGTTCCTGCACGAATTCCTGGCGGGCGGACCGGACCACCCGGTCGGCACCCTGCCGCTGCTGGAACCGGCGGAACGCGCCGCGCTGCTACCCGTCCGCGGACCGGAAAGCGCCGGCGACCGGCTGCTGCCCGATATCCTCACCGAAGGCGCCCACCGCGACCCCACCGCGACCGCGATCGCCACCACCGCCGAAACACTCACCTACCACGAGCTGGACACCCGCTCCGCACAGCTCGCGCGGTACCTGATCGGCCGCGGCTGCGGGCCGGGGACGGCGGTCGCGATCGTGCTGCGCCGCTCCGCCGAAACAATCGTCGCGGCGTGGGCGGTCGCGAAATGCGGTGCCGCGATCGTGCAGGTCGACCCGGATTATCCGGCGAAACGTATCGAGCACATGATCACCGACAGCGACGCCCGGGTGGTGCTCACTCTCGACGCCCTCCGGGACCGGCTACCGGGCGCCGCGCCGGCACTGATCCTCGACGACTCCGCGACCCGGCAGGCCTGCGCGGACAACGGTCCCGGCCCGGTCACCGACGCCGACCGCACCCGCCCACTGCACACCGCCGACCTTGCTTACATCACCTACACCTCCGGTTCCACCGGTGTGCCCAAAGGTGTGCAGGTCACCCACCGCGGCCTCGCGAACCTCGTCGCCGACCGCATCGACACCTACGGGATGACCTCGCGGTCGCGGGTGTCCTATGCCCTCTCACCGGCTTTCGACGCCTCTTTCGAACAGTTCCTCACCTGTTTCGCCGGCGGCGCCGCACTGGTGGTGGTGCCGCCGGAGGTGATCGGCGGCGACCACCTCACCCGGCTGCTGGCCGACCAGCACATCACCCATCTGACGTTGACCCCGGCGATGCTGGCGACCGTGGACCCGCAACCACTCACCGATCTGCGGGTGGTGGTGGTCGGGGGCGACGTCTGCCCGCCGCATGTGATCGAACGGTGGTCGCGGCACTGCGCGATGTTCAACGAATACGGGCCCACCGAAACCACGGTGACCGCCGCGGGCGCCCGGATCCGGCCCGGCCGTGACCTCACCGCCGGCGGCCCGGTCCGCGGTGTGGCGGCGATGGTGCTGGACCGGGCACTGCAACCGGTGCCGGCCGGTACCGCCGGGGAACTGTATCTGGCCGGGCCCGGCCTGGCCCGCGGCTACAACCGGCGGTTCTCCGATACCGCGGCCCGGTTCGTCGCCGACCCCTACAGCGGCCCGGGGCAGCGCATGTACCGCACCGGCGACCTCGCCCGCTGGACCGTCGAGGATTCCCGGGTATCACTGGAACTGCTGGGGCGCAGCGATTTCCAGGTGAAGATCCGCGGCTACCGGATCGAACCCGCCGAAATCGATGCCGCCCTCACCGCCCACCCGGATGTCGACCTGTCGGTCACCATCCCGGTGCACAACAACGCCGGAGCCACCGTCCTGGCCTCCTACGTCGTCCCCGTCGACGACCACCGCGCCGACCCGGAGCAGCTGCAACGGTTCGCCCGTGAATCCCTGCCACCGCATATGGTGCCGGCGGTGATCGTGCCGCTGGACCGGCTGCCGGTCAACGCGTTCGGCAAACTGGATCGCGCCGCGCTACCGGAACCGGAATTCGGGGCGGCCGCCGCCGGGCGCGCCCCGGAAACCGCCCGCGAAATCCTGATGGCCGGGCTGTTCAGTGAGATCCTCGGCGTCCCGCAGGTCGGCGCCGACGACAGTTTCTTCGCCCTCGGTGGCGACAGTATTCTGTCGATCCAGCTGGTGTCGCGCGCCAAAGCCGTGGGTCTCGGGTTCTCCACCCAGGACGTGTTCGAGCACAAAACGGTCGCGGCCCTGGCCGCCATGGCCACCGAAGCCGGTGGCGCGCCGCAGCTGCGGGAACTACCCGGCGGCGGCACCGGCCCGATCCCGTTGTCGCCGATCGTGCACGCCATGCTCAGCCGCGGCCACTACGACCGCTTCGCCCAAGCCACTCTCGTCGAACTACCCGACCGCCTCGACCCCACCCATCTCGTGCGCGCCCTGCAAATCCTGCTGGACCGCCACGACATGCTGCGCGCGACCCTGCACGTCACCGCCGCCGGCGAGCACCGCCTCGACGTCGCGGCCCCCGGATCCGTCGACGCCGAAACCATCCTCACCGACCGCACGCTGCGCGACCGCGACGCAGGCGAAATCGACCGGCACCTGCAGGCGGCCGCGGACCGCCTCGACCCCGCCGCCGGGGTGCTGGTGCAGGCCGTCCGCATGCCCGACGGCACCGGCGCGGACCCCGACCTGCTGTGGCTGGTGATCCACCATCTCGCCGTAGACGCGGTGTCGTGGCGGATCCTGCTCGCCGACCTCGCCCATATCTGGTTGCAGGTGTCGACGGGCGAGGACCCGCAGACCGGCGCCGGCACCACCTCGGTGCGGCGCTGGGTCCACGGCCTCACCGAACACGCCTCCGCGCGGCGTCCGGCGGAACTGGCCCACTGGACAGACGTACTCGCCGGCGGTGACCGGCTGCTGGGGTCGCGACCACTGGATCCCGCACGCGATGTCATGGCCACCGCCGACCGGATCCGGTTGCGTATCCCGGCCGATATCACCGAAGCGGTCCTCACGACCCTCCCGGCCCGGTTCCACGGCAGCGCCAACGACCCCCTGCTCGCCGCGCTCGCGCTGGCGTTCGCGCAATGGCGGGCCCGCCGCGGCGACCCCGCCGGCCCGGAACTCATCTCGCTGGAGGGCCACGGCCGTGAAGAGCAGGCGGTGCCGGGCGCGGACCTCAGCGCCACCGCCGGCTGGTTCACCACCCGGTTCCCGGTGCGGCTCGAAATGTCCGGCGTCGATCTCGACGACGCCTTCGCCGGCGGCCCCGCCGCGGGGTCGGCGATCAAACAGGTGAAGGAACAGTTGCGCGCGGTCCCGGACAACGGGATCGGCTACGGGATGCTGCGTTACCTCGACCCCGTGGGCAGCGCCGAACTCGGGAGCGCGCCGGAACCCCAGATCAGTTTCAACTATCTGGGGCGGGTGGGTGTCCGCGACCACTCGGGGGCGTGGACACCCACCACCGAATTAACCTCGCTGACCGCGCCCACCCATCCGCGGATGGCGCGGCCCCCGGGACGGGTTGTGAACGCGCTCGCCGCCCGCGGGTACCGCCGCATACAGTCGGTGAACTCGGCGACCGCGCGCTCGGCGTCGTCGGTCACGACAACCGCCCGGTCGGCCGGATCCACCGCTCCCGCGGCGTAGGTCAGGTCCAGCGCAGCCGTCAACGGC
>NZ_JARWNW010000238.1 GCF_029868325.1 Nocardia carnea
CGTGTATGTGCTCGATTCGCGGTTGCGGCCGGTACCCGAGGGTGTGACGGGTGAGTTGTATCTGGCCGGTGATCAGCTGGCTCGCGGCTATGTGACGCGTCCGGATCTGAGTTCTGATCGTTTCGTGGCGAGTCCATTCGATCCGGGTACGCGCATGTATCGCACGGGTGACTTGGTGCGTTGGCAGCGCGTCGACGGCGAACCGGTCCTCGAGTACCTGGGCCGTACCGATTTCCAGGTGAAGTTCCGTGGTCAGCGCATCGAGCTCGGTGAGATCGAGTCGGCGTTCCTGGCGCAGCCGCAGGTGAGCCAGGCCGCGGTCGTCGTCGCGGCCTCGCAGCTCGGCGAGCAACTCGTCGCCTACCTCGTCCCCGCCCCGGGACAGCAGATCGCGCAGACCGCTCTGCTCGATGCTGTGCGCGAGGTCCTGCCGACCTATATGGTCCCGGCGGCCATCGTCGAGTTGGATGAGTTCCCGCTCAACACCTCCGGCAAGCTGGACCGTAAGGCGTTGCCGGAGCCGACGTTCGAGACGCGGGAGTTCCGGGCGCCGTCGACTCCGATCGAGGAGATCGTGGCGGGTGTGTTCGCCGATGTCCTCGGTGTCGACCGTATCGGCGCGGATGACGATTTCTTCGCGCTGGGCGGTAACTCGCTGATCGCGACCCAGGTCGCCGCCCGCGTCGGCCAGGCGCTGGATACACAGGTCCCGGTCCGCATGCTGTTCGAGGCTTCCACGGTATCCGCGCTGGCGGCCGCGGCAGAGATCGCCGGCGACCGTGCCGATCGGCCCGTACTCGCACCGCAGCCGCGGCCCGACCGGGTGCCGTTGTCGCTGGCGCAGCAGCGCATGTGGTTCCTCAACCAGTTCGACCCCGACTCGGCGGCCTACAACATTCCCGTCGCGGTCCGCCTGACCGGCACCCTCGATGTGGCGGCGTTGCGTACGGCCGTCACCGATGTGGTTTCGCGGCACGAAACCCTGCGCACCGTCTATCCGTCCCATGACGGCCGGCCTTACCAGCTGGTGCTGCCGGTCGCGCAGGCCGTACCCGACCTCACGCCGATTCCGGTGGCGGCCGAGGATCTGCGGGCCCGGATCACCGAGGTGATCGCGGCCGGTTTCGAGGTGACCACCGAAATCCCGATGCGGGCGGCGCTGTTCCATCCGGCCGCCGAGGAATACGTGCTGGTTTTCGTGGTGCACCACATCAGCTCCGACGGCTGGTCGATGGGGCCGCTGACCCGCGATGTGATGACCGCCTACGCCGCCCGCTCCGCCGGTGCGGTACCCGAATGGGCGCCGTTGCCGGTCCAGTACGCGGACTACAGCATCTGGCAGCGCGAGGTTCTCGGCTCGGAGGACGATCCGGAGAGCCTGGTCAGCGAGCAGGCGCGGTACTGGCGCCGGGCGCTGGCCGGTTTGCCGGACGAACTGAATCTGCCCGGTGACCGCCCGCGGCCCAGCGTGCAATCGTTCGCCGGTGGCACCGTGCCCTTCCGGATCGATTCCCGGCTGCACCAGGGTGTGACCCGGCTGGCCGCCGAACACAACAGCACGGTGTTCATGGTCGTGCACGCGGCGCTGGCGCTGTTGCTGGCCCGGTTGTCCGGTACCGACGATGTGGCCGTCGGCACCCCGATCGCGGGCCGCGGTGAAGCCGAACTCGACGATGTGGTCGGCATGTTCGTCAACACCCTGGTGCTGCGGTCGCATGTGCGGGGTGAGCTGAGTTTCTCCGAATTCCTCACGGCGACGAAGGAAGCCGATCTCCAGGCGTTCGCGCACGCCGATGTGCCGTTCGAACGACTGGTGGAACTCGTCGAGGTCGAACGTTCCACGGCCCGGCACCCGCTGTTCCAGGTCGCGCTGTCGTTCGACAATCTGCCCGCCGCCGGTTTCGACCTGCCCGGGTTGCGGATCGCCGGTGTCGAATTCGATGTCGACACCGCCAAATTCGATCTGTCGCTGCGGATCGTCGAAACCGAAGCCGGGATGGCGGCGGAATTCTCCTACGCCCGCGATCTCTTCGACGAGCAGACCGTCGGAGTTTTCGCCCGCCGTTTCGTGCATCTGCTGGATGCCCTCGTCCGGACGCCCGACGCCCCGATCGGCGATCTGCCGATCATCGACGATTCCGAATACCGCCTGCTCACCCATATCCATGGTGACGAGGTGATGGCGACCGGGCTGCTGCCGGAGATCCTGCACCACGGTGTCCGGATGAATCCCGACGGTGTGGCGGTCCGGTACCGCGGCCGGTCGGTGACCTACCGGGAGCTGGACGCGGAATCCTCCCGGCTGGCCCGCGTGCTCATCGATCGCGGTGTCGGGCCGGAAAGTATTGTGGCACTGGCCTTCCCGCGCTCCTATGAGATCGTGCTGGCGTTCTGGGCGGTGACCAAGGCCGGTGGTGCGCACCTGCCGGTGGATCCGAACTACCCGGCGGACCGGATGCGGCATATGCTCTCCGACTCCGCCGCCGTACTGGGCTTGACCAGCAGTGAGTTCGTCGACCGCTTGCCCGGTGCTACGCCCTGGCTGCGGCTCGACGATCCGGCCGTGCAGGCGGAGATCGCGGCGAAGCCGGACCATCGGGTCACCGATGCCGAGCGGCTCGCGCCGCTGATGATGTGGCATCCGGCCTATGTCATCTACACCTCCGGCTCCACCGGCCTGCCGAAGGGCGTCGTGGTGACGCATGCGGGTATCGGCGGTCTCGCCGATGTGGCCGCCGATCTGTACCAGCTCGATGCGCGGCACCGGTTCCTGCACATCTGTTCACCGAGTTTCGACCCGTCGGTCCTGGAATGGGTGTGCACGGGTTATGTCGGCGCCACCCTGGTGGTGGTGCCCGGTGAGATCATCGGCGGACCCGACCTGGCCGAACTGCTGCGGTCGGAGGAAGTGACCCATATGGTCATCACTCCGGCCGTGCTCGGCACCATGGACCCGGCGAATCTGGATGCGCTGCAAGTGGTATCCGTCGGCGGTGATGTGACCACACCGGAACTGCTGGCCAAATGGGAGCCGGGGCACCGGTACTTCAACGGCTACGGTCCCACCGAAACCACGATCATCTCCTCGTACGCGCGGCTGTTCCCGGGCGAACACGTCACCATCGGCGACCCGGTGCACGGGATCTCGGCCCTGGTCCTGGACTCGCGGCTGAACCCGGTACCGCCGGGTGTGGCGGGTGAGCTGTATCTGTCCGGTGGTGCGCTGGCCCGCGGTTACCACAACCGGGCCGGCCTGACCGCCGACCGTTTCGTGGCCAACCCGTTCAGTTTCGAGGGTTCGCGGATGTATCGCACCGGCGATGTCGTCCGGTGGTACGCGGCGCCCGGCGAGCGGGCCGGTAACGAGGCCCTGCCTACGGTGCGCTGGGAACTGGACTACGTCGGCCGGTCCGACTTCCAGGTGAAGATCCGCGGTTTCCGCGTCGAACTGGGTGAGATCGATACCGCCCTGGCCGCGCACCCGGATATCGACTACGCGGTGACCCTCGGCCGGGAAACCGCCGCGGGCGCCACGATTCTGGTGTCGTATGTGCTGCCGGTCCGCGGCCACAGCGTGGATACCGGTGCGGTGACCGAGTTCGTCTCCGCCGGGCTGCCCGCACATATGGTGCCGTCGGCGATCGTGGTCCTCGACGAGATACCGCTCACGCCCGTGGGCAAACTGGACCGTAAGGCACTCCCGGAACCGGTGCTGGAGGCGCAGACCTATCGGGCCCCGGTGGGCGAGGCCGAAACCGTGATCGCCGAGGTGTTCGCCGATGTGCTCGGTGTCGAGCGGATCGGTGTCGACGATTCGTTCTTCGCCCTCGGTGGCGACAGTATTCTGTCGATCCAGCTGGTCTCCCGGGCCAAGGCCCGCGGTGTGGCGTTCAGCCCGCGCGATGTGTTCGAGCGACGGACCGTGGCCGGGCTCGCCGAGATCGCCACGGTCGGTGCCGCGGCCGAACAGCGGCTGGCGGAACTGCCCGGCGGTGGGGTCGGCACCATGCCGGTGCTACCGGTCATGTCCCAGATCCTGCACGACGGTGCGCCGTATCAGCGGTTCACCCAGCCCATGATGCTGCGCCTACCGGTCGATATCGATCGCGAGACCCTGGTCGCGACCCTGTCCGCGGTATTCGATCACCACGATGCGCTGCGTTCCCGCCTGGTGCGGCCGGCGGCGGGTGCGCCCGAGTTCGAGGTGCTGGCTCCCGGCGCGATCGCTGTCGACGAGCTGGTGCAGCGGGTCGAGCTCGACGACGAGATCGGCGAAACCGAACTCGCCCGCCTCGCATCCGCCGAATTCGATGCCGCGCTCGGCCGACTGGATCCGGACCGGGCCGTGATGGCGCAGTTCGTCTGGTTCGCCTTCCGCGGCGAACGGCGCGATGTACTGCTGTTCGTGGCGCACCATTTCGTGATCGACGGTGTGTCGTGGCGGATGGTCATCCCGGACCTGGCGCTGGCCTGGTCGCAGCTCGCGGCCGGGCAGGCGGTGACCCTGCCGCCGGTCGGTACCTCGCTGCGCCGCTGGGCGCACGGGCTCGCCGAGGCCGCCGGCGATCCGGAACGCCGCGCCGAATTGCCGTATTGGCAGAAGACCGCCGCCACCCCGGACCCGCTGCTCGGCACCCGGGCGTTCGATCCGGCGATCGATACCAACGCGACCGTCGAACGGTTCGAGGTATCGCTGCCCACCGAGGTCACCGAGGCGGTGCTGACCACCGCCGGCGCCCGGTACCACGGCGGCCCCAACGATGCCCTGCTGGCCGCGCTCGCGCTGGCCCTGGTACGGCTGCGCGGTGACGATCCGTCGGCGGCGGTTCTGGTCAAACTGGAAGGTCACGGCCGCGAAGAGACCGTGGTGCCGGGCGCCGATCTGTCCCGCACCGTCGGCTGGTTCACGGCGGTGCATCCGGTGCGGCTGGAGTTGCCGGGTATCGATCCGGACGAAGCCTTCGCGGGCGGCGCGGCCATGGGTGCGCTGGTGAAATCGGTGAAGGAACAACTGCTCGCGGTGCCGGACAAGGGACTCGGCTACGGCCTGCTGCGCTACCTGAATCCCGAAACCGGCGGCGCCTTGCCCGAACGTGTGCCGGGACAGATCAGCTTCAACTATCTGGGTCGCGTCTCCGCTGGTGAGATCCCCGCCGAAATGGCCGAACTCGGCTGGCTGCCGACCGCCGATCTGGGCCCGGTGGATGCGGACGCGGATCGTGATATGCCCGCCAACGCGGTGCTCGATATCAACGCCATCGTCAATTCCGGCGCCGACGGCCCGGTATTGAGCGCGTCCTTCGCCTACCCGAGCGGACTGCTCACCGAGGCGCGGGCGCGGGAATTCGCCGACCTCTGGGTGGCCGCGCTCACCGCGCTCGCCGACCATGTCCGCCGGCCCGACGCGGGCGGTTTCACTCCGTCCGATATGTCGCTGGTGCGGGTGGCGCAAGGCGATATCGAACGGTGGGAGGACAACTACCCGGCGCTGTCGGAAGTGTGGCCGCTGTCGCCGCTGCAGGCCGGTTTGTTGTTCCATGCCCAGTTCGTACGGGACGGGCACGATGTCTACACCATGCAGGCGTCGGTCGCCCTGGCCGGCGTCGTGGATCCGGCGCGCCTGCGCCGCGCCGCCGAGGCGATGATCGGCCGGTTCCCGAATCTGCGGACCGCGTTCGTCGCCGATTCCGACGGCCAATGGGTGCAGCTCGTGCTGGACTCCGTGCCGGTGCCGTGGCGCGATATCGACCTGCGTGATCTGCCGGAACCGGAACGTGCCGAAGCGCTGGACCGGTTGCTGGCCGCGGACCAGGCAGATCATTTCGATATGTCGGCCCCGCCGCTGATCCGGTTCCACCTCGTCCGGCTGGCCGAGGACGAATGGCAGCTGGCGATCACCACCCACCACATCCTGCTCGACGGCTGGTCCATGCCGCTGCTCATGCGGGAGCTGCTGGTGCTGTACGCGGTGGGGGGGGGGGGGGCCGCCCCGGCGCGCGCGGGGGGGGGGGGCGGGGCCGGCCCGGACTTCCTTCTCGGGGGTTCCGCCCCCGCGGGGGGGGGGGGGGGCGTCGCCCGCCCCCACCGCGTACAGCACCAGCAGCTCCCGCATGAGCAGCGGCATGGACCAGCCGTCGAGCAGGATGTGGT
>NZ_JARWNW010000239.1 GCF_029868325.1 Nocardia carnea
GTCGGCAAGATCGGCACGAGAAGGATGTGCACAGTGACACTGGTCGCTCCGGGCCCCGGGCCGCTTCGACGTAGGGCAGCTGCCGCACGGTGAGTACCGTGGTGCGGGTGCGGCGGCCGAATACCGGGATCTCGGCGAGCACGATCACGAGGCCGCTGGTGCCCACACCCGGGCCGGCGGGGCACAGGTGTCCGAGTAGGCTGCTCAGCATGGGTGTGCTGGTCTCGGTGGAGGGCCTCGACGGTGCGGGTAAACGAACGCTGATCACCGATCTGGTGGCGGCTCTCGAACAGCGCGGGCTGCGCGTGCAGACCCTGGCCTTCCCGCGCTACGGCCGCTCCGTTCACGCGGATCTGGCCGCCGAGGCACTGCGTGGCGCGCACGGGGATCTGGCCGCCTCGGTGAACGCCATGGCCACCCTGTTCGCACTGGATCGCGCCGGAGCCGCCGACGAACTGGCGAAACTGCTGGCCGACAACGATTTGGTCGTACTGGACCGCTACGTGGCCTCGAATGCCGCCTACAACGCCGCCCGGCTCGGCCAAACCGCCGACGGGGAAATCGTGCGGTGGGTGGGGGAATTGGAATTCGGCCGGTTCGCCCTGCCGGTACCGCAGGTGCAGTTGCTGCTGGATGTACCGGTCGAGGTCGCGGCCGAACGCGCCCGCCGGCGCGGTGAACTCGACGCGACGCGGGAACTGGACGCTTACGAACGCGACGGTGGATTACAGGAACGCACGGCCGCGGTGTACCGTGATCTCGCTCGGCGCGATTGGTACGGAACCTGGTGGGTTTTCCGGCCCGGCGAACAAGGTCCCGGCCCACGCTCCGGCGAAATGAATGCATTGGCCGCGCGGCTCGCCGCATTGCCAGCGAATTAGTGTTGGATATCCGGCGGGAACGCGCCATGTATGGCGTGGCGACCCGTTACGAGCCCGGGAGATGACAACATAGTAACTATGAAGCCGAAGATTCTGGTCGTCGACGACGATATGGCCCTCGCGGAGATGCTTACCATCGTCCTGCGGGGTGAGGGTTTCGACCCGCACGTGGTCGGCGACGGCACCCAGGCACTGTCGGCGGTCCGGGAGATCCGGCCCGACCTGGTCCTGCTGGACCTCATGCTGCCGGGAATGAACGGTATCGACGTATGCCGGGTGCTGCGCGCCGACTCGGGTGTGCCGATCGTGATGCTCACCGCCAAGACCGATACCGTCGATGTGGTGCTCGGCCTGGAGTCCGGCGCCGACGACTACATCGTCAAACCCTTCAAGCCGAAGGAACTCGTGGCGCGGGTGCGTGCGCGGTTGCGCCGTACCGAGGAAGAGCCGGCCGAACTGCTCAATATCGCCGATATCGTCATCGATGTGCCGGCGCACAAGGTCACCCGCGAAGGCGCGCAGATTTCGCTGACCCCGCTGGAATTCGATCTGCTGGTGGCGCTCGCGCGTAAACCACGGCAGGTATTCACCCGTGAAGTCCTGCTGGAACAGGTGTGGGGCTACCGGCACGCCGCCGATACCCGCCTGGTGAACGTCCACGTTCAGCGACTACGCGCAAAGGTCGAGAAGGATCCGGAGAATCCGGAGATCGTGCTGACCGTTCGTGGCGTGGGATACAAGGCCGGTCCGCCGTGATCGGTTGCCGTCGGCTCCGGGCCCGGAGGCGGTAACTTGCGCGACCACGATGGATCCCGCGCAGATCGCGATCCGGGCGGGAGTGGGCGTCGGGACCGGCTGCGGCAGGCACTGGCTCCGGTGAACGAATGGTTCCAGCACGCGGGCCGATCCTTGGGGCTGCTCTGGCGGCGTTCGCTGCAACTGCGGGTCATCGTTTCGACGCTGACACTGTCGTTGATCGTCATCACCGTGCTCGGTGTGGTGCTGACCAGCCAGATCACCGACCGGCTGCTGGACGCCAAGATCAACGCCGGTGTCGAGGAGATGGACCGGGTCCGCAATACGGTGGAGGGCCAGCTCGCCGGGGTGCACGATGTCACCACTCAGGAGCAGCGGCTGACCGATGCCCGGGAGTCGCTGTCCAGCCGACGCGAATCGAGCCGGTCCGGCGGTGCCGCGGGGAGTTTCGATTCGGCACTGAGCGTGATCGGCGGTACGCCGCAGCAGGTGATCGCCGTCGGGCCCATCAAGCAGGTGCCCGATTCGCTACGGCGGTTCGTGCAGCGCAATCAGGTCAGCTACCAGTTCGCCAATGTCTCCGATCCGGACGGCTACCGCGGCCGGGCACTGATCCTCGGCAGTCCCAGTGCCGAGGTGCCCACGCTGGAGATCTATCTGATCTTCCCGCTGGCCAACGAGGAACGCAGCCTGTCGCTGATGCGCGGCACCATGATGGTCGGTGGTGCGGTACTGCTGATCCTGCTGGCCGCGATCACCGCCCTGGTGACCCGTCAGGTCGTGCTGCCCATCCGGTCCGCCGCGCGAATCGCCGGACGGTTCGCCGACGGCAGGCTCAAGGAACGCATGCTGGTGCGTGGCGACGACGATATCGCCCGGCTCGCCAAGGCCTTCAACGAAATGGCCGAGAGCCTGTCCAACCAGATCAACCAGCTCGAGGAATTCGGCAATCTGCAGCGCCGCTTCACTTCCGATGTGAGCCACGAACTACGGACACCGCTCACCACGGTGCGCATGGCCGCCGATCTCATCCACGGCAGCAGTGACGATCTGGATCCCGCGCTGGCGCGCAGCGCCGAACTGCTGGTGACCGAACTGGACCGGTTCGAAGGGCTGCTCAACGATCTGCTCGAGATCTCGCGCCACGACGCCGGTGTCGCCGAACTCCAGGTGGAATCGCTCGATGTACGGATGTGTGCGCGGGCCGCGATCTCCACGGTGCGGCATCTGGCCCGCGACGCCGGGGTCGAGGTCGTGATCGACCTTCCCGAGGAACCCGTGGTCGCCGAGGTCGATCCGCGCCGGGTGGAGCGGGTGCTGCGTAATCTGCTGGCCAACGCCATCGACCACAGCGAGGGCAAACCGGTGTTGATCCGGATGCGCGGGGATACCGAGGCCAATGCGCTGGCCGTGGTGGTCCGGGATCAGGGGGTCGGGTTGCGGCCGGGGGAGGAGAAACTGGTCTTCAGCAGGTTCTGGCGTTCCGACCCGTCGCGGATGCGCCGCTCCGGCGGCACCGGCCTCGGACTGTCGATCAGCGTGGAGGACGCGAATCTGCACGACGGAAAACTCGAGGCCTGGGGACGTCCCAATATCGGTGCGAGTTTCCGGCTGACCCTGCCCCTCGTGCGCGGACAGAAAATGGGCAAGAGCCCGCTGCCGCTGGAACCGGGTATGCGTAAGGCCCCGCGCCGCCCGCAGGCCGAAGGCGAGCAGAACGGGTCCGAGCGAGTGGAGCTGGGCCCCCCGGTGACCGAGACGGAGCCGTGGGCTCCCCGGCCCGCGGGCGCGACGGAAGCCGGCCGGGCCGCCACCGAAGGCGCTCCCACTACGGATGCCGCCGGATCCAGCGGCGGCAGTCCCGCTGAGGAAGGCCCCGGTACCGAGGCCTCTGGTTCCGCCGAAGCCGCCGGCGGCAGCGTAGGTGCCGCCGGGCTCGGTAGGGGCGGTTCCGACGCAGACAGACTGGGCGCCGAGGCCCCCGCACCCGATGCGGACCGGCCCGGTGAGGCCACTGGCCCCGGCGCGGACAGGCCGGATAGCGGTCCCTCCGGTGCGCCTCCAGCCGATGGGGTGAGCGCGGGTGTGGCCGGCCGCGGTGACCGGCCCGCGGACAGTCCGGAAAGCGAGTCCGCCGGTACCTCCAGCACCGGTGCGGACGCCCCTGGTGTGGGAGGCGGCCCGGGGGCGGCCGAAGTCACCGGCGGCAGCCCAGGCGCCGCGGGACCCGGAGGAGGCAGTACCGCTGCGGATAGGCCGGGTGTCGAGACCTCCGGTGCGGATAGGCCTGGCGAGGGCAGCGGCCCTGGTGCGGCGGAAGCCGGTGCGGGCAGCCGGGGAGCGAACGCCCCAGGTGCGGACAGACCCGGGGCGGTGGACAGCGACCGCCCCACACGTGGACCCGATTCGCCCGCGACAGATTCCGCCGAATCCGCGCCCCCGATCGTGTTCACCGACAGCGGAGACCAGAAATCATGACCGTGCGACCCCGATGCCCACGCTGGTTCCGGCTGCTGACCGCAGTCGTCGCCGTGGCGGGGATGGTGGTCGTCGCCGGGTGCGCGAATCTGCCGGACTCCTCGCAGCCGCAGGCGCTGGGCACCATCAATCAGGAGCCGACGGCGGAGGGGCCGCCGCCGCCGATGCAGGGTCGCGACCCGGATCTGTTGTTGCGCGATTTCCTGCAGGCCACCGCCGACCCCGCCGACGGGCATCTCGCGGCCCGGCAGTACATGACGCCGGCCGCCTCCACCCAGTGGAACGACGAGGAATCGCATGTCATCGTCGAGCGTGCCGATACGCTGCGTGAATCCCGTTCCGAGAACGAGGCGACGTATGTGCTGCGCGCCCGGAAGGTGGGTGAGCTCGCCGAGGACGGTTCCTACCATGTGGCCGACGGGATCATCGAGCACAAAATCGAGATGACCCGGGTCGACGGTGAATGGCGGATCGACGAACTGCCCGACGGCGTGGTCATGGAGTACACCGCGTTCACCCAGTCCTACCGGCGGCACGCCCTGTATTTCGTGACCGCCGACGGCCGGCATGTGGCGCCGGATCTGCGCTGGGTTTCGGTGCGGCCGGACGATCTGACCCGGCGGCTGGTCGATATGCTGGTCGCCGGCCCCCAGCCGTATATCGCGCCGGTGGTGCGTAACTATCTGAGTCCGCCCGCGGCCGTGCGCGGCACGATCACCAAAGCCAACGGTGATCCGGTGGGTGTCGGGGTCGGTCTCGGTGGCGTGCGGATCGACTTCTCCGGTATCGACCAATTGTCCCAGCGTGACCGTGAACTCTTCGCCGCGCAGGTGGTGCTGACCCTGTCCGCCGCGGACGTTCTCGGTCCCTACATTCTGCTGGCCGACGGCCGCCCCTTGGACGAACGGTTCGCCGAAGGGGGCTGGTCGGTCACCGATCTGGGCCCGGTGGCCGATTCCTTGCGATCGGAGACGCAGGTGGGTCTGCACGCCCTCCGCGACGGAACACTGGTCGAGGTCGAACCGGACGGCGGTCCGCGGCCCGCTCCCGGATACTTCGGCACCGTGCAGAATCTGCAGTCGGTGGGCCTGTCGCCGGACGGTAAACGGGTCGCGGCGGTGGCCGATGCGGGCCGGGAGCCGCCGGAGCCGCAGCGCACGCTGATGATGGGGAGTTACGGCGGCGACGCATTCCCGGTGGAGGAGGGCGGTACCATCACGCGCCCGTCCTGGACCGCGGACGGCAGTGCGGCCTGGGCGGTTGTCGACGGTAATCGGGTGATCCGAGCGGTCACCAACGGGGAAACCGGCACGGTGCTGCCGCAGGGCGTCGACACCACCGAGTTGTTCGCCGGTGGTTCCGGTACCCCGATACAGGGACCGATCACCGAACTGCGGATTTCGCGTAACGGGGTGAATGCGGCACTGATCGCCGATGGCAATGTGTACCTGGCCGTGGTCGTGGTCCGCCCGGACGGTACGTATGCGCTCACCGAACCACGGCGGATCGCCATCGAGCTCCCCACCACCGCCACCGCGCTGGACTGGTACAGCGACGATACGATCATCATCGCCGGTAGCGGCACGGTGGACCCGGTGCGCACGGTCAAGATCGACGGTTCCGGTATGTCCTCGCTCGGCGGCCGGAATCTGACCCCGCCGGTCCGGCAGGTCACCGCCTCCATCGAACGCCAGTATGTGGCGGATTCGCGGGCGGTCCTGGAACTGACCCGTACCCCGGAGGGTGGGGATCCGTACTGGCGTGAGGTTCCCGGGCTAGGCGCGGACGCGGTGCCCATCCTCCCCGGCTGATATCGGGCCGGCCGTCCCGCTCGGTCTGTCGGTGCCCAGCGGCACACTCGCCGCTATGCGGACACTTCTGGATCTGGTCCTGCCGGCCGAATGCGGTGGTTGCCGTCGACCCGGAACGCTGTGGTGCGGCGACTGCGCGCGCAGTGTGGCCGGGCCGCCCGTGCGTTTCCACCCCCGCCGCGATCCAGGTGTGCCGTGCTGGGCGCTGAGCCCGTATCGCGGCCCCGCGCGGCAGGCGGTACTGGCGGTGAAGGAACGCGGCCGGCGTGATCTGGCGGAGCCGCTCGGGCTGGCGCTGGCCGCAGGGCTCGCCGAGTTGCGGACCCCCGGGCGGCCGCTGATACTTGTACCTTCGCCGAGCCGGCGGGCCTCGGCCCGGCGTCGCGGCGGTGATCCGGTGCTGCGATGCGCCCGGTCGGCGGCGCGGTCGCTGGATGGTTGCCAGGTGCTGCCGTGTCTGCGAGTCTGGTGGGGAGTCCGCGATTCGGCCGGCCTGTCGGCGCGCGAACGCGATCGCAATCTACGCGGTCGGATCCGCGCGGTACCGCTGCCCGCCGAGGCGGCGAACGCGCAGGTCGTCTTGGTCGACGATGTGCTGACAACCGGGTCCACGGCGCAGGCGTGCGCCCGGGCTCTGGTGGCCGTCGGTACATACCTCGATGACATCTTGGTGACCTGCGCCGCGTGAATCCCCCGAAATTTGCGTGAACAGTGGCGAACCTGGGATCGGCGTACTAGCGTCGCGTTCACACACCCCGTTCCGGGAGTTTGGAGGTGGGCCTGCGATTCGAGTGCCGGCCGACTGATGGGACGCGGCCGGCAACGTTCATCCCGCCGCGCGCATCGGACGTGTGCGGCCAGATCCGGGAGGTACGCGTGACGACATCTTCACGACCTTCAGTTCAGGACACAGCCCAGCCGCAGCTGGAAGACCAGCTCGACCGCCCACGAGAGACCCGCGCCGATATCGTGGTCAAGGGTCGCAACGTCGAGGTCCCCGACCATTACCGAATCTATGTGTCGGACAAGCTATCCCGGCTGGAACGCTTCGATCCCTCGATCTTCCTGTTCGATGTGGAACTCTTCCACGAACGCAATCGTCGTCAACGCAAGAGCTGCCAGCGGGTGGAGATCACCGCGCGCGGTAAGGGCCCGATCGTGCGGGCCGAGGCCTGCGCGGACAGTTTCTACGCCGCCTTCGAGGCGGTCACGGCCAAGCTCGAGAGCCGGCTGCGTCGCACGAAGGATCGGCGGCGAGTGCACTACGGTGAGAAGACCCCCGTATCGGTGCACGACGCCACCGCGGATCTGGCCGAGGAGAGTCTGCCCGGTGAATTGCCCGGATCCCACGATCATTCACCGCACAGTACGAAGCGGGCGGATTTCGCCGCCGACTACCCCGAGTACGAGGGTCCCGGCCATATTGTGCGCACCAAGGTGCACCCGGCCGTGCCGATGACTGTCGATGACGCGCTCTACCAGATGGAATTGGTAGGTCACGATTTCTTCCTCTTCCAGGACAAGGAATCCGATCGGCCGTCGGTGGTGTACCGCCGGCACGCATTCGACTACGGCCTGATCAGGCTCGCCTAAGCAAGAGCACAGCCGGCCGGTCCCGAAACGGGCCGGCCGGCTGGTTCATTATCCGCGCCCGGCCTCGTAGCCCTCGTAGTGCACGGCGTCGGCCAGTTCCCGCCTGCCCCGCCAGCCGAAACGCTCGAGGTCGGGGATGCGCTGGAATTCGCTCACCGGACCGATACAGAGCCAGGCCACCGGCCGGATCCCGGCGGGCAGATCGATGAGTTCGGCGAGGAAGGGCGCATCGTAGAACGAGACCCAGCCGACCCCGATCTGTTCCGCGGTAGCGGCCAGCCACAGATTCTGGATCGCGAGGATCGTCGAGTAGACGCCGGTCTCCGGGACGGACGCGCGGCCGAGGATATGTGGACCACCGCGGGCGTCGTCGTGGACGACGACGATCCCGGTGCCGCTCTCCTCGATTCCCTCGATTTTGATCGGGTCGAAGGTCGCGGCGCGCTCGGCCGGCAGCGACCGGGCGAATTCGAGCCGCTTCTCCGCGACATGGGCCGCGAACTTCCGCAGGGTGGCCCGATTGCGTACGAGCACGAAATCCCACGGCTGGGAGTTTCCGACGCTCGGTGCGCAATGCGCCGCCTCGAGGATGCGCCACAGCACCGCATCATCGACCAATTCCCCGGTGAACTCGGCGCGAACATCACGCCGCGTCCGGATCGCCTCGTACAAACTCATCTCCACAGCACCCACCACGCCAGTATCGCCGGTGCCCGGGGTCCACCGGGCATGTTCGTGCGCTTCGCGTCTTACCAGGAGGTGCGCAGGGCGCCGAATCCGCGCCCGCAAAGGGGGAGCATGCTGCGGAAACCAAGCCACCTGGCCATCGGCCGCGTGTTACGGGAGCGGCGGCTGTCCGGCCCGATCCATGTGGCTGGATGCCACAACACTCGGACGTACGGGCGACGCTCTCGTGACAATCCGCAACGGTCCGCAGCTCGGTCTCGGGGCGGTGTCCCTCCAGCGGGATCAGCGCTCGGCCGGGGCAGCCCGCCTACGTGTGTGTATCGGTCGGTGCCGGTCCGGATGCACGGGCCGATGCGGCGGCGTCGGCGGTACCCGTGACACCCAGCGCGGATACGGTCACCGGCACCACGCCCATACCTGCTTTCCGACGTGACAGCACTGGCCCGCACGCGATGTGCGGGCCAGTGCCGGATGGGGTGCGTCCCGGACGTCGGTGCGCCTACGAAGCGGCGTTCACCGGAGCCGAGGTACGCCGAGTGAGCCGGCGGCGACCCTCGGCGATCGCGGTACGCAGACCACGTCGCTTCCCGGTCACCGGGTCGATCGTGCCGACGGCCCGGCCGTTGAACCGCCGTTCCGATGCCGTTTCCGGGGCATCGTCGGCGGTATGACGCAGGTATTTGTTCGGCAGCGACAGCTTCGCAATGGTCCGCCATGCCTTGAAGTACTGGACGGGCAGGGATCCGGTCGTATACGGGAGATCGTACTTATCGCACAGTTCCCGTACCCGGACCGCGACCTCGGCGTACCGGTTGCTGGGCAGATCGGGGAACAGGTGGTGTTCGATCTGGTGGCTCAGGTTGCCGGTCATGAAATGCATGAGCTTGCCGCCGGAGATATTGGCGCTGCCCAGCATCTGCCGCAGGTACCACTGTGCGTGGGTTTCGTTGTCGATATCGGCCTTGGTGAACTTCTCGGCGCCGTCGGGGAAATGACCGCAGAAGATCACGGCATTGGACCAGATATTGCGGATCACGTTCGCCGCGAGGTTCGCGGTGAGCGTGTGGAAGAAGGAGGGGCCGGTGAGCAGCGGGAAGACGACGTAATCCTTCAACGCCTGCTTCTTGACCTTGACCAGTACCTCGCCGACCTTCCGGTCGAATTCGGCCCGCTCCGGCGTTCCGGGCGCTACCTTCCCGGCCGCGACCTTGCCGAGTTCCAGGTGCTGGATCGCGACACCGTATTCGAACAGCGATTGCAGGACCAGGTTGTACACCGGGTTACCGATATTGAACGGTTTCCAGCGCTGATCGCGGGTGACCCGGAGCAGGCCGTAGCCGATATCGTCGTCCATGCCCAGGACATTGGTGTACTTGTGGTGCAGGTAGTTGTGGGTGTGCTTCCAGTGCTTGGACGGACCGGCGTTATCCCATTCCCAGTGGGTGGAGTGGATCTCCGGATCGTTCATCCAGTCCCACTGACCGTGCATCACATTATGCCCGATCTCCATGTTCTCGATGATCTTGGAGGTGCTCAGCAGGGCTACGCCGGCCAGCCAGGCCGGAGGCAGGAAACCGGCGAAAAGTACGGTACGGCCGCTGATTTCGAGCGCACGCTGCAAACGGATGACATTGCGGATATAGCGGGCGTCGCGCTCACCGCGGGTGGATTCGATGTCTCGGCGAATCGCGTCGAACTCTGCTCCGAGCGCTTCCACATCCGCCTCGGTGAGATGCGCGTATTCCTTGACATCCGATATAGCCATGCGGGCTACCCTACCGTAAGTTACGACACCGTAGGTTTGGGGATATCGGTAGAAAATGTGGCGTGCGCCCTATTGCAGGTCCCAATATGCGGGTGCTATGCCGAGACGGAACGCCGAGGGCGTGGATCACCGTGGCAGCTCGATCGAATCATCGATGGATTCCGGCGGGACGTTACACCCGAATCGACCCCGCCGCGCGGCGAAATATCCGGCCCCGGCAGAAAACTATCCGGCCGCCTGGGCGGTATTCGCCTTGCGCAGCGCATACCGGGCCCGCCGCAGCAGATCCCGCTCGTGCCGGGCCTTGGCCCGCATCGAACGCTGGGCGGCACGCAGAACTTCCTTTTCGTGCTCGGCCTTGGCCCGCAGGGCGACCTTCGCCTCCGACAGCGCCGATTTCAAACCGCGCCGCTTACCGGTGGCCGGGTCGATACTCCACGGCCGGTGGTCGGCGCCGGAGTGCGCGGTGAGACCGGCGAACTTGCGCTCCGACGAGGTTTCCGGCGCATCGTCGGCCGTACGCCGCAGGAACCGGTCCGGCAGGGCCAATTTGTGGATGGTGCGGAAAGCCAGCAGATACTGCTTACCCAGCGATCCGGTCGTATACGGCAGATCGTATTTATCGCACAGTGCGCGCACCGCCACCGCGACCTGGGGGTACCGGTTGCTCGGCAGATCCGGGAAGAGGTGGTGTTCGATCTGGTAGCTGAGATTCCCGCTCATGAACCCCATCACCGGACCGGCGGAGAAATTGGCGCTGCCCAGCATCTGCCGTAGATACCATTCGCCGCGCGTCTCACCTTCGAGCTGCTCCTCGGTGAACTTCTCCGCACCGTCCGGGAAATGACCGCAGAAGATGACCGCATAGGCCCACAGATTGCGGACCAGGTTCGCGGTGGCGTTGGCCTTCAGCGTGGCGGTGAAGGCGGGGCCGGTGAGCGCCGGATAGATGAGAAAATCCTTGGCGACCTGCCGGGCGATCTTGCTGCCGAACTGTTTGTTCGGTTCGGAATCGAGCTGGAAGCGCGGCACCCCGGACAGTTGTTTCTCGATCTTCCAGTCGTGGAGCGCGATACCCCATTCGAAGGCCGCCGCCAGGACAATATTGGCGATCGGCTGCACCAGGTGGATGGGCCGCCACTGTTCGTCGCGGGTCATCCGCAGGATGCCGAAGCCGAGGTCTTCGTCGCGGCCGAGCACATTGGTGTAGGTGTGGTGCGAATAGTTGTGCGCGCGGCGCCACTGTGCCGACGGCCCGGTCATATCCCACTCCCAATTCGTGGAGTGGATTTCGGGATCGTTCATCCAATCCCACTGGCCGTGGCTGATGTTGTGCGCCAGCTCCATATTCTCGATGATCTTGGCGACGGACAGCATCGCCGTCCCGGCCAGCCAGGCCCAGCGATTACGGCTGCCGAACAGTACGGCCCGGGCCGTGAACTCCAGGCCGCGCTGGGCGGCGATGGTGCGCCGGATGTAGCGGGCATCGCGTTCACCCAGGGACTGTTCGACCGACCGCCGGATACCGTCGAGTTCCTGCCCCAGCATCTCGACATCCGCGGCCGTGAGGTGGGCAAAGGCTCTGATGTCGGTGATGGCCACCGGCGTCCCTTCTGTCAGCGCGATATGCGTAGCCGAGGGCGGCATGGTCGAAACGATTATGTGATCGCGTGAACTTCCCGGGTCCGGGAAGCGCCCCTGCGGTACACCCCGAGCGTACCTGTGCGCGGTGAACGCCGGGGGTGTCCGGTTCGGTCAGACGTCGAGGGTGCAATCCCCGGCCGCCGCCGAAATACACGTCTGCACCTTTTCGCCTTCGAAGCGTTCGGTGCCGTTGCGCAGATCCCGGGCATGCCCCGAGGTCAAGGTGACCACACAGGTCTGGCAGATACCCATCCGGCAGCCGAAGGGCAACTGGACCCCCGCGGACTCACCGGCCTCCAGCAGTGTGGTGGCACCGTCGACGGTTGCCGTGCGACCGGTTTTCCCGAAGGTGACGGTGCCGCCCTCGGTGGTCGCCGACCGTTCCACCTCGAACCGCTCCACATGCAGCGCGCCGTCGAGACCGGCTGCGCGCCAGTGCTTTTCGATATCGTCGAGCATGCCCAAGGGGCCGCATGCCCACGTCTGCCGTTCCCGCCAGTCCGGGTACAGCTCGTCGAGCGCGGCGGGCGCGAATTTGCCCTTGTCCGCGGTGAGGTGGATATGCGAGACGAATCCCGGATGCCGCCGGTGCAGATCGGCGAGCTCGTCTGCGAACATGACCTCGCCGGCGGACCGGGCCGAATGGATATGCACCACGTCGGTCACCGAATCACGGCGATCCAGGGCGCGCAGCATGGACATCACCGGTGTGATGCCCGAGCCCGCGGTGAGGAAGAGCACCTTCGGGGGCAGCGGTGACGGCAGGACGAAGGCACCCTGCGGGGCCGCCAGCCGGACGACGGTACCGGGGGTGACGCCGTTGACCAGATGGCTGGACAGGAAACCCTCCGGCATCGCCTTCACCGCGATGGCGATGACCTTCTTGCCGTAGCGCGGATCGTTCCAGTCGGGCGGGCTGGTGAGCGAATAGGACCGCCAGTGCCAGCGGCCGTCGACGAGGATGCCGATACCGATGTACTGGCCGGGCTCGTACCGGAAATCGAAACCCCAGCCCGGTTTGATCACCAAAGTCGCCGAATCGGCGGTTTCCTTGCGAACGTCGACCACGCGACCGCGTAGTTCCCGGGCCGACCACAGGGGATTGGCCAGATGCAGATAGTCGTCGGGCAGCAGCGGGGTGGTCGCCCGGGCCACCGCCCCGCGGAGGACGTTGAGCCGTCCGCCGCGTTCGGCGACCTCGGCCGCCGGAGCTTCCAGCCACTCCCGGACATTCTCGAGAAACATCGGTGCCGTGTTGTCCTTCTGTCGTCGTGGCCACCTGCGGCGACCGCCTGCCCACAGGTTACGGCATCGTAGGTTGTCCGGGGTTCGTGCGCCGTCACAACTATCGGGGCGCTCGTGCCGGCCGGTTCGCCGTCCGGACCGGCCGATCGTCACAGCAGATCGAGCAGGAAGGGCAGTTCCTGGGTGGCGTACCAGGCCAGCTGGTGGTCTTCGGCGTCACCGAGGACGAATTCCGCGTCCTCGTCGCCGAGATCGGCGGCGTCGATGATGTCCACGGCTTTGGCAACGGCGGATTCGGCCTCGGCCAGATCCATATGGACCGAGCCGACCCGTGTGTACTCGATCGGCCCGTCCAGCTTCACGACGGCATCGTCGAGGTCCGGCCGCAGGGTCGCGCCCGTGACGTCGACCGCGATCACCGCCCGCCGGTACATCGGTGCTGTCGAACTGTGCACTTCGTCGGCCAGCAGGCGCAGCGAGGCCCGCGCCGCTTCGGCCATGGCGACCTCCGAGAGTTCCTCGTCGTCGCCCGACGCGTAGGCCTCGCGTAGGGCGGGGGTGAGGGCGAAGGCGGTCCCGCCCACCGCGTGCAGTTCGCGTTTGTCCACGAGGTCCCGCAGCATCGACACCGTGGCCGGTACGTACACGCGCATGGTCTTGCGGTCAGAGGCAGGCACCGAGTAACTCCTCCATCGATTCGGGCACCGACGCGGCCAGCACACCGATATCGGCCATTGCCTCGCGGTCGGCGTTGAGTCCATAGCAGACCCGTCCGTCGTAGGACGTGATCCCGATACTCGTCGCCTGGTTGCGCAGCAACGGCGAAACCGGGTACATCTCCAGCATCCGCGCACCGCCGACGAACATGGGCGTCTGCGGGCCCGGCGCGTTGGTGATCACCACATTGAACGTATGGTCTGCGAACGTACTCGCCGCCCGCACACTCATCGCGTGCAGGCTGGCGGGAGCGAAGCCGGCGAGGTGCACCAGGGTGCGGGCGCGCACCGCATGGCGCGGCCGGCCTTCGGCCGAGGTCGCATGGGCGATATGCGACAGCCGCATCACCGGGCTCGGTTCGCCCACCGGCAGCGAGATCAGCAGGGGAGTGATCGCGCTGGGCAGACTGCGCCCGGTGCGGGGTTCACCACCGTATCCCGACATCGGCACCACCGCGCGCAGCACCGTCGATTCGGTCAGCCCCTTGTTCCGCGACAGCAGCCAGTTGCGCAGCGCACCGGTCACCACGGCGAGCACCACATCGTTGATGGTGCAGCCGGCCTGCTGATGGATCCGTTTGTAATCGGCGAGGTCGGTCACCGCGGTGGCGAACCGGCGTTGCCGGCAGGTGCGGGCGTTCAGGGGGCTGTCCGGGGTGCTGCTGGTCGCCGATCGCACCGCCGATACCACCGTGTCCAGCGTCCGGCCCGCCGTGCCGATCAGGCCTGCCGCGTTCGCTCCCGCTTCACGTAAGACCTCGACCGCCGAGGTCGGCTGCGCCACGAGGTGGCCCAGTGCGCCCACCAATAGATCGGTATCGCTGGGTTCGCGGCCGGGTTGCCACTGATCGTCGGCTATCTCGCGCGGAGATTCGGCGGTGTCGGCCACGACATGCCCGATCTCCAGGGCGGCGACACCGTCGACCAAGGCGGCATGGGATTTCGTATAGATCGCGCAACGCCCGCCGGACAGGCCCTCGATCAGGTACATCTCCCACAGCGGCCGGGCCGGGTCCAGCGGTCGCGACCCCAGCCGGGCCGCCAGTTCGTGCAGCTGGTCGTCGCTGCCCGGTGCGGGCAGTGCCGAACGGCGGATGTGATAGGTGATATCGAACCGGCTGTCCTCGACCCAGACAGGCCGGCCCAGCGACAGCGGGACCTGCCGGACCTTGCGCCGGTATCGGGGAGCCAGGGGCAGGCGTGCTTCGACCAGATCGACCAATGCCGGGTAGTCGAGCGGCCGATCGTCGCCGGTGGTGTTGTCCAGGACGATCAGTGATCCGATATGTACCGGGTGCGTGGTCGATTCCAGCCGGAAGAAGTCGGCGTCCTGCGGTGTCAGCCTGGCTATCACGCTGGTGTCTGCCCTTCGGAGTCCGGAATCCGGACTCCATTGTGACCAGTCCGCAGTCGTTCCCGCACCATTGTGTGGATTTTCCGATACTCGATTCGCGGGCTTGCGCGGTAGTTCGCGGTGGTATAGCGGTCGCGAGCGTTTCCGGCGTAAATGTGACGAAGGCGCGGTGGCCGGGTCCGCGGCGACGCCTACGATGGGAGCCGCATTACCATGAAGCAAGCTGCGGCTACGCACGCCGGTAAGGGCGGTAACCACCGCCGGGCGGAGTGCAGCCGTGAACATCGGAGCCGAAACCGACCCAGAGGACTGACGAGACTCGTGCCTGCGCTGACACTGACGAGGTTGCTACGTTTTGGTGAGGGTCGCATGGTCAAGCGTCTCTCCCATCTCGCCGACGAGGTGATCCGGCTCGAGGACGATTACTCCTCGCTCACCGACGCCGAGCTGCAAGGCAGAACCGACGAGTTCCGGGAGCGCTACGCCGACGGCGAAACCCTCGACGACCTGCTGCTGGAGGCCTTCGCGGTGGCCCGCGAGGCCTCGTGGCGGGTACTGCAGCAGAAGCATTACAAGGTGCAGATCATGGGCGGCGCGGCCCTGCACCTGGGCAATATCGCGGAAATGAAGACCGGTGAGGGTAAAACCCTCACCTCGGTGCTGCCCGCGTATCTGAACGCGATCAGTGGTGACGGCGTGCATATCGTCACCACCAACGACTACCTGGCCAAACGTGACTCCGAATGGATGGGCCGGGTACACCGTTTCCTCGGCCTAGAGGTGGGCGCGATCCTGGCCGGGATGACACCGGCGCAGCGGCGCGACGCCTACAACGCCGATATCACCTACGGCACCAACAACGAATTCGGCTTCGACTATCTGCGCGACAATATGACCCATTCGCTGGACGATCTCGTCCAGCGAGGCCACAATTTCGCCGTGGTCGACGAGGTCGACTCGATTCTGATCGACGAGGCCCGCACCCCGCTGATCATCTCGGGTCCGGCCGATGCCTCCAGTAAGTGGTATGGGGAATTCGCCCGAATTGCGCCGTTGCTGAAAAAGGATCTGCACTACGAGGTCGATATCAAGAAACGCACCATCGGCGTGCACGAGGCCGGGGTGGAGTTCGTCGAGGACCAGCTCGGTATCGACAATCTCTACGAGGCGGCGAACTCGCCGCTGGTGAGTTACCTGAACAACGCCATCAAGGCCAAGGAGCTCTACACCCGCGACAAGGACTACATCGTCCGCGACGGTGAGGTGATCATCGTCGACGAGTTCACCGGACGTATCCTGGTCGGCCGTCGCTACAACGAGGGTATGCACCAGGCGATCGAGGCCAAGGAAGAGGTCGAGATCCAGCCGGAGAACCAGACCCTGGCCACGATCACCCTGCAGAACTACTTCCGTCTCTACGACAAGCTGTCGGGTATGACCGGTACCGCCGAAACCGAGGCGGCCGAGTTGCACCAGATCTACGACCTCGGGGTCATCCCGATCCCGACCAACCGGCCGATGGTGCGCGTCGACCAGGCCGACCTCATCTACAAGACCGAAGAGGCGAAGTTCAACGCCGTGGTCGACGATCTGGTCGAACGGTACGAGGCGGGGCAGCCGGTGCTGATCGGTACCACCAGCGTGGACCGCTCCGAGTACCTGTCCAAGCAGCTCACCAAGCGCGGTGTACCGCACAACGTGCTGAACGCGAAGTTCCACGAGAAGGAAGCGCAGATCATCGCCGAGGCCGGCCGCCCCGGTCAGGTGACGGTCGCGACGAATATGGCCGGTCGCGGTACCGACGTCGTGCTCGGCGGTAACCCGGACATCATCACCGATACCCTGCTGCGTCAGCAGGGGCTGGACCCGGTGAACACGCCCGAGGAATATCAGGCCAACTGGTTCCACGCCCTGGAGAAGGTCAAGAAGCAGGTCGCCGAGGACGCGGCGGCGGTGCGGGAGGCCGGCGGCCTGTACGTGCTGGGCACCGAACGCCACGATTCGCGGCGTATCGACAACCAGCTGCGCGGCCGGTCCGGCCGGCAGGGCGATCCGGGCGAATCCCGGTTCTACCTGTCGCTCGGCGACGAACTGATGCGCCGGTTCAACGGCGCGGCGCTGGAGTCGATCATGACCCGGCTCAACCTGCCCGACGATGTGCCGATCGAGGCGAAGATGGTCTCCAAGGCCATCAAGAGCGCGCAGACGCAGGTCGAGCAGCAGAACTTCGAGATCCGCAAGAACGTGCTCAAGTACGACGAGGTGATGAACCAGCAGCGCACCGTCATCTACAGCGAGCGCAACCGTATCCTGCGCGGCGAGGATATGGAGGGCCAGGTCCAGAGCATGATCACCGATGTGATCACCGCCTACGTCAACGGCGCCACCGCCGAGGGTTACGTGGAGGACTGGGATCTGGACAAGCTCTGGGGTGCGCTGAAAACCCTGTACCCGGTGAGCCTGAAACATCAGGACCTCACCGGCGAAACCGAGGTCGGCGAGGCCGGGGAACTCACCCGCGAGGAACTGCTCGAAACCCTGCTCGACGATGCGCACGCCGCCTACGCGCAGCGTGAGGCCGAGATCGACGGGCTGGCCGGCGAGGGCAGTATGCGCACGCTGGAACGGCAGGTGCTGCTGTCGGTGCTGGACCGCAAATGGCGCGAACATCTCTACGAGATGGATTATCTGAAGGAAGGTATCGGCCTGCGCGCCATGGCGCAGCGCGATCCGCTGGTCGAATATCAGCGCGAGGGCTTCGATATGTTCGCGAACATGCTGGAAGGGTTGAAGGAGGACGCCGTCGGCATCCTGTTCAACGTCCAGGTCGAGGTTCAGCAGCCGCAGCCCGAAGGTGTACAGATCGACGGCGGTCTGCGGTCGCCGGTGGGCGGGCTGTCCGGTGCGCAGGCGCCGCCGGAGAGCCAGTACCCGACCGAGAAGCTCCCGATCCTCAACGGTGCCCCGCCCGCGCTGCGGGCCCGCGGTATCGACCAGTCGGGGCCGCGTGGGCTGAGCTATTCGGGTCCGGCCGAAGGCGGTGCCACGGCGGTACACAGCGACGCCGAGGAATACGGTTCCGGTTCCGAGGACCGGACGCAGGGTACGCGTCGCCAGCGTCGCGAGGCGGCTCGCGCGCAGACCAAACAGGGCAAGGGCCCGAAGTCACGCCGCAAGCACTGAGTCCGGCGACGGCGGCGCCCCCATCACAGTGATGGGGGCGCCGCCGTTTTCGTCGCGGCTCGGCTGCGGTCGTGCCGCAACGTAATCCGTTCAGTTACCGGCGGAATGTCGCGGGCAGTAGGAACCGACGGCGGCCTGCAGGAAGAGATAGGGATACTCCACGAACGGACGGGACTCCTCGGCGAGATAGGTGCGATTCGCCGCGGTGTTACCGGATTTGTCGAGGTATTCACATTGTGCGCGGGCCAGGGCGATGGCCGCGTCCTGGAGCGGTCGCGGCTCGTCGTCGAAGGCGCTGGCCCGGAGGAATTCTCGGTCGGTGAAGGGTAGCTGGGCGACGGAGTCGTCCCTGCCGGCCGGGTTGTGCAGGCCGGCGGTACCCGGGGCGCCGGGCCGTGCGGCGCCGGAGTGGGGATGCCCCCAGGCGACCGGGAGGCCGCCGAACAGGAGTGCGGACGCTGCCGCGCTGATGATCAATATCCTGAACATCGTTCCTTCTGTGATCGATGACATGCGGGAGGGGAACAGCTGTCGTACACAGATATCCGGATCGCCTGCCTCCGGACGATCGCACCGATGCCTCGCGGTTCGCGGCGGAGGAACTGCATCGATGCGCTGCATCGCATATTGCATCGATGCGCGCGCATCGTATCGGAACCGATGGCTGTCTGCGGCTGTTCGGGAAAGAACCGCCGGGGACCGGCGAAACATGGTGACCTCTATTGTTTCCGGGCCGCCACCTGCGAGTTCACTCCTCGTGCTCGAGATTCCGGTCCAACCGCAGCAGTACCTCGGCCACTTGTTCCTGGACCCATTCGACCATCCCCTTGGTCCCCATCCCGGTGGCCACGGGCACGTCCGCGGAAAGTGAAGTGACGTACCGTCCGTCGCCGGGCAGATCCCGCCAGCGCAGCCCCATATCGACCCGGCCGCGCGGGCCGAACATCGACCGGCCCTGAAAAACCCGCACCAACCCGGTCGCGGTGGCGGGCGTATTCAAGTAGGTCTCACTGCGCTGCGTTTCGTCGTCCTCGGGTTCGTCGTCATCGCTGATCAGTGGAACGAACGGCCGGGCATCCGGTTGCGTCTCGGGATCGATCAGCGCGATCTGGCGCATCCGACCGGCCTTAGCGGGCGGAAGCAGAGCCAGGACCGCCTCGGCGAGGGCATGCGGATCGCACGTGGTCACATCGAAACCACCGCTGTGCCAGACTGTTTCGCCGGGACGCTGGGTGATCACGAAACCCCGTGCCCGCTGCCGGACGGCATGGACCCGAGTCCATCCTTCCGGTTTCTCCGGCTCCTGTTCATCCCAGGCTTGCGCGACGACAGTGACGTCCGGGCGGGTGAGGGCATCGGCCAGCACGGCCAGTTCGGCATCGTCGCGGTCGCGCAGTTCCCGCAAGGTTCTCGCCCGCTCCGCCCGGTAATCCGCGGCCAGCCAGGTCCGGCTGGTGAAGGTGAACGGAACCGGTAGCTCGGTGCAGCCGTGTTCCTCGCACAGCAGAACGAATTCGAGATCGGTCAGTGCCCAGGCAGGATTCACTGTTCGATCACCGGCCGAACCTTGGCCGGAGATTCGTCGAAGACCTCGTCCAGATTCTCCCGCGACACCAGGAATTCGGCAGGTGCGTGACCGTTGCTCTGCCCGGGGTTACCGGGTGAACCCGCGCCCGCGGCCGGTGTGCCCATCATCGGCATACCGGGCGAACCGCCCGGTGATCCGGCAGCAGCCGAGATACCCGAATAACCGGCGAGATCCAGGCCCGGCCCGGCGACCGAGGCCCGGGGGAACGGGCTGGGTTTCGTACCCGGATACGGTGCCAGCGGTTCGGATTCCGCTACCGGGACACCCACGCCACCGGCGGCGCCGGGGCCCGCGGCCGGTGCGAGAACTTTCGCGGGGTCCAGAAGTTGCCCCACATGCTGCTGCAATGCGCTGGGGTCGAGCATGTGTTGTAACTGATCCAGCCCGGGCAGCGTGCCTCCGGTCTGGGTGAAGGCCTGGATTCCCTGGGTGAGCATATTCGCCAGCCGGTCGAGGATGTTCTGTTCTTGCCCGGGTACCGAACCCGCACCTGTCGTCTCCGGTGTACCGCCGAGCAGTGCCGAGATCGCTTCGTCAGGGTCGGTCTTCCCCTCGGTATCGCCGGCCGGTGTGATGTCTTCTCCGAAAGCCCCGAACAGGGTCTCCACCGCGCCGTACGGTGAATCCTGCTGGTAGAGCGATTCCAGCGGAGTGTCGTGCAGTTCGGGCGGCATTTGGTCGACGGGAATACCCGTGATCTTCGACAACGCGTCGGCGAGGGTAGGGGGTTTGCCGTCCTTGCCGGTGATCGGGATGTTCTTCAGTGCCTCGGGCAGCTGCGATTTCGGAATGCCGGTGAGCTTGGCGAGGATATCGGCCGCCGTCGGGTTCTTCGGCATGGTCGTGCCGGGTGCCGGTGTGCTCTCGCCGGGCACGCCCTCGCCGGGAGTGTCCGCGGCCGGGATCGAAGGAACGGCCGGTGTGGTTTCCCCGCCGGATCCGCCGGTGGAATCGGGGGTGGGCGATGTTGCGCCGGATCCGTATTCGGCCTGATCGTAACTGGGGACCTCGGGGGTTTGCCCACCACCGCTGCCCCCGCCCTGGCTGTCGCCCTGCTCTCCGGACCCTTGCCCGTGCCCTTCGCCCTGCCCCTGTTCATTGCCCTGTCCCTGTCCTCGGCCCTCGTCTTGCCCCTGGCCACCACCCTGCCCGCTACCCGAGCCGCCGCCCTGACCGTCCCCCTGACCGGAACCCTGCCCACTCCGGTCGTCCTCCTGATTTCGACCGTCCTCGAGCCCCTGGTCGTAGCCATCGTCATAGCCCGCCTGGTACGACTTCTCCTCCGGGCTCTGGTTCCCCCCGCTGTCATCGTTGTTCTGGTTGTTGTCTTCGTTCGCGGGCGGCGGTGTCGGTTCGGCGATCGGGCCTTCGATCACCGGCATCTCCCGCAGGGTGTTCCGCATCCCTTCGGCGTAATGCTTCTCCCATTCCTCGCGGTACCGCTGGAGTACCGCGTGTTCGACCGAGGACCCGCTGAGGTCGAAATCCTGCTGCGGCATGGAGATCTGAGTGCGGCGCAACCACTCCGCGGTGTAGAACATGTTCTCACTCATCGAGAACATCGAGTTCCACAGCGGGGCGATGGCGTCCACGTAGCTCCTGGTGGCGGTCCGGGCGCGGTCCGCGGCCCGGCCCCGCCATTTGTCCTGGATCCCCTCGATGGCGGCCTCGAACTTCTCCAGTTCGGATTTCGTATGCGAGGCCAGCTGCCACCACCGCTGCCGCATCGCGGCAAGCACGAAGATGCCCCAGGGCAGGTTGTCCGCCAAGCCGCGGAAATGGTCGAAACCGAGCGCCGAACTGTTCTCCAATTGGACGACGTCCGGCGATATCGCCTCCTGGCGGCCGATGTAGCGCTGAAGTTCGTCGGGGACGGCGGAGGCGGGCAGGGAACGGTAGTCGTCCTGGTTGCCGTCCCAGCCGGCATCGGTCGGTGTCCCCTCGGGATGGTCGGCGGCGTCGTAGTCGGGGCCATCCGAGTACACCATCGGAATTTCGGCGCTCGGTTCGACGGGTACCCGGAAATCCGCGAGTTTATCGAGGTCGGCGGAGTTCTGGTCCTCGGTCCGGCGGTAGTAGAGCCCGGCCTGCACGAACGCATTCGCCATCTCGGTGCCGATATTTGCGTGGTCCTGCAGGACGGTGGACAGCCGGTCGGCGCGCTGGTTGTAGATCTCCGCGAGCTTCTGCCCCGAGGTCAGGATTCCCCCGGTGAAGTTGCTCAGCTCGTCCATATAGAAATCGTCGATGGCGGCCCGCATCGCCAGCATCTGGTCGACCATCCGGCCGGCGGCTTCCGCGCCGGTCACCGCGGCGGCTGGATCGAAATACAGCAGATCCTGGGAGGCGTCCTGCTTCAATCCGGCCCAGGTGCCCGGTTGCTGAACCATCGGATACGCCTTCCCTTCACTACCCGGACCGGCACGCTGATGCTGCGGAACATGCCGGTACCTGCCCGCAGGATTACATCGCATGACATTGAATTCCCCATGGCGCACAGGGAAATTCGGCGCGATAACCCGGGTGGATCTTGCTCCGCCGCAGTGCCGGGGTCCCGTCGAGCCCACCCGGGGTCGCCGATTGGACTCGCGCTGACCCAAACGGTTCAGAGTTCAGGTCCGCCGCCGCACTATGGCAGGCAGCCCAATCACGGACCGAGGAATGAAGCCATGCCAGGACGCCTGAAACCACGAGTGCACCGACGGCTACGCGGCTCGGCGGCAACCGCATTGGTCGCCGCCGCGTTGTTGCTGCTGTGCGCCTGCGGTGCCGGCGGTGCGGCGACCAGGACTGCCGACGGTAAAGCCATCCTGCGATATCAGGGCTGGTCGGGAAAGGTGGGCTTCCACGAACTCGCCGCCGACCTCGGCTACTACGAGAACGTGCAGCTGGAGTGGGTCGGGGATACCACCAGCGGCCCGCAGGACATCCAATCCGTGGCCACCGGGCAGATCGAGTTCGGGTCGGCGTTCAACGGCGCGGTCGTGAAACTCGATACCGCGGGCGCGCCGATCACCTCGGTCCTCAGCTCCTACGGCGCGGATGCCGCCGAATACACCGGGTACTACGTACTGGAGGACAGCCCGATCCGGTCGGCGCGTGACCTCATCGGCAAGAAGGTCGGGATGAATACACTCGGCGCCCACCACGAATTCCTCACCCGGGAATGGCTGGCGCAGCAGGGGCTGACGCCCGGGGAAATCGACACCGTCCAGCTGACCGTGGTGCCCCCGGTGAACACCGAACAGGCACTACGCGAGGGGCAGATCGATGTCGCGACTCTGAATACCGTCTACCGGGAGACCGCGCTCGAACGCGGCGGTCTGCGCGCGCTGTTCACCGACCGTGATCTGTTCGGTGCGTTCAGCTATGGAACCTATGTGATGCGAGACGACTTCATCGCCGCCAACCCCGAGGTGGTGCGCGATTTCGTGCAGGCCACGGCCCGCGCCGTCCGCTGGACGCAGACGCGGCCGCCGCAGGAGGTGATCGCACGCTTCGCCGATATCATCGCCGCCCGCGGCCGCGCGGAAAGCGCGGAGACCGTGCGGTTCTGGCGTAGTTCCGGTATCCCGGCCCCGGGCGCGGTCATCGAGGAACGTGAACTCCAGGTCTGGATCGACTGGCTGGTGCGCAACGGCGAGCTCGACGACGGCGCGCCGGCCGCCCGCGACCTCTACACCAACGAGTACAACCCGTACGCCAACGGCACCTACCCTGCCGACGGCGGACCCGACGGACAAGTATCGGCCGGTGCGAAATGACCAGCACACCCAAACTCCGCCTGAGCCAGGTGAGCAAAACCTTCCCGATCCGGGGCCGTAAAGCCGACCTGACCGCGGTCCAAGACATCACCCTGGACCTGGCCGCCGGTGAATTCCTGGTCCTCGTCGGGCCCAGTGGTTGCGGGAAGTCCACGCTGCTCGATCTGCTCGGTGGGCTGAGCGCCCCGACGTCGGGGCAGATCCTGCTCGACGGCACCCCGATCACCGGCCCCGGCCTCGATCGCGGAATCGTCTTTCAGCAGTACGCATTACTGCCGTGGCGGTCGGCGCGCCGCAATATCGAATTCGGGCTGGAAGCCAAGGGCGTACCGCGTGCCGAACGCCGGGAACGCGCCGCACACTATCTCGAACTGGTCGGGCTGGCCGGGTTCGCCGACCGGTATCCGCACGAACTGTCCGGTGGAATGAAGCAGCGGGTCGCGATCGCCCGCAGCCTCGCCTACGACCCCGAAGTCCTGCTGATGGACGAACCGTTCGCCGCGCTCGACGCGCAGACCCGCGAATCGCTGCAGGACGAACTACTGCGCATCTGGGAACGTACGGGTAAGACGATTCTGTTCATCACCCACGGCATCGACGAGGCGATCTATCTGGGGCAGCGGGTCGCCGTACTCACCTCCCGGCCCGGCCGGGTGAAGACGGTGGTCGATATCGATATCGACCGCACGGCCGGCGATATCCGTTCCGGCGCGGAATTCCGGGAACTGCGCCACCGGATCTGGTCGCTGCTCCACGACGAGGTCGAACGCGCCCGCTCGCTCGAACTCGCCGCTATCTCCACCACGGAAGAGGCTCAGCATGCCTAGCGCACTCGCCACCGGCACTCTCGACAGTGCACCACGCACCGAATCCGAACGCGCCGAAATCCCGCCCGAGGCGGCCACCCGGCCCCGTGTACCGCGATGGGGGCGGCGCACGGTGGCCTCGGCGTGGCGTGTGGTGAAACCTTCGGTGGCGATTCTGACCTTCCTCGCGGTGTGGGAGGTCGCGCCCCGTGCAGGCCTGGTCGACGAGGTGTTTCTGCCGCCGTTCACCGAGGTCGGCCGGACATTTTTCGAGTTGATCGCGAACGGTCAGCTGTGGGAACACATATCGACGAGCCTGACCCGGGCGCTCACCGGTTTTGTGATCGCGGTCGCGTTCGCGGTACCGCTGGGGGTCGCGATCGCCTGGTACCGGCCGGTGGCCGATTTCCTCAACCCGGTTCTCGAGCTGTTCCGCAATACCGCGGCGCTGGCGCTGCTGCCGGTATTCGTCCTCGTTCTCGGTATCGGGGAAACCTCCAAGGTCGCGCTGGTGATCTACGCCTGCGCTTTCCCGGTCCTGCTGAATACCATCTCCGGTGTCCGTACGGTGGAGCCGCTGCTCGTGAAATCGGCTCGTTCGCTGGGGTTCTCCCAATTCGCGATCGTGTACAAGGTGGTGCTGCCCGCCGCGGTCCCCACCATCTTCACCGGCCTGCGGATGGCCGCGGCATCCTCGATCCTGGTATTGATCGCGGCGGAGATGGTCGGTGCCAAGGCCGGGCTGGGCTATTTGATCACGGCCGCCCAGCTCAATTTCCAGATCCCCGATATGTATGCCGGAATCATCGCCATCGCGCTGGTTGGGCTGGTGTTCAACGCAATTCTCGTACTCACCGAACGCCGGCTGTCGCGCTGGGGCGTGGCGCTGTAGATGCAGTCGGGCCGCCCCGAACGGTTTCGGGGCGGCTGGGCCTTCGGTAGCACGGACTACGGCCGGGAGCTTGGTGC
>NZ_JARWNW010000240.1 GCF_029868325.1 Nocardia carnea
CTGGGCGGCCCGGGTCGCCGGCGGTATGGATGTCATCGGTTTTCTCCGGCCGACCTTCGAATGGGTGCTGCGGCGGCGGGTGCTGGCGCTGCCCAATGTGCGCGCGGTGCACGGTATCGGCACCGGGCTGCTGGCCGGGCCCTAACCCTTCGAGGGCCTCGCTGGACTCGGCGCCGCCGTGGTTGCGTTGGGATTTCCGGGTAGGAGCTGCTCGTCGGGCGCCGCCGACCCGCTTCGAAGCCGGCGTACGGCGCCCGGTTCGTCTGCGTGGCGTTCGGCTCTCCGTTGTGACCACCGCGGGGTCCGCGCTGTCGGGCGGAGGTTTCTCGCTAGCGGCCCTTGTAGTCGGGAGTGCGCTTTTCGAATACTGCCTGGATCGCTTCGGTCAGGTCCTCGGAGGGCAGGAAGGCAGCGTTCCAGGCGGAGACGTAGCGCAGGCCTTCGGTGACCGCGGCGGCGTTGCGCTGACCCAGCACGTCCTTCACGCCCTGAACCACCAGCGGCGGGTTGGCGGCGATTTCGCGGGCGGTCGCGTGGGCGGCTTCCAGCGCCGCGTCCTGGTCGGGGTAGACATCGTTGACCAGGCCGATCTTCTCCGCGCGCGCGGCATCGATGTCCTTGGCCGTGTAGGCGAGTTCGCGCAGGTGGCCTTCGCCGATGATGCCGGGCAGGCGCTGCAGCGAACCCACATCGGCCACGATCGCGACCTTGGCCTCGCGCAGGCTGAATTTCGCCTCGGCGCTGGCGTAGCGGATATCCGCGGCGGAGATGAGGTCCAGGCCGCCGCCGATGCACCAGCCCGAGACGGCGGCGATCACCGGTTTACGGCATTCGGCCACCGCGGTGATCGCGTCCTGCAGGCGCCGGATCTCGCCGAGGAAATCGGTGCGGGGCGCGGCCAGAGCGCGGTCGGCCATCAGCGGGCCGAAGGTGCCACTCATTGCGGGCAGGTCGAGGCCGTAGGAGAAATGCTTACCCGAACCGGTGAGTACCGCCGCCCGGACCTCGGGGTCGGCGTCGAGACCGCGGAAGATCTCCGGCAGTTCCCGCCAGAAATCCGGGCCCATGGCGTTTCCTTTACCCGGGCCGGTGAGCGTCACCCGGGCGACGCGATCGTTGGTTTCGACGGTGAAAGCCTGCCAATCTGTCATCGGTCCAGACTAATGCCCGTTCCCTACCGGCCCAGGACCGCTGGGCGCGCCTGTCCACTCGCCGGGACGGCCCGGGCGGTCATCGGATAAACGGCGGCGCAGGAGGCGGGTTCGCCTTACTCTGTGGCCATGCGCAGGTCGCTTCCACCGATAACCTGCCGGGTCTCGGATACTTTGATAGCGCGCGGACACCACGGTCTGATCGTCACCGTCCCGGAATCCGCGGCCGGTCCCGCGGCAACCGCGCACGCGATGGAGGTGGCAGCGGGGGCATTGGTGCAGGCAGAGGTCTTCCTGCTGGGTGACGATCCGATTCTGCTGCTGGTTTCCGCGGCGCATCGGGTGGATGCCGAACGCACCGGGGCACGGCTCGAGGGTGAGCTCGTTGCGGCGCCCCCGCATCTCGCCGTCAAGTACACCGGACAGCTGCCGGGCAGTATTGCGCCGGTGGGCCATCCTGCGAACCTGCCGACCTGGGTGGACAGCACGCTGTCCCGGTTCGGGGAGCTGGTGGCGGCCGGCGGCTATCCGGGCGCGGTTTTCCGCACCTCCTACCCCGAACTCCTCCGGATCACCGCCGGTCTCTCCCTCGATGTGGAGTGACCCGGAAGGACCTCCCACCCAGCGGACCACCCCGCACTATCGGGCCGATCCGGGCGTAGCGTCGGCTGGGTGACCGAAGCACCACGGCCCGAGACCGGAATCCGGATTCCCGACGATCTCAGCGGGATCACCGCCGAGCAATACCGCGCCTCGATGCGGCACTACCCGTCCGGCGTCACCATCGTGACGTTGAACTCGCCCGCCGGGCCGGTCGGTTTCACCGCGACATCGTTCGCCTCGCTCTCGCTGGATCCGCCGCTCATCTCGTTCAATATCGCCGATACGTCCTCCAGCCTCGCCGCGCTCACCGCCGCGAAATCCGTGGTGATCCATTTCCTGGGCGAACACCAGCGCCATCTCGCCCAGCGGTTCGCCCGCACCGCGGCGCACCGCTTCAGCGACCCCGCCCTGTGGTCGGCCCTGGATACCGGGGAACCGGTTCTGCACGGCACCCCGCTGTGGTTGCGCACGACCATCGAGCAGCTCATCCCGATCGGTGACCACACTCTGGTGGTGGGCCGGGTGGTGAAGGTCCACGACGACACCGAAGAAGAACCCCCGACGGCCCCCTTGCTCTATTACAAGGGCCACTACTACCGCCCCACCCTCCTCGCCGACGACGTCGACTGAGCGCGGACCATACTGCCCGCTTCGCCGGACTCGGGCCGCCCGGCTCCAGCGGTGACGAGCAACGGGCCGTGCGGCGGTCGGCCATCCACGTACCGGCCTTGCCGGCTGCTGCGCCCGGATGGTCGTGGTCCTGCGGTACCTGACCGCCTTCGGTCCGGCCGCATGAAGGATGTGCAGACGCGGTCCGGCCTCACCAGGCTGCGCGCGGTCGTCGGCCGTTCATCGTGGCGCGGGTGGGTCCCCACGCCCAACCCGGCACCCAGCACCGCCGAGTCTTACTCGGCGCTGAATGGTTTTGGCCCGTCCATGCGCAGAATATGGGACCCGGGCCCGAGCTTCGCGGCGCCGGAGACACCGCACGACACAGGGGCCGGAACCCCGTCTGCACCTGCGCGCCAATAAACTCGTTCGACCGCTGTTTGCCGGGCGGTAACCCCCGTGTGGGAGAACGAGTCCGTCGGCTGGGCGATGGAAGGTGGGCCGGGTAAATGCAGGCGCAGCTCGAAACGGTGAGCGGGCTCCGGCGCGCCGATGCGGCGCCGCGAGCGCGCACCCTGGTCGATGTGCTCGCCGAGACGGCCGCCCGGCACCCGGATGCTGCCGCTGTGGCGACCGCCGACCGCACCCTGTCCTATGCCGAACTGCTGGTGGAGATCGACCGTTCGGTCCGGGATCTGCGGGCGGCCGGGGTTCGTCGGGGGGACCGGGTGGGTGTCCGGATGCCATCGGGGACCTGGGAGCTGTATCTGACCATTCTGGCGGTACTGCACGCCGGGGCCGCCTATGTTCCGGTCGATGCCGATGACCCCGAGGAGCGGGCGCGGTTCGTTTTCGGCGAAGCGCAGGTCACCGCCCTCGCCACCGCGGCGGGTATCGAACCGGTCGGCGACCGCGAACCCGATCCGGCAATCGGCGGGCAATCCACCGGTGCCCCTTCGGTGGACGACGACGCGTGGATCATTTTCACCTCCGGTTCCACCGGTACACCGAAGGGTGTCGCGGTCACGCATCGCAACGCGGCCGCCTTCGTCGACGCCGAGGCCCGCCTGTTCCTGCGGGACAACCCACTCGGTCCCGGTGATCGCGTCCTGGCCGGGCTCTCGGTGGCCTTCGACGCCTCCTGTGAGGAGATGTGGCTGGCCTGGCGGCACGGCGCCTGCCTGGTCCCGGCGCCGCGCGCGCTGGTGCGGACCGGCGCCGATCTGGGCCCGTGGCTCGTCCGGCAGGGCATCACGGTGGTCTCCACCGTCCCCACCCTGGCCGCGACCTGGCCGGCCGAAGCGCTGGAATCGGTGCGGCTGTTGATCTTCGGCGGCGAAGCCGTACCACCGGACCTGGCCGAACGACTGGCCGACGACGACCGCGAGATATGGAACACCTACGGCCCCACCGAGGCCACCGTGGTCGCCTGCGCCGCGCTGCTGGACGGCACCGGCCCGGTCCGGATCGGGCTGCCGCTGGACGGCTGGGATCTGGCCGTGGTCGATGCGGACGGTCTTCCGGTGGGCGAGGGCGAATCCGGCGAATTGGTGATCGGCGGCGTAGGTCTGGCCCGCTACCTCGATCCCGTCAAGGACGCCGAAAAATACGCGCCGCTGGCGACACTGGGCTGGGACCGCGCCTACCGCAGCGGCGACCTGGTTCGTAACGACAGCGCCGGCCTGCTCTTCCTGGGCCGGGCGGACGATCAGGTGAAGATCGGCGGTCGCCGGATCGAACTCGGCGAGATCGACAACGCTCTCCAGCATCTCCCCGGCGTGAGCGGTGCCGCCGCGGCGGTACGCACCACCGCCACGGGTTCACCGGTGCTGATCGGCTACCTCACCGGTGTCCCCGACGATTACGACCTGGCCGCGGCGCGGACGTTACTGTCCGAGCAGCTACCGGCCCCGTTGATCCCGCGACTGGTCGTCGTCACCGAACTACCCACCCGGACCTCGGGAAAGGTCGACCGCAACGCACTGCCCTGGCCCCTTGCAGGCGCCGATGCCGGGGCCGAACACGGTTTGACGGGAACGGCCGCCTGGGTGGCCCAGATCTGGGTCGATGTACTCGCCGCCGAGATCACCGGCGCCGACGCCGATTTCTTCGAACTCGGCGGCGGATCACTGTCGGCCGCGCAGCTGGTATCGGCGCTGCGCACGCGGTACCCGCAGGTCACCGTCGCCGATATCTACGACCATCCGCGGCTCGGCGCGCTGGCCGAACTCCTGGACGACAGCGGTCCGGGCGTCGAAGCCGATATCCGCCGAGTCGAGCCGACGCCACGCTCGGCGCAACTGGTCCAGATCCTCGCGACGGTCGCCCTCACCACTCTCACCGGGCTGCAATGGGTGACCTGGCTCGCGGTGGCCGCGGGAATCGCGGGCTGGTTCGAGGTACTGCCGTGGCTACCGCGTCTGTCGTGGTGGTGGACCGCACTGCTGTTCGCCGTGTTCATCACCCCGCTGGGCCGGATGGCGATCTGTGTCGCCGGGGCGCGCGTACTGCTCGCGGGCGTCGAGCCCGGCAGTTATCCACGCGGCGGTCCGGTGCATGTGCGGTTGTGGGCCGCGGTCCGGCTGGCCGAGGCCAGCGGGGCGGAAAACCTTTCCGGCGCACCGTGGATGGTGCCGTTCGCCCGGGCGCTGGGCGCCACCGTCGGCAAGGGCGTGGACCTGCACACGCTGCCCCCGGTGACCGGCATGCTCGAGCTGCGCGACGGGTGCAGTGTGGAACCCGAGGTCGACCTGTCCGGTTACTGGATCGACGGCGATACCGTGCATATCGGTGCGATCCAGGTGGGTAAGGGCGCGGTCGTCGGGGCCCGCTCGGTGCTGCTGCCCGGGACCAAGATCGGCCGGGATGCCGAGATCGCGGCCGGTTCGGCGGTCTCGGGGAAGGTGAAGGCCGGCCAGGAATGGGCGGGTTCACCGGCGGTGAAGGTCGGCCGGGCGCGGCACCGCTGGCCGGCGCAGACACCGGAACGTGCCGTGCACTGGGTGGTGGCGTACGGAATCGCTTCGCTGGCGCTGGGCGCGCTGCCGCTCGCCGGGCTGGCGGCCGGTCTCGCGGTGATCGCTTGGGGCGTCCGGGATTCGGTGAGTTTCGCCGGCGCCTTGCTACCCGCTTTCCTCTGGTTGCCGGTGGCGACACTGTTCAGCCTGCTGGTGTACGCGGTGACGACCGTAGTCGCGGTCCGGCTGCTCAGTATCGGCTTGACCGAGGGCTACCATCCGGTGCGCAGCCGGGTCGGCTGGCAGGTCTGGGCGACCGAACGCCTGCTGGACTCGGCCCGCACATTCTTGTTCCCGCTCTACGCTTCCCTGCTGACGCCGGTCTGGTTACGGCTGCTCGGCGCGAAGGTCGGTAAACGGGTCGAGGCCTCCACGGTGCTGCTGCTACCGAAGTTCACCACCGTCGCCGACGGGGCGTTCCTGGCCGACGACACCATGATCGCCAGTTACGAACTCGGCGGCGGCTGGTTGCACATCGGTGAGGCGAAGGTCGGTAAACGCGCCTTTCTCGGCAATTCCGGAATGACCGCCCCCGGCCGGCGGGTACCGAAGAACGGTCTGGTGGCCGTGCTGTCCGCGGCTCCGAGCAAGGCCAAGGCCGGATCGTCGTGGCTGGGCAGCCCGCCGGTCCGGTTGCGGCGGGCGGCCGGTAGTGCCGATACCGACCGCACCTTCGACCCGCCGCTGCGGTTGCGGATCTTCCGCGGCGCCTTCGAAACCTGCCGCCTGGCCGCAGTGGTGGTGACCTTCGCCATCGGCCTCGGGGTGCTGTTCGCTCTCGCGCGAGTGGCGGACGGTTTCGGCTTCCTGGCGGCCGGGTTGCTGTCCGGGGTGGTGCTCATGGTCGCGGGCGCGGTGGCCTGCGCGAGTGCGGTGACGGCGAAATGGATTCTGGTGGGCCGTATCCAGGCCGAGGAACATCCGCTGTGGAGTTCTTTCGTCTGGCGTAACGAAGTCTCGGACGCCTTCGTGGAAACCGTTGCCGCGCCGTGGTTCGCCCGCGCGGCAACAGGTACGCCCGTGCTGAATCTGTGGTTGCGCGCACTCGGCGCGAAGATCGGCCGCGGGGTATGGTGCGAGTCCTATTGGCTTCCGGAGGCAGACCTGGTGACACTCGGCGACGGGGCGACCGTGGAACGCGGCTGTGTGGTGCAAACGCATCTGTTCCACGACCGCATCATGGCCATGGACACCGTCACCCTGGAACCGGGCGCCACCCTCGGACCGCATTGCGTCGCCCTACCGGCCGCGACTGTCGGCGCGGGCGCCACCGTGGGTCCGGCCTCGCTGGTGATGCGCGGCGATACCGTACCGCCCTCCACGAGATGGTGGGGTAACCCCATCGCACCCTGGACCGGCCCGGTGCGCAGCCCGGACAGCGATTCGGCAGACGAGGAGACGGACCGCTGATGGGGAGCAGGTTCTACGACGCCCCCATCGACGACTATCTCCCGCAGAACGGCAACCGGGGCTATCGCGTTTCGCGGTACGAACTGGAACTGAACTACAAGGTCGCCAGTAATCGACTCGCGGGCCGCGCCGTGATCACCGCGGTGACCACGGCCGAACGCCCCCGCTATTCGCTCGACCTGTCCCAGCCCCTGGCGGTGTCGAAGGTGCTGGTCAACGGCAACAAGGCCGCCAAATACAACCATCAGCGCGGCAAGCTCACCGTCACGCCGCGCGAGCGGATCCCGGCGGGCGGGATGCTGCAGCTCGTCGTCCAGTACGCCGGCGCCCCGAAACCCGTGCGGGGACCATGGGGCGAGGTCGGCTGGGAGGAACTCACCGAAGGCGCGCTGGTGGCCAGTCAACCCAACGGTGCCGCCTCCTGGTTCCCCTGCGACGACCATCCGAGTTCCAAGGCCAGCTACCGCATCTCGATCACCACCGACACCCCGTACTACACCCTCGCCAACGGCAACCTCGTCGGCAAACAGACCAAGGCCGGACAGACGACCTGGATCTACGAGCAGGCCGAACCGATGGCCAGCTATCTGGCGACCGTCCAGATCGGCCGCTACCGCAGGCACCGGATCGGCGAACACAACGCTCCGGTACCGCTCTACGCGGCCGTCCCGGCCGCCCTCCGCGCCGCGTTCGACCACGATTTCGCCCGCCAGCCGGAGATGATGTCGGTGTTCAGCGACCGCTTCGGGCCGTACCCGTTCCAGAGCTACTCGGTGGTGGTCACCGAGGACGAGCTGGAGATCCCCATCGAAGCCCAGGGCATCTCGATTTTCGGCGCCAACCACTGCGACGGCCGCCGCGGGGTGGAACGACTGGTGGCGCACGAACTGGCACACCAGTGGTTCGGCAACAGCCTGACCCTCCAGCACTGGTGCGATATCTGGCTGCACGAAGGTTTTGCCTGCTACGCGGAATGGATCTGGTCGGAAGCGGCCGACGGCGCGAGCGCGGACCAGCTGGCCCGGGCGGCCTGGCATACGCTGCGCCGGGAGCCGCAGAACATCGTGGTCGGCGATCCCGGCCCCGGCCTGATGTTCGATGATCGCGTGTACAAACGGGGCGCGCTCACCCTGCATGTGTTGCGGCTGGAACTCGGCGATACCGCGTTCTTCCGGTTGATCCGCGACTGGACAGCCCGGCACCGTCATGCCTCGGTCTCCACCGAGGAGTTCACCGATCTCGCCGGCCATTACAGCGTGGCGCCGCTGCATGCGCTGTGGCAGGACTGGCTGTATTCCGAACCGCTACCGCAGCTGCCGCCCGCCGGTCAGAAAACCAGGTAGCGGCCAGCCAGCTGTTCGACCAGCGGATCGTCCTCGCCGACGCTGTCCAGGGCGTCGAGATCGGTGGCCAGCGAGATGAGGCGCGGATCCTCCGATTCGGGACCGGCCGGGCCGTCTTCGGCGAGTTGCCGCAGCATTTTGTCCCGTACCCGGTCCTTCAACGAGTCGCGCATATCCACCTCTCATGTCAAACCGGCGTCAACCAGGTGCCCCACGGCGTGTTGCGCAGCACGGTGTACGCGGCCATCGAGCCGAGCAGCACCCACATCGTGCCGGTACCGATTCCGGGCAGCCGCGGTCCGTCGCCGCGCCAGGCACGGACGGCCCAATCGCCCACCCACAGCGCGAACAGCACCAGCACCGGCAACGCCAGCAGGTTGCTGTGCAGGGAATCGATGATGTTCCCGTCGGTGAGGTTGTGCACTGCCCGCATACCCCCGCATCCGGGGCAGTACACCCCGAACAGCGCATAAGAGGGACACAGCCCGTACGACCCCGGAACGTGCGGATCCCGGAAGTGCAGCAGCAGTACAGCCGCCGCTCCCGCACTCGCGACCGCGGCCGGTAGCGCGACCGCGCTCAGCCGCGCGAGCCCGCTGCGTACGGGTTCCGTTCCCACGGCCGGAACACCGGAGGGCACCGGTGATGGCGGGGCCGGGTCGGAATCGTTCACGGTTCTCACCGTAGCCCCGGCGGCGGGGTTGACGCCACAACCATCGGAGGTGCTAGCTCCGGTTTCGGGCTGCGGTGCATAGAAACGGCGCCGACTGGGAATTCTGGGTTAACGGCACCGTCCGCGGAACCGACATCCGGGGTACGAACCACATTCCGGACAGAGAATCTCGGTGCGGCGCTTGCTCTTGTAAGCACCCAGCTTGCAGGTTACCGTGTCAGGCAGGCACAAAGGAGTGTTCTGATGCTGGTGAAATCGTTGACAGCGCTATCGCAGGCGCACCACGGCGCGCTGACCGCCCCTTACCGTGCCGCATTGCGCGCTCGCCGATTCCGGAACGCCGCCTTCAACGCACCCGCCGATGCGCCCGAGGTCTCCACCGTCACCACCGTCGACGGCGCCCGCCTGCGTGTGCACTCCTACGGTCCCGCCGATGCCGAGCCGATCGTGTTCATCCACGGCTGGAGCTGCTGTATCGAGTACTGGAATCCGCAGATCAACGCCTTCGCGGGCCGCTACCGGGTGATCTCTTACGATCAGCGCGGCCACGGCGAGAGCACCCTGGGCCGCGCTCCACTCGGCGACCGCACCCTCGCCGATGATCTCGCCGCCGTTCTGGACGCCACCCTGCGCCCGGGTCGCACTGCACTGCTGGTCGGCCACAGCATGGGTGGCATCACCTTGCAAGCATGGGCCGCCCGTCATCCGCAGCAGGTCGCCCGGCGGGCCCGCGCAGTGGTGCTCGCCAACACCACATCGGGCAATATCCGCTATGACACCGATCTGCTCCCCCTGCTGAACAAACCACTCAGCGTGGGAAACCAGCCGGTCACCCTGCTCGGCTCACCCGTCCGGCTGCCGATGATCGTCGCGGAATCCATCCTCACCTCACCGGTACCCCTGCCCGGCGGCTGGGCGGCCCGGGAACTGCTCAAACAGCGCATCATGGCCCGCGGCGCCACCAACGAGCAGGCCGATTTCGCCCTGAGCATCGTGCGCTCCTGCCGCCCGCTGGCCCGCGGCCGGCATGCCGCCATCCTGGCAGACCTGCAACTGGGTGAAGCGGCCGCGAACCTCACGGTGCCCACCACGATCATCGCCGGACAGTACGACCGGCTACTGCCCGAACGTATGTCGCGCATCATCGCCGACACCATGGAGAAGGCCGGTCACCGCCCCGATTACCAGGTCTGGCCCACCGGCCACCTCGGCAATATCGAAGCCGCCGACCGCTTCGACACCGAGCTCGCCGCCATCCTGAAACGCACCGGTTCGCGGTCTGTGGCCGCGGGCTGAGCGGAGGTCCCCGAGTTCGGTCGACGATGCCCGGCTCGGCGGACTTCATTACGGCAGGCGGCCGAGGCCATGCGCACAGGAATATCGGCGATGGCGCGTCGTTGCACCCAGCGACAGCTCCCCGGCGATAGGAATGGACTATGCGCGCAGCGACCTACGACCGCTACACCGCCGACGACAACGATGTACGAGTCCGTGACCTGCCCACACCCAAACTGTTCCCCGGTTCGGTCCTGATCGAAGTCCGCGCGGCGGGGGTGAACCCGGTCGACTGGAAGCTGATGTCGGGGGCACTCGACGGGCTGATCGATGCGGTGTTCCCGGTGATCCCCGGCTGGGACGTCGCCGGAACCGTGGTCGATACCGGATTGGACACCCCGGAGTTCTCGGTGGGCGACGATGTGCTCGCCTACGCCCGCAAGGACGTCCTGCAGGCCGGTACCTTCGCCGAACTGGTCACGGTCGCGGCCGCGCACGTCGCCCGGAAACCGGCCGAACTGCCGTGGGAACAAGCCGGTGCGCTCCCCTTGGCCGGTGGCACAGCACTGCGCACCCTCGACCTGCTCGAGGTGACCGCCGACGACACCGTGTTGATCCACGCCGCGGCCGGCGGTGTCGGCAGCCTGGGCGTGCAGATCGCGACGGCCCGCGGCGCCCGGGTCCTGGGCACCGCATCCCAGAAGAACCACGAGTACCTGCGGGAACTCGGGGCCGAACCGGTGGAGTACGGCGACGGCGTCGCCGAACGAATCCGGGAACTGGCGCCCGACGGTGTGGACGCGGTGGCCGATTTCGTCGGCGGCCAGCTCGACACCACTCTCGCGGTACTCGCCCCCGGTGGCCGGCACGCCTCGGTCGCCGACAACAGTGTGGCCGAGCACGGCGGGCATATCGTCTGGGTCCGCCCCGACGGCACGCAGACCCAGCGCCTGGCCGACCTCGCCGCCAAAGGCAACCTGACGGTCCCCATCGCCCGGACCTTCTCTCTCGACGAGGTCCCCGAAGCGTTCGCGGCGAGCCGCACCGGACACACCCGCGGGAAGAACGTCATCGTTCTCTGATCTCCCGGCAGCGCGGCCCCAGAACAGACTCACATACTGCGGCGTCCGACCTCCCCGGCCCGGCGAAGGAGATCTCGTGCCCACGTTCCCGTTCCGGCCCGCTCTCCCGCATCAGGTGTTCACCGCCGGTTTCTATCCGGATCCCGACGCCGATTATGTGGTGCGCTGCGTCCTCGGCGCCACCGCGTCCGGGGCGGCCGATATCGGCGAGGTCCTGTGGGCCATCGATGCCGCCGAACCCGATGACCACGAAAACTGGTTCCGCAGCTGGGAAGCCGCCGGCGAACGTGCACGCGCCCTCGCCGATACCGCCGCGGCCGGCGGCCATCAGCTGAGCGCCTCCTGGGCATACCTGCGGTCCGCCACCTACTTCGCGACCGCCGTCAACGCGCTCAGCGGTTCCGGCGCCGGCGAACGGCTTCTCCCGGCCTTCCATAACCACCGGTCCGGTTGGAACCGTTTCGTCGACACCACCGCGTATCGGGTCGAACGCGTCGACATCCCCTACGAGAACAGCACCCTGCCCGGCTATTTCTTCCGCCCGGCGCCGGACAACACGCCGCGGCCCACATTCGTCATGGTCAACGGCAGCGACGGCGCGCTGAGCGGACTGTGGAGTTCGGGTGCATCCGGCGCGCTGGCCCGCGG
>NZ_JARWNW010000241.1 GCF_029868325.1 Nocardia carnea
GGGTTCCGCCGCCGGGCGGTTGCCTCCGGCTTCCGGAGCGCCTTGCGGCTGCCCGGAGCCGCCGGGTTCTGCAATAGCGGGCCGCGCCGCGTCCGTCGGCTGCGATGGTCCCGCGGGCCCGCCGCCTACTCAGATGGTTTATCTCCTTTTGGCGGGGGCGCCCCTTGCGGCCGCCCCCCCGTTAATGCGGCGTCGCCGATGCTGTGCGAGGTCCGCCTAGACGGTGAAACCCAGCGCCCGCAACTGTTCCCGCCCGTCCTCGGTGATCTTGTCGGGACCCCACGGCGGCATCCAGACCCAGTTGATCTTCAGATCGTCGACCAGCCCGCTGCGCACCAGCGCATTACGCGACTGATCCTCGATGACATCGGTGAGCGGGCAGGCCGCAGAAGTCAGAGTCATATCTAGTACCGCGGTGCTCTCCTCGACCCGCATGCCGTACACCAGGCCCAGATCCACGACATTGATACCGAGCTCGGGATCGACCACATCGCGCATCGCCTCCTCGAGATCGGCGAGCTGCGCGAGATCCTCGGCCGACAGTTCGGCCTCGGTGGGTGCGGGATCCGCGGTGGATTCGGTGGCGGACGTTTCGGTCATGATGTTTCCCCGTTCCGTACTCGGTCGGTCTCCGGCGTCGCGGCGGCCGGGGCGACGGCATCGGCGGCACCGTCGATCCGGAGCACCGCATCCTTGAACGCCATCCAGCCCAGAAGAGCACATTTCACGCGGGCCGGATACTTGGCAACACCGGCGAAGGCGATCCCGTCGCCGATGACGTCCTCGTCGCCCTCGACGGTACCCCGGCTGCCGATCATCTCGTTGAACGAGTCGACGACACCCAGCGCCTCGCCCACCGGCAGGCCGATCACCTGATCGGTGAGCACCGAGATCGACGCCTGGCTGATCGAACAGCCCTGCCCGTCGTAGGACACGTCGGCGACATCCCCGGCATCGCCGAGATGCACCCGCAGGGTCACTTCGTCGCCACAGGTCGGGTTCACATGGTGCACCTCGGCGCCGTACGGCTCCCGCAACCCGCGATTGTGCGGGTGCTTGTAGTGATCCAGGATCACTTCCTGGTACATCTGTTCCATACGCATGTTCTAGGCAACCCCGAAGAAGCTCTGGGCCTTCCGCACCGCGGCGACCAGTTTCTCCACCTCGTCCACGGTGTTGTACAGCGCGAACGAGGCCCGCGCGGTCGCGGCGATACCGAAGCGCCGGTGCAGCGGCCAGGCGCAGTGATGGCCGACCCGGATGGCGACGCCCTCGTCGTCCAGGATCTGGCCCAGATCGTGCGCGTGGATACCGTCGGCGACGAAGGCCACCGCACCACCGCGGTCGACGTTGTCGGTCGGCCCGACGATCCGGATCCCCGGCACCGCGCCCAGGCCTTCCAGCGCCGCCTCGACCAGGGTGTGCTCGTGCGCGGCCACCGCATCCATGCCGATTTCCCGCAGATAGCGCACCGCGGCCCCGAGCCCGACCACCTGCGAGGTCATCGGCACCCCGGCCTCGAACCGCTGCGGCGGGGGCGCGTAAGTGGTCTCCTCCATGGTGACCGTTTCGATCATCGAACCGCCGGTGATGAACGGCGGGGTCTCGGTGAGCAGATCCCGTTTCCCGTACAGCACACCCACACCCGACGGACCGAGCATCTTGTGCCCGGAGAACGCGGCGAAGTCCACGTCCGGGGCATGGAAATCCACCGGCGCGTGCGGTACCGACTGGCAGGCGTCCAGCACCACCAGCGCACCGACGGCGCGGGCCCGGCGGACAAGCTCGGCGACCGGCGCCACCGCCCCGGTGACATTGGACTGGTGAGTGAAGGCCACGACCTTGGTAGCCGGCGAGAGTTCCAGCGACGACAGATCGATCCGGCCGTCCTCGGTCACCCCGTACCAGCGCAGGGTCGCGCCGGTCCGCCGCGCCAGCTCCTGCCACGGCACCAGATTCGCGTGGTGTTCGAGTTCGGTGATCACGATCTCGTCACCGGGACCCACGTGGTACGGAAACCGCGCGTCGGCGAAGGAGTACGTCACCAGATTCAGCGATTCGGTGGCGTTCTTGGTGAACACGATCTCGTCGGCCTCGGCGCCGACAAACCCGGCGATCTCCGCGCGGGCCGCCTCGTAGGCGTCGGTGGCCTCCTCGGACAGCTGATGCGCGCCCCGGTGCACCGCCGAATTGCTTTCGAGCAGGAAATCGCGTTCGGCGTCCAGCACCGCCAGCGGCCGCTGCGAGGTGGCACCGGAATCCAGGTACACCAGCGGCTTCCCGTCCCGGACCGTACGGTTCAGGATCGGGAAGTCGGCCCGGATCCGGGCGACGTCGAAGGCGGGGAGGGTCGCTGTCATATCACGCTCCGGCGGTGGCGGTCTGAGTGAATTTCACATAACCGTTGGCATCCAGTTCCTCGGCCAGTTCCGCGCCGCCCTCGGCGACGATGCGGCCGCCCACGAAGACGTGCACGAACTGCGGCTGGATATAGCGCAGGATGCGGGTGTAGTGGGTGATCAGCAGAACGCCGCCGTTCTCCCGCTCCTTGTAGCGGTTGACGCCCTCGGAGACGATACGCAGCGCGTCCACGTCCAGGCCCGAATCGGTTTCGTCGAGGATGGCGATCTTCGGCTTGAGCAGGCCCAGCTGCAGGATCTCGTGCCGCTTCTTCTCACCGCCGGAGAAGCCCTCGTTCACACTGCGGTCGGCGAAGGCGGCGTCGATATCGAGTTCGTTCATCGACTCCTTCACCTCCTTCACCCAGTGCCGCAGCTTCGGCGCCTCGCCGCGCACCGAGGTGGCGGCGGTCCGCAGGAAGTTGGACATGGAGACCCCGGGAACCTCGACGGGGTACTGCATCGCCAGGAACAGGCCGGCGCGCGCCCGCTCGTCCACCGACATCTCCAGCACGTCCTCACCGTCGAGGGTGATCGAACCGCTGGTGACGGTGTACTTGGGATGTCCGGCGATCGCATAGGACAGGGTCGACTTACCCGAGCCGTTCGGACCCATGATGGCGTGCGTCTCACCGGATTTCACGGTGAGGTTCACGCCCTTGAGGATCTTGACGGTATCGCCGTCCGGGGTGGCGACCTCGGCGTGCAGGTCCTTGATTTCCAGGGTGGTCATCGGTTTCTGAATTCCTTCGGTGGCTGTGGCTGGGTGGTCGGTCAGGCGCCGATGGCGGCGAGTTCGGCCTCGATGGCCGCCTCCAGCCGCTCGGCGACCTCGGGGACCCCGATCTTCTGGATGATCTCGTGGAAGAAACCGCGCACCACGAGACGACGCGCGGCCTCTTCCGGAATACCGCGCGCCCGTAGATAGAACAGCTGCTCGTCGTCGAAGCGGCCGGTCGCCGATGCGTGCCCGGCGCCGACGATCTCGCCGGTTTCGATCTCCAGATTCGGCACCGAATCGGCGCGCGCCCCGTCGGTGAGCACGAGATTGCGGTTGATCTCGAAGGTGTCGGTGCCCTCGGCGGCAGCACGGATCAGCACATCGCCGACCCATACTGTGCGGGCGTCGCCCTTGCGCGAATCGGGGTCGCCCTGCAGCGCGCCCTTGTACAACACGTTCGATTTGCAGTGCGGTTCCGCGTGATCGACCAGCAGACGCTGTTCGAAATGCTGGCCGGCGTCGGCAAAGTAGAGGCCGAGCAGTTCGGCGTCACCACCCGGGCCCGCATAGCGGACGGTGCCGGTGAGCCGGACCAGATCGCCGCCGAGCGTGACCGCGGTATGCCGTAGAACGGCATCGCGACCGAGATTCGCGTGGTGGGCGGTGGCGTGTACGACATCGTCGGCCCAATCCTGCACCGCGACGACGGTGAGCTTGGCGCTGTCGCCGAGGACGAATTCGACGTTCTCGGCGTAGGTCCCGCTACCACGCTGGTCGATAACGACCGTCGCGACGGCGAATTCGGCCAGCCGCACCTGCAGATGCCCGTAGGCCGTCTTTCCCTCGCCGGGGCCGGTGATCCGCACGACGACAGGGTCGGCGACCTCGGTCTCCTTGCCCACCGAGACGATCGTGGCCTGTGCGAACCCGGAGTACGCCTGAGCCGCGACCCGATCGGCAGGGGTACCGCCGGCACCCAGCCGGGTATCGTCGCGACCCACGGTCTCCACGGTCACGCCGGGGGCGTCGGTCACCTCGACACGAGCCTGTCCGTCCGCGGTGGCGGTGCCGTTGTGCAGCCCACGTAGCCGGCGCAGCGGGGTGAACCGCCACGCCTCGTCCTTACCGGAGGGGATCTCGAAGGCGTTCACATCGAAGGACGTGAACACCTCGCCCTTGTTGATCGCCGGTGTACGAGCCTCCGCGGCCTCGGCAACGTTATCGACGGCCATCAGCCGACGGCTCCTTCCATCTGCAGTTCGATCAGGCGGTTGAGCTCGAGCGCGTACTCCATCGGGAGTTCCTTGGCGATGGGCTCGACGAACCCGCGCACCACCATCGCCATGGCCTCGTCCTCGGTGAGACCGCGGCTCATCAGGTAGAACAGCTGGTCCTCCGACACCTTCGAGACGGTCGCCTCATGCCCCATGGTCACGTCGTCCTCGCGGATATCGACATAGGGGTAGGTATCGGAACGGCTCACGGTATCGACGAGCAGCGCATCGCATTTCACCGTCGACTTCGACCCGTGCGCGCCCTTGTTGACCTGGACCAGGCCGCGGTAGGAGGCCCGGCCACCGCCGCGCGCCACCGACTTGGAGACGATGGTCGAGGAGGTGTGCGGCGCCAGGTGCACCATCTTGGCGCCCGTGTCCTGATGCTGGCCCTCGCCGGCGAACGCCACCGAGAGCACCTCGCCCTTGGCGTGCTCGCCGGTCATCCACACGGCCGGGTACTTCATGGTGACCTTGGAGCCGATATTGCCGTCGATCCACTCCATGGTCGCGCCGGCCTCGGCCTTGGCCCGCTTGGTGACCAGGTTGTAGACGTTGTTCGACCAGTTCTGGATGGTGGTGTAGCGGCAGCGGCCGCCCTTCTTCACGATGATCTCGACCACGGCCGAGTGCAGCGAATCCGATTTGTAGATCGGCGCGGTGCAGCCCTCGACGTAGTGCACGTAGGCATCCTCGTCGACGATGATCAGCGTGCGCTCGAACTGGCCCATGTTCTCGGTGTTGATCCGGAAGTAGGCCTGCAGCGGGATATCGACGTGCACGCCCGGCGGGACGTAGATGAACGAACCACCCGACCACACCGCGGTGTTCAGCGCGGAGAACTTGTTGTCACCGGCCGGGATGACGGTGCCGAAGTACTCGCGGAAGATCTCCGGGTGCTCCTTCAGCGCCGTATCGGTGTCGAGGAAGATGACGCCCTGCTGTTCCAGGTCCTCGCGGATCTGGTGGTAGACGACTTCGCTCTCGTACTGCGCGGCGACACCCGAGACCAGCCGCTGCTTCTCCGCCTCCGGGATGCCCAGCTTGTCGTAGGTGTTCTTGATGTCCTCGGGGAGATCTTCCCAGGTCTCGGCCTGCTTCTCGGTCGAGCGCACGAAGTATTTGATGTTGTCGAAGTCGATACCGTCGAGGTTGGATCCCCAGTGCGGCATCGGCTTGCGATCGAAGATGCGCAGCGCCTTGAGCCGGTTCTCCAGCATCCAGGAGGGTTCGCTCTTCTTGTCCGAGATATCGCGTACGACCTCTTCGGACAGACCACGCTGCGCACTGGCGCCCGCCACGTCCGAGTCGGCCCAGCCGTAGCCGTAGTTACCCAGTGAGGCGATGGCCTCCTCCTGGGTCAGCTGCGGCACCTGGTCGGTGGTGGTCGTCATTCGGCACTCCTTCCGGAGTCGTTCGTTACGTCCGTTGCGGGCTGTGCAACGGTTGATGGTGAAGCGTTGTTCGGTTGGGAGCCGCCCGTCCGGTCCGGCAGGACGGTGAGCGGGACATGCGTGGTGCAGGCGCAGTCGCCGTTGGCGATGGTCGCCAGCCGCTGCACATGCGTGCCGAGCACTTCCCGGAAGGCCTCGAGCTCGGCCTCGCAGAGCTCGGGGAATTCCTCGGCCACATGCGATACCGGGCAGTGGTGCTGGCAGATCTGCACACCCGCACCCACTCGCCGGGTACTCGCGGCGAACCCGGCATCCGAGAGTGCCGTGGCGATCTCGTCGGCCTTGGCCACTGTTTCGGACCGAACGGTATCGTCTCCGGTCGCGCCGGGATCGGCCGCCTGTCCCTTCCGCTGGGCGGGCAGGGGATCGATGCCGTCGACCAGGGTGCGTGCCCGTTTCCGGGCGAAGGCCGTCACGGCATCCTCGCCACCGATCTCACGCAGCTGCCGGATGGCCGCACCGGCGAGATCGTCGTACGCATGCCCGAGCATGCTGCGCCCGGCGGCGGTGAGCTGGTACTGCTTGGCCGGACGTCCACGCCCCTTCTGCTGCCACGGCGCCGACCGGCCCGCCCGCGCCTGACCGGATTCGATGAGCGCGTCCAGATGGCGCCGCACACCGGCGGGAGCCAGCCCCAGCGCGGCACCGATCGCGGTCGCGGTGATCGGGCCCTCCTCGAGCAGCAATTGGATGATCGCCGCCCGGGTCTGCCCCTCGCCGCCGATCACGGGCGCGCCGACGGACCCGGTACCGGCCCGGTGACCAGCCCTTTCGTCCACATTCGGCAAACCCACAGTTTTCACAACATCAGTGTGGCGGAATTCGTTCCCGAAATCTAATAAGGGTCCCCTGACCAGGGGGGCCGTGGTAGGGCCACCCGTCCCGGCGGGAAACCGGAAACCCCTGTTCCACCGAGAAAGTCCCGTTCGCCCGGACCGGACCGAATACCTACAGTGATCTGCTTCACTCCGCCTTCGAGGCGACCGCGAACCGGATCCCGCCCGCCCGGTAACTGTCCGGCTGCACAGGGCAGGCACTCGGCCACGAACGAGACGGGACCCGCATCCGCGAACCGATACGACTCCACGTCCTGCCCGGTGCCGACCCGGGAGGTTACCCACCGCAGAGCGGACCATATGCGATAACTGAGCGGTTTCCGGACGCGGCACCGAAGAGGCCGGCGGCGGCCTCCCCGGCACGAGCCCGCCGATTCGGCACACCGTGTGCCGCGACCCGGGGTCCACCGCGGACTCCGGCGAACTAGTCTCGGTGGCCGTGGCAGGACAGGCAGGCGCCCCGGGCGCATCGGCATCGCTCCGGCAGCGTGCGCTGCACCTGATGCGACGCGCTCTAGGGCTGGATGTCAAAGCCTCGGATCACACCATCGCCGTCCTGCACAGCGACGAATCCTCCGAGGCACCGGGACTCGACCGCCGGGAACTGCGGCAACTGGACCGGATCCGGTTGATGGGCACCACCGGCACCGTGCTGATGGCGATCAGCGCCCTCGGTATCGGCGCACAACCCGTGCACCAGAACCCCACGTCCGGCATGCGGGTGCTGGGTATCTTCGCGCGGGCGCACACCGGATCGCTGGCGATGTGCATGGTCGGGACGGTCACGGTCGTCCTGGCCTGGTTACTGCTCGGCCGGTTCGCCATCGGCGGCCTCGGCGGCTCACCACTGCGCCGGATCACCCGTCGTCAGCTCGACCGCACTCTGCTCGTATGGATCATCCCGCTCTGCGTCGCACCACCGATGTTCAGCAACGATGTGTACTCGTATCTCGCGCAGAGCGAGATCACCGCACGCGGGATCGATCCCTATGTGGAGGGCCCGGTCGCGGGCCTCGGCATCGACAATGTCCTCACCAACAATGTCCCGAACATCTGGCGCGAAACCCCGGCACCGTACGGCCCGCTGTTCCTGTGGATAGGTCACGGTATCGCCGAGATCACCGGCGACAACATCCTCGCCGGGGTCTGGGTACACCGGCTGCTGGCGCTGGCGGGGGTCGCGCTGATCGTCTGGGCGCTACCGCGCCTGTCGGTGCGCTGCGGGGTGGCACCGGTGAGCGCCCTCTGGCTGGGGGTGGCCAACCCGCTGGTGCTCTTCCACCTCATCGGCGGGGTGCACAACGACGCGCTGATGCTCGGGCTGATGCTGGCCGGGCTGGAACTCATGTTGCGCGCCATCCACGGCATACCGGGTGACGGGGGGCCACCGCCGTTGGACGCGCGCGGCTGGGCGTTGCTGATCGGCGGTGCGATCACCGTCAGCCTGTCCTCGTCGGTCAAGATCACCTCGATCATCGTGCTCGGGTTCGCGGGTATGGCGCTGGCGCGGCGCTGGGGTCCGGGGATACGACCGGTCATCAAAGCCGCGGCGACACTCGGGGTCGTCGCCGCGCTGACAACGCTGGTGATCAGCACGGCCAGCGGTCTCGGATTCGGCTGGCTCGATACGGTCAGCGTGGCCAACGCGGTACGCAGCTGGATGTCACTGCCGACGGCACTGGGGATCATCACCGGCTTCGGCGGTGTGCTGCTGGGATTGGGCGACCACACCACGGCCCTGCTGAGCATCACCCGGCCCATCGCCGGGGTGATCGCGGCCTACATCACCGTGCGTATGCTCGTCGCGACCTGGACCGGCCGCATCCATCCCGTGGGCTCGCTGGGCGTATCGCTGGGTGCGATCGTGCTGCTGTTCCCGGTGGTCCAGCCGTGGTATCTGCTGTGGGCGATCGTGCCCATGGCGGCCTGGGCCACCAAACCGGTGTTCCGGGTTCCGGCCATCGGTATCTCCGCGGTGGTCAGCGTGATCCTCATGCCGCGCGGCGCCGACCTCGAGGTTTTCCAGATCGTCGGATCCGCGGTCGCAACGGTGATCGTGTCCGTGCTGTTCATCGTGGTTACCCGCAACGCCTTGCCGTGGCGCGCTCAGCAGGGGGTGTCGGCCCCGTCACAGCCGGCCGGGGCATACGGTGTGACCTCGTGACGACCGCTTCCCGTGTACCCGCCGTCCAGGTGGACCACGTCGCCAAACACTACGGCGAAACCGTCGCAGTGGACGGTATCGGTTTCACCGTCGAGCCGGCGCAGGTATTCGCCCTGCTCGGCCCGAACGGGGCCGGCAAGACCACCACGGTGGAGATGTGCGAGGGATTCGTCCGCCCGGACGCGGGCTCCGTCCGTGTCCTGGGGCTGGATCCGCACACCGAGTCCGAGCGGCTGCGGCCGCGGATCGGGGTGATGTTGCAGGGCGGCGGCGCGTATCCCGGGGCCCGCGCCGGCGAGATGCTGGATCTGGTCGCCTCGTATTCGGCGAATCCGCTCGACCCCGATTGGCTGCTGGGTGTGCTGGGATTGTCCGACAGCCGGCGTACCCCCTACCGGCGGCTGTCCGGCGGTCAGCAGCAGCGGCTCTCGCTGGCCTGTGCGCTCGTGGGCCGGCCCGAGATCGTCTTCCTGGACGAACCGACCGCGGGAATGGACGCGCAGGCCCGGATCATGGTGTGGGAACTGATCGACGCGCTGCGCCGCGACGGGGTCAGCGTGCTGCTCACCACCCACCTGATGGATGAGGCCGAAGAACTGGCCGACCATCTGGTGATCATCGACCACGGGCGGATCGTCGCCTCCGGCACACCCGCGGAGGTCACCGCGCACGGCGCGGCCGGGCAGTTGCGATTCGCCGCCCCGCCGCGGCTGGACCTGGAGCTGCTGCAGCGTGCGCTGCCGGAGGGGTTCGCCCCCACCGAAACCAGTCCCGGTTCCTATCTCGTGGAGGGCGAGATCAACCCGCAGGTGCTGGCGACGGTGACCGCCTGGTGTGCCCGGGTGAACGTCCTCGCTACCGATATCCGCATCGACCAGCGCCGGCTGGAAGATGTTTTCCTGGAACTCACCGGACGGGACCTGCGCGCATGATGCGGTTGAATCTCCGCCTCCGCCGACCGTATCCGTCGGGTTCGAAGGAGATCTGGTGATGCGATACCTCCGCTCCGGCCGCCGCGCACCGCATGTATCACCGTCAAAGGAGGCCTGGTGACCAAACCGGATCTCTCGGCCAACCGGTTCGAACCGGGTATTTTCGCCCCCGCGCCCCAACCGGCACCGCGGGCGGCCATGTTGTTCGCGCAGACCCGCCTCGACCTCGTACTGCTGCTGCGCAACGGCGAGCAGCTGCTGCTCACCATGTTCATCCCGATCACGCTGCTGGTGGGACTGGCGCTGCTGCCGTTCGGCGATATGGGCCCGGACAAGATCGACAAGATCGTGCCCGCCGTGATGATGGTGGCCGTGATGTCGACCGCCTTCACCGGACAGGCCATCGCCGTCGGATTCGACCGGCGCTACGGGGCGCTCAAACGGCTGGGCGCCACTCCCCTGCCGCGGTGGGGCATCGTCGCCGGTAAGAGCGGCGCGGTCCTACTGGTGGTGATCCTGCAGGCGGTACTGCTCGGGGCGATCGGGGTCGCCCTCGGCTGGCGGCCCGGCCTCGCCGGGCTGGCACTCGGCGCGGTGCTGATCGCCCTGGGGACCGCCACGTTCGCGGCCATGGGGCTGCTGCTCGGCGGCACGCTCAAAGCCGAAATCGTGCTCGCACTGGCCAATATCCTCTGGTTTGTCATGCTGGGTATCGCCAGCGTGGTCTTCGCCTCCGAAGAGCTGCCCGAGATCGTGCACACCCTGGTCCGGCTGGTGCCCTCGGGGGCGCTGGCGGTCGCCCTGGAACACGCGCTCAGCGGTAGTGTCGACTGGCTCGGCGTGGTGGTGCTGCTCGTCTGGGGAATCGTCGCCGGGCTCCTGGCCGCCCGCTGGTTCCGCTTCGAATGAGTGACCACGACAACTTGTAGTAGTCCGGCTGCGGCCGTCGCAGTACCGCCCGCTACCATCGTGACGTGCTCTATCGCGCATTCCTGCGAGTCGTGGACCGGCTCCCACTGCCCTCCCGGCGCGTCCAGCTGCTGATCGCCCTCTCGGTACTCGGCACCCAGGCCGGGATCGCGGTGACCGGTGCCATCGTGCGGGTCACCGCCTCCGGGCTCGGCTGCCCCACCTGGCCGCAGTGCTTCCCCGGCAGCTTCACCCCGGTCGGGGTTTCCGAGGTGGCGGTGTTGCATCAGGTGGTGGAGTTCGGCAACCGGCTGCTCACCTTCGTCGTCACACTGTGCGCCGCGCTCATCGTGCTCGCGGTCACCCGGGCCCGGCGGCGCCGAGAGGTCCTGATCTATGCGTGGCTGATGCCGGCCGGCACGGTGCTGCAGGCGATCATCGGCGGTATCACCGTGCTGTCCGGGTTGCTGTGGTGGACGGTCGCCCTGCATCTGCTCGCCTCGATGCTCATGGTGTGGGTGGCCGCGGTGATGTACGCCAAGGTCGCCGCCCCCGACGATGGAGTCGATACGGTCCGCGCGCCCGCGCCGCTGCGCTGGCTCACCGTGCTCAGCGGTATCGCCCTGGCCGGTGTGCTCGTCGCGGGCACCCTGGTCACCGCCGCCGGACCACATGCCGGCGACAAGAGCATCGAACGCCCGGTGGCCCGGCTCGAAATCGAGATCACCACACTGGTACATCTGCACTCGCAACTGCTGATCGGCTATCTGGCCCTGCTGATCGGCCTCGGCTTCGGCCTGTACGCCACCGGTATCACCGCACCGGTCCGCAATCGTTTCTTCGTGCTGATCGGGTTGGTCCTGGCGCAATCGCTGGTCGGGGTCGTGCAGTACTTCACCGATGTCCCCGCGGCGCTCGTGGCGATCCATGTGGGCGGCGCGGCGCTGTGCACCGCCGCCACCGCGACCCTGTGGGCATCGCTACATACACGTGAGCGCCTCCCCGTCGGCGCGCCCGAACCCGACACTCAACCCGCCTGAACCTTCGGCGGGGCACACGTGCCCTGCTGTAGCGGTGCGGACCGGTCGGCCCCGCAACCGGCAAGCACACGGCTGGATATCGAGGAAACATCAGACCGGTCGGATACTGTCCCGGTGCGGACCCGGTCCCGAGCCGGGAGCTCATCTACACCACGGCACTGTCAGCCGGCCGATTCCGGTCTCACCGGAGACCGGCGATCGTCCATCGGCCGAGCGCAACGACCGGCGCACAGTGACCCGTCCGCTTTCCAGCGCACTCGGCTGCCGGACAACGGGGGCGTCTTGTCATTCGCTGGGGCGCCTCTGATAACTGCGCGCGACCAGAGCCGAGGTCAGGTACCACAGGCCGTTGGGTATGGCCGGGTCGTAACCGGTGAGCAACCGGACCCGTTTGAGGCGGTAGTCGAGGGTGTTGGTGTGCATATGCATGAGCCGGGCGGTGCGCTGGCGGTTGAAATTGTTGGCGATGTGCTGACGCAGCGTTTCCAGTAGTTCGGGATGCTCGTCCAACGGGTCCAGGATGGCGCTGAGATGTTCCCGCGCCGGACCGGGCCGGGTGATCTGGAATTCCAGCGCCAGATCCGAGAACCGGTGCAGCCCACCGCCGGTGGTGATCCGCGAGACGATATCCAGGAGTTCGTGCGCGCGGTCGGTCGCACCGGGGATATCGGCGGTCTCCGCGGTGACGACGGTGGCGGTGACCGGTACCTGAGCGGCCTGCGACAGCCGGGCGATCAGTTCGTCGAGAGCGTCCTCGGGGAACATATGCGCCGGCAGCAGTACCGTGCCGCCGTCGATACTGAGCAACGACAGGGCCCGCTCACCGCAACTGCGCGCCAGTTCGGCCTGCACCCGGCGCAATTTCCGGCGCGCGACGATACGGCCGTCCACCCGCGGCGCGGATTCGTCCGGATGCGGCGGCAATCCCAGGGCCAGCACCTGATACGACGGCGCGATCTCGATCCCGCATTCCCGGGCCATGGTCGCGGTACTGTGCCCGCCGAGCAGTGCGGAGATCAGGGTGTGTACCGCGGTGTGGTGTTCGGCGACCACTCCGCGATATTCGCTCACATAGGCCAGCGCGACTTCCGAGGTGATCGTGTCGAGGATTTCCAGCATCCGGCGGGCGGTGGCGACCAGGGTTGCCGAATCCGCCGGGCCGGCGGTGGACATGATGTGGTCGAAACCGAGTTTGAAGCCCTCGTGGATGGCGTGGTTGATGGTGTCGACCGGAATACCCTCGCGCGCCCATTCGGCGGCGGCCTCACGCACCTGTTCGATCTCGTGCGGGAGTTCGCGGCCGTCGAGCCGGCCAAGGGTGAGTTCGAGGCATAGGCGGGTCACCGCGGTGACATCGCCCTGTAGCGCATCGCCGGGCAAGGTGCCGCAGGGCGCCACATTCTCGACGAAATGCCCGACCATCTGACGCGAGAGGGTCGACACATCGCGTAGATGGTTCGAAATCGGACGGCCGGACACCGTAAGTCGGGAACGGGTCGGACTACTGACCGTCATATCGGCTCCTTCTACCCCGGGCTGACGCTCGAAGCCCTAACGGTAGCGCGAAGCGGTTACTCGCCAGTAGTTTTTGGCCGGGAAACTGTCCGAGCTACCTGCCGCCCGGACCGGCGGCCTGTGAGGACACACAGAACCGCTGCCGCGACAACTCAGTTCTCGTTACGCGCCCGGGGGAACCGGGTCTGCTTCGCGACCCAGCCCGCCATCTTCTCCCAGTGCCCGGTGCGCGGCGTCGTCTTGGCCACCAGATCCCGCTCCCAGCCGTCGGCAGCGGTCAAACCGTCCACGGCCTCGATCACGGCCTGCGCCGTGGCCGTATCGGCGACCATCCGGTCACCCAGCACACCGTCGGCACCGACCAGCGTGATCCGGACGCCCCGGCGCCCGACCGGCTGCGGGACGGCCTCGGCCGAACCGCCGTGCGCGGCGACGAACTTACGCACCGAGCCGACGATTTCCTTCGGCGCGCGGACGGTGGCGGTTGCGGTATCTGCACTCATGTCCCGGAGTTTACCGGCGGGTAGTACTGCCCACCCGAGCCCGTTGCCGCCGTACCCACCGGACCCGCGTATTGCCCGCCCGGGCACCCGTGTAGAACTGGACCATGCGCGCCATCCAGGTGGACCGGCACGGCGGTCCGGAGGTCCTGACCCTCACCGAAGTTGCCGACCCGTCGCCCGGGCCGAATCAGCTACTGGTCGAGGTCGACGCCGTCGGTGTGAACTACATCGACACCTATTTCCGGACCGGCACCTACCCGAGACCGGTGCCGTACATTCCGGGGTCCGAGGGCACCGGCGTCGTCACCGAAATCGGCGCACAGGTCACCGCATTCGCCGTCGGCGACCAGGTGGCGTGGGCCGCCGGACCGAACAGTTACGCACCGCGCACGGTGGTGGACGAGGCGGTCGCGGTGGCGGTCCCCGAAGGGGTCGATCCGCCGGTCGCCGCCTCGGCGCTACTGCAGGGCATGACCGCGCACTATCTGATCGAATCGGTCTACCGGCCGGAACCGGGTGAGACCGTGCTGGTCCATGCGGGTGCGGGTGGAGTCGGGTTACTGCTCACCCAGCTGGCGGCGGCCCGCGATATCCGGGTGATCACCACGGTGTCCTCGGACGAGAAGGAGACCCTGTCCCGCGGCGCCGGGGCCTGGGAGGTCCTGCGCTACGGCGACGATCTCGCCGACCGGGTCCGCGAACTGACCGGCGGCACCGGCGTGGCCGCGGTCTACGACGGAGTGGGCGCGGCGACGTTCGACGCCAGCCTCGCCTCCTTGCGGGTCCGCGGCATGCTTGCCCTGTTCGGCGCGGCCAGCGGACCGGTACCGCCGGTCGATCTGCAGCGCTTGAACGCGGCGGGCTCGGTCTTCGTGACCCGACCCAATATCGCCCACTACACCCGCGATCGTGCCGAACTGGATTGGCGCGCGGGCGATATCTTCGAAGCCGTCGCCGACGGTTCGCTCACCGTCCGCATCGGCGCGACCTATCCGCTCGCCGAGGCCGCACAGGCCCACCGCGACCTGGAGAGCCGCAAGACCACGGGTTCGATCGTCCTTCTCCCCTGACCCGGACGCGGGCGTGGACAGTCGCGCCCGGCGGTGTGTCGACGGTTGGCCCCGGCGCGGTGTCAGTAGTCGCGCCCGGTCAGCCCTCGATAGACGAATCGGGTCAGCCCCTCCACAGCTTCGGCGTCGGACAGTTCGACCGAGCCCTCCTCGACCGCGGCGAACAGCGCCTGGGCGAGCAGGAAGAACATCGCCAGGCTGGCATCGGGAGTGCTGGGCAACCGCATCCCCTTCGCTACCAACCCGTCGAGGTGGTCGGCGATATCGAGCCGCTGTTCGGCACCGAACCGCGCCATCTCGCGGCCGAATTCCTCGTTCACCAGGGCAGCCTGGTTCACCGACCGCATCACGACGGCATGCTCCCGGGCGAAGCGCCAGTACCCGGCGAGGTGATAACGCACGGCCTCCGGGTCGCTGAAATCCGGGCTGTGGCCGGGCTGCAGGGCTTGTTCGTCGCCGGCTTCGCCCAGATCGGCCAGTAGCGCCCGGAGCAGCTGTTCCTTATCGGAGAAATGGTTGTAGAACGATCCCGCCGACCGTCCCGCGGCGGCGGTGATATCGGTGATCTTGGTGTTCAGATAGCCGCGCTCGGCGAAGACCTGCCGCGCGGCGGCCTTGAGCGCCTGTTCGGTTTCCTCCGCGCGTTCCCGCCGGCTCGTTCCCACCACCGCACCTCCTTGACACGGCAACCTACCAACCCGAATAATGAATTCATATTCAGTGAATCTTAATTCATCCAATGCTCGTCAGGAGTCTCCATGTCGCCTTCTGTCCTCATCGCCGGCGCCGGCCCGGCCGGCCTCACCCTCGCTATCGACCTCGCCCGCCGGAACATCCCGGTACGCATCGTCGACCGGGGCGCCGAGTTCCCGGTCGGCTCCCGCGGCGACGGTATCCAGCCCCGCACCCTCGAAGTGTTCGACGACCTCGGCGTCCTCGATGCCGTCCATTCCGCCGGAGCCCCACCCCCGGCATTCCGGGCCTACTTCGACGGGCTGCCCGTCGGTGAACGCCGGATGAGCGAGATCGTCGAGCCGAGCCCGGCCACGCCCTACCCCAACGGGTGGTTCCTCGGCCAGGCGCAGACCGAGGCGATCCTGCGCGAGCGATTGGCAGGGTTGGGGGTCCGGGTCGAGCTGGGCACCGCACTGGAGTCGTTCGACCAGGACTCCTCCGGTGTCACCGCACGCCTGTCGGCGGCGCACGGCACCGACATCGTGGAAACGGCGTACTTGGTCGGCGCCGACGGCGGAAGCAGCACAGTGCGCCGGTCGCTCGGTATCGCCTTCACCGGCACCACCGACGAATCGATCCGGATGCTGCTCGGCGATATCCGCGCCGACGCGCTCGACCACGATTTCGGCCACTGGTTCGCCACCGCCGACAGCCCCATGAACGGAATCGGCCTCTCACCGTTACCGGGTGGTGCACACTTCCAGTTCGCGGCGCCGCTGCCGGGCGACACGGATCCCACCCTGGAGAGTTTGCAGCGCCGGCTGGACCGTTTGACCGGCGAGCAACGCATTACCCTGACCGACCTCACCTGGGCCACCGTGTGGCGGCCCAATATCCGGCTGGCCGAACGGTTCCGGGTGGGGCGGGTATTCCTGATCGGTGATGCCGCCCATGTCCACCCACCGACCGGCGGCCAGGGGATGAACACCGGTATCCAGGACGCCTACAACCTGGGCTGGAAGCTCGGCGCCGCGCTGGACGGCGACGCGTCGCTGCTGGACACCTACGAACCGGAACGGCGGGCCGTGGCGGCCCGGGTTCTCGGGATCAGCACCGAACTGCTCGGCAAACTGATCGACGGCGCCGAGGACGCCATGAAACGCGGAGCGGACACCGACCAGCTCGGTATCACCTATCGCGACCCCGCCGATCCCCGCCGGATCGCGCCCGGTGACCGTGCGCCCGATGCCCCGCTGAAGAACGCCGCCGGGCAGGCGGTGCGCCTGTTCGACCTGTTCCGCGGCCCGCATGCGACGCTGCTGTGTTTCGGATCCGCCGGGCACCCGCCCGCCGGGCCGGGAACCCACCGGTACACCGTGGTCCGTCCCGGCGTGCCGGCCGGCGCCGACGAGCTGATCGATGTGGACGGTCACGCATACGCCGCCTACGACGCCGTCGACGGAACGCGGATCCTGGTGCGGCCGGACGGGTATCTCGGCACCGCGCCCGCCGCGTAGGGTCAGCCGAAGAAGACCTCGCCGAGGGTGGTCCAGCCGAGGACCGAATCGACGGCCAGACCGCAGAAGACCACGGCGAGGTAGTTGTTGGACTGCAGGAACAGGCGCAGCGGTTTCACCGATTCGCCGCGGCGGACACCCGAGTAGAGCTGGTGCGCCATGAGCAGGAACCAGGCCCCGGCGACCAATGCCACCGCCGCGTAGATCACGCCGGTCGCCGGGACCAATGCCAGGGTGGTGAGGACTGTGAGCCAGGTGTAGATGACGATCTGCTTGGTCACGGCCTGCTCGGTGGCCACCACAGGCAGCATCGGCACGCCGGCGGCCCGGTAGTCCTCCTTGTAGCGCATGGCCAGCGCCCAGGTATGCGGCGGTGTCCAGAAGAAGATCACACCGAACAGGGCCAGCGCGGGCCAGCCGATGGTGCCGGTCACCGCGGACCAGCCGACGAGCGCGGGCATACAGCCGGCGGCGCCGCCCCAGACGACGTTCTGCGCGGTGCGCCGTTTCAGGCCCAGGGTGTAGACGAAAACGTAGAAGAGGATCGTGGCGATCACCAGCAGACCGCTGAGCAGATTCGCCTGCCACCACAGCCACGCGAAGGAACCGATTCCCAGGGCGACGCCGAAGACGAAGGCATGCGAGGTGGGAACGGCATCGCGGGCCAGCGGACGTTTGGCGGTCCGCTTCATCACCTTGTCGATATCGGCGTCGGCCACGCAGTTCAGCGTGTTCGCGCTCGCCGCGCCCATCCAGCCGCCGAACAGGGTGGCCAGGATGAGCCGGATATCGACGTGTCCGCGGTCGGCCAGCAGCATGGTGGGAATGGTCGCCACCAGCAGCAGCTCGATCACGCGCGGTTTGGTGAGCGCGATATACGCCAGCGGGCGACGGGCGATCCGGGCGAGTTTCGCACTGCCGAGGACGCGGTCCGCAGGTGCCGGGGCGGAGTCGTGGGCGCCGCCGACCCCCGGGTCATGACCGATCCGCACTGTCTCTCCTCGCACACTGTCGAACGGGCGCAGCCGGATCCACCTCGCTCGCAGCCACACCGGCCGGAGCGGAGCCGGAGGCCGCTGCGCATCGCATCCGGTTCGCGGGCGAGCAGCGCGCGGCTGCGACGCGGCTACTACTACACACGATGGTAGACCCCGGACCGCGATGCCTTGCCGCGCGGCCCCTGCGACCCCGCCCACAGTCCCGGGCTACGCCCCGCGGGTACCCGGCGGGACCGGCGGGTCCTTCTTCGCCGGGGGCCGTGCGCAGGGGCGGCCGGACGCATCTAGGGTATGGGGTGTATGCGGCGCCGCCGTCACCGCGCCGTACCGGTTCGCCGCCCTGCCCGCCCCTTTTCGACGCCTCGAAAATGTCAGGAGAAACACGGTCGTGTCAGTGACAGACGACATCCGCGCCCTCACCCAGCCGAACCTGCCGGACGACTGGACCGATCTGGACACCAAGGCCGTCGATACGGTCCGTGTTCTGGCCGCCGACGCCGTACAGACCGCGGGCAACGGCCATCCGGGCACCGCGATGAGCCTGGCGCCGCTGGCGTACACGCTGTTCCAGCGCACCATGCGGCACGATCCCGCCGACCCGGAATGGGTCGGGCGCGACCGGTTCGTGCTGTCGTGCGGCCATTCCAGCCTCACCCTCTACATCCAGCTGTACCTGGCGGGTTTCGGGCTGGAACTCGACGATCTGAAGAATCTGCGCAAATGGGGTTCGCTGACGCCGGGACATCCGGAATACCGGCACACCAAGGGCGTCGAGATCACCACCGGTCCGCTGGGCCAGGGGCTGGCGTCGGCGGTGGGGATGGCGATGGCGGCCCGCCGTGAGCGCGGCCTGTTCGATCCGGAGGCCGCGACCGGCGCTAGCCCGTTCGACCATCACATCTACGTGATCGCCTCCGACGGCGATATGGAGGAGGGCGTCACATCCGAGGCCTCCTCGATCGCGGGCACCCAGCAGCTGGGGAACCTGGTGGTGATCTACGACGACAACAAGATCTCCATCGAGGACGACACCACCATCGCTTTCACCGAGGATGTGGCGGCCCGCTACGCGGCGTACGGCTGGCATGTCGAGGTGGTCGAGGGCGGCGAGGATGTCGTCGCGATCGAGGCGGCGCTGGCCGCGGCGAAGGCCGAGACCGGTAAGCCGTCGCTGATCCTGCTGCGCACCATCATCGGATATCCCGCGCCGAACAAGATGAACACCGGCGCGGCGCACGGTGCGGCGCTGGGCGCGGACGAGGTGGCCGCCGCCAAGCGCGCCCTGGGCTTCGATCCCGAGCAGACCTTCCAGGTCGACGACGATGTCATCGCGCATACCCGCAAGGCCGCCGAACGCGGCGCGAAAGCGCATGCCGACTGGACCGTCGAATTCGACGCCTGGGCCCAGCGGGTGCCGCAGGGCAAGGTGCTGTTCGACCGGCTGTTCAACGGTCAGCTGCCGGACGGCTGGACCGACGGCCTGCCCACCTGGGAGCCGGATGCCAAGGGCCTGGCCACCCGGAAGGCTTCGGCCAAGGTGCTCGCCGCCGTCGGCCCGGTACTGCCGGAGCTGTGGGGCGGTTCGGCCGACCTCGCCGAATCCAACAACACCACCATTCCGGAATCGATGAGCTTCGGTCCCGAATCCATCTCCACCGGAATGTGGAAGGCGAGCCCGTACGGCCGCACCCTGCACTTCGGTGTCCGCGAGCACGCGATGGGGTCGATCCTCAACGGTATCGCCCTGCACGGGCCCACCCGCCCCTACGGCGGCACCTTCCTGGTGTTCAGCGACTACATGCGCCCCGCGGTACGGCTGGCCGCGCTCATGCGGGTACCGGTGACCTACGTCTGGACCCACGATTCCATCGGTCTCGGCGAGGACGGCCCCACCCACCAGCCGATCGAGCATCTGGCCGCGCTGCGCGCCATCCCCGGCCTGTCGGTGGTGCGCCCGGGTGACGCCAACGAAACCGCCTACGCCTGGCGCGCGGTGATCGAGAAGCACAGCGGTAAGCACAATTCGCCGTTCGTCTCCAGCGATGCCGTGGGCACCGGTGGCCCGGCCGCGCTGGCCCTGACCCGCCAGGACCTGCCGGTGCTCGAGGGCACCAGCCTCGACGGCGTGTCCAAGGGCGGTTACATCCTCGCGGAGGCCTCCACCGGCGTTCCGCAGGTGATTCTGATCGGCACGGGCTCCGAGCTCCAGCTCGCCGTGGCCGCGCGCACTACCCTGGAGGAGCAGGGCATCGGCACCCGGGTGGTCTCGATGCCGTGTGTGGAATGGTTCGACGCGCAGGACAAGGCCTATCGCGACGAGGTGCTGCCCCCGGCAGTGGCCGCCCGGGTCGTGGTCGAAGCCGGTATCGCCATGCCGTGGCACCGGTTCACCGGCGACGCGGGCGAGATCGTGTCGATCGAGCATTTCGGCGCCTCGGCCGATTACAAGACCTTGTTCCGCGAGTTCGGCTTCACGCCGGAGGCTGTCGTGGCCGCTGCACAGCGCACGCTCGACAATGTGAAGGGATAAGGGTTCATGGCACAGAACGAGAACGTCGCCGCCCTGGCCGCGGCCGGGGTGTCGGTGTGGCTGGACGATCTGTCACGCGACCGGATCAACTCCGGCAACCTCGCCGAACTGATCGCCACCCGCGGGGTCGTCGGGGTCACCACCAACCCGACCATCTTCCAGGGTGCCCTCAGCAAGGGACACGCCTACGACGAGCAGGTCCGGGCGCTGGCCGCCCGGGGCGCCGATACCGACGCCGCCGTCCGCACCATCACCACCGACGATGTCCGCGCGGCCTGCGATGTGCTGGCCCCGGTCTTCGAGCAGACCGGCGGCGTGGACGGGCGGGTCTCCCTCGAGGTCGATCCGCGGCTGGCCTTCGACGCCGACAAAACGGTGGCCCAGGCGGTCGAACTGTGGAAGATCGTCGACCGGCCCAACCTGTTCATCAAGATCCCGGCCACCGAGGCCGGCCTGCCGGCCATCACCGCGGTCCTCGAGGAAGGCATCAGCGTCAACGTGACCCTGATCTTCTCGGTGCAGCGGTACCGCTCGGTGATGGGCGCCTATCTGGACGGGCTGCGTAAGGCCCGGGTCGCGGGGCACGATCTGGCCAAGATCCATTCGGTGGCTTCGTTCTTCGTCTCCCGGGTGGATACCGAGATCGATAAGCGGCTCGAGGCAATCGGTACGCCCGAGGCCCTGGCGCTACGCGGTAAGGCGGGCGTGGCCAACGCCCGGCTGGCCTACGCCGAATACCTGGATGTGTTCGGTTCCGCGGGTGACCACGCCTCGACCTACAACCATCTGGCCTCCGCCGGCGCGAACCGGCAGCGGCCGCTGTGGGCGTCGACCGGGGTGAAGAACCCCGAGTACCCCGACACCATGTACGTCACCGAACTGGTCGCCACGAATACGGTGAACACGCTGCCGGAGAAGACGCTCGAGGCCGTCGCCGATCACGGTCGGGTCCGCGGCGACACCGTCTCCGGGACCGCCGACGAGGCTGCCGGGGTATTCGAGCAGCTCCGCGAGGTGGGCATCGATCTCGACGATGTGTTCGCGGTCCTCGAACGCGAGGGCGTGGACAAATTCGAGAAGTCCTGGCAGGAACTGCTGGACGCCACCACAGCCGAACTGGCCGCCGCAGGAGGTAACTGACCCCGATGGCCGGCGCTCCGGAGAGCACAGGGACGGCATCCGGCACCCCGTGGCGTAATCCGCTGCGGGACAGCCGGGACAAACGGATACCGCGGATCGCGGGCCCGTGCAGCATGGTGATCTTCGGCGTCACCGGAGATCTCTCCCGGCGCAAACTCATGCCGGCCATCTACGACCTCGCGAACCGGGGGCTGCTGCCCCCGGGGTTCGCGCTGGTCGGTTTTGCACGCCGCGAGATGTCGGACCGGGATTTCGGCGATATCGTGCACGATGCGGTGCGCGCGCATTCGCGCACCCCGTTCCGCCAGGAGGTCTGGGATCATCTGGCGGAAGGGTTCCGCTTCGTGCAGGGCACCTTCGAAGACGACGCTGCCTTCGCGACACTCGCCGATACCCTGGCCCGGCTCGATGCCGAACGGGGTACTGGCGGCAATCACGCCTTCTACCTGTCGATCCCGCCCGATTCGTTCCCGGTCGTACTCGACCAGCTGCACCGGCACCGGCTCACCAGCCGGCATTCCGAGCAGGGCCCGGCGCCGTGGCGGCGGGTGGTGATCGAGAAACCGTTCGGGCACGATCTCGACAGCGCCCGCGAACTCAACGCCCTGGTGAACCGAGTGTTCCCCGAGGAAACCGTCTTCCGGATCGACCACTATCTCGGTAAGGAGACGGTGCAGAACATCCTGGCGTTGCGTTTCGCGAACCAGCTGTTCGATCCGATCTGGAACGCCAACTACGTCGACCACGTGCAGATCACCATGGCCGAAGATATCGGCCTCGGCGGCCGCGCCGGCTACTACGACGGCATCGGCGCCGCCCGCGATGTGATCCAGAACCATCTGCTGCAACTGCTCGCGCTCACCGCCATGGAGGAGCCGATCAGCTTCGAACCCCGGCAGCTGCAGATGGAGAAGATCAAGGTTCTTTCCGCCACGAAGCTCGTGGAACCACTCGACGAAACCACCGCCCGCGGCCAGTACGCGGCCGGCTGGCAGGGCGGGCAGGAAGTGGTGGGGTTGCTGGACGAGGAAGGTTTCGACCCGCAGTCGCGCACCGAAACCTATGCCGCGCTGACCCTCGAGGTCGATACCCGGCGCTGGGCCGGGGTCCCGTTCTATCTGCGGACCGGTAAACGCCTGGGCCGGCGGGTCACCGAGATCGCGGTGGTGTTCAAACGCGCCCCGCACCTGCCGTTCGACCAGACGATGACCGAGGAACTCGGCGAGAACGCACTCGTCATCCGCGTGCAGCCGGACGAGGGCATCACCATGCGCTTCGGTTCGAAGGTGCCCGGATCGTCCATGGAAGTACGCGATGTGAACATGGATTTCAGCTACGGCGAATCGTTCACCGAATCCTCCCCGGAAGCCTACGAACGTCTCATCCTCGACGTCCTGCTCGGTGAACCCTCCCTTTTCCCGGTCAATGCGGAGGTTGAATTGTCCTGGCGCATCCTCGATCCCGTGCTCGCCCATTGGGCAGCCGACGGGAAGCCCGAACAGTACGAGGCCGGGACCTGGGGCCCGGATTCCGCCGCCGAGATGCTGGCCCGCACGGGCCGGGAATGGCGGCGGCCGTGATCATCGATATCCCCGACACCACCACCGGCGCCGTCACCAAACGGCTGGTCCAGCTGCGTGAGAGCAATGGCGTGATCACCATGGGCCGGGTGCTGACCCTGGTCGTGTGCACGCTGGACAGTTCCGAAGCCGAAGGCGCCATCGACGCCGCCAACGACGCCAGCCGCGAACACCCCTGCCGGGTGGTCGTACTCGCCCGCGGGGACCGCTCGGCCGAAACCCGGCTGGACGCGCAGATCCGGGTCGGCGGGGATGCCGGTGCCGCGGAGGTGATCGTGCTGCGCTTGCAGGGGCAGCTGGTGAACCACGAAAGCAGCGTGGTGATCCCGTTCCTGCTGCCCGATACCCCCGTGGTGGCCTGGTGGCCGCGGGGCGCACCGGAATTCCCGTCGAAGGATTCGGTGGGCCGCCTGGCGGCGCGCCGGATCACCGACGCCACCTTCGCGCGCGACCCGCAGGCCACCATCAAGAAACGCCACGGTTCCTACGCCCCCGGCGATTCCGATCTCGCGTGGAGCCGGATCACCTACTGGCGGGCCCTGCTGGCGGCCGCGATGGACGAGGCCCCGCACGAACCGGTGCAATCGGTGACGGTCTCCGGACTGCGTGAAGAACCCGCGCTGGATATGCTCGCCGGCTGGCTCGCCCGGCGACTCGACTGTCCGGTGTACCGGAAAACCGGAGATCTGGTGGTCGAACTGCATCGCCCGACGGTGTCGATCGCCATCGCCCGCCCGCAGACCGGGGTCACCGCGACACTCACCCGCACCGGCGAACCCGAACAGCGAATTGCGCTGGCCCGCCGCGAGACCCGCGATTGCCTCGCCGAGGAACTGCGCCGTCTGGACGCCGACGAAATCTACGCCGAAGCCCTCGCCGGAATCGAAAGGGTGACCTATGACCACCAGCCGTGACGCCGCCCCCGCCGCCACCGTGGATGTGCATCCCGACAGCGACGCCCTGACCACCGCCGCCGCCAGGCGTTTCGTCGAGGTCCTCGTGGCGGCGCAGGCCGAACGCGGCACCGCATCGGTGGTGCTGACCGGCGGCGGTACCGGTATCACCCTGCTCGAGAAGGTTCGCGCCCAACCGGGCGAACTGGACTGGTCGAAACTCGATATCTTCTGGGGCGACGAACGTTTCGTCCCCGCGGGCGACCCCGAACGCAACGAACTACAGGCCCACCGGGCACTGCTCGACCACGTCCCCGTCGACCCCGCCCGCGTCCACACCGTGGCCACCTCCGACGGCGAATACCCGGACCCGGTCGAAGCAGCCGCCGAGTACGCCACCGCGGTCCGCGCCCACCTCGCCGCCTCCGGCGGTTTCGACCTGCATCTGCTCGGCATGGGCCCGGACGGTCATATCAATTCACTGTTCCCCGGGCACGCCGACACGATCGGCGAAGAGCGCGAGCCGGCCGTCGCGGTCACCGACTCCCCCAAACCACCCCCGGTCCGGGTCACCCTGACCTATCCGGCGATCCGGCGGTCACGGCACGTGGTCCTGGTGGTGTCGGGCGCGAACAAGGCCGACCCCGTCGCCGCCGCGCTGAACGGCGCCGACCCGCTCGAGATCCCCGCCGCGGGCGCCCACGGCACCGAATCCACCACCTGGATCCTCGACAAGGACGCGGCTGCCGCGATCCGCTGAACCAACCGATCGGGGGTGGCGGTGTTACGGCTCCACACCCGGAGGTTGCGGGACACCTGACCGGCATGCCACCTCGTCGGGCGGGAGCGCGGCGCCGGCACAGTATCGCTGCTGCGGAGCGAGCGGCGGTCGAGGTGGTCCGGTGGAGGCCGACTATCGGGCCGCACCCGACCACCGGCATGTGCTGATCACCGTCTGGGAAGCCTTCCTGCACCCACTGCGGCGGCGTGCGTCCGCTTCGCTCGAAGCACCGGTCCCGTTGCCCTCGAGCGGTCCGATCCTCGCAGGGGCCACTGGTCCCGGGGGTGCTTCACGTGCGTGGGCAGGAGTAGGCGCCGAGGTCGATGTCGTTGGCGGCTTCCCGGATCGGCTGCATGATCTTTTCTAGCATTCTGTGTTTGCCCGGCAGGTAGGGCATGGCCCGCATCATCGCCAGTTGCATACCGGCTTGTAGACGGGTCGGGGGTACGAGTTTGTCGACTACGTCGCGGGCCAGCTGCTGGTTGCGGTGAACGAATGGCCGCATCTTTTGTTCGTATCGTGGCAGGGCGGTGTGATGTGCCCCTTGGGCGGCGGCGAGTTCGCCGGCCAGTATGTAGGCACCGACCAGGGCGAGGCTGGTGCCTTGGCCGGAGGCAGGGGACGGGCTGTAGGCGGCGTCGCCCACCAGCGACACTCGGTGATCGGACCATGTGGGCATGCTGATCTGGGCGAGGGTGTCGAAATAGAAGTCGGTGGCGTCCGGCATGGCGTGCAGCAGTGTCGGGATTTCCCATCCATGCCCGGCGAAGGCATGTGTCAGTGCCCGGAACTGGGCAGGTGGGTCGTTGCGGCCGGGCTCGGGATCGGGGGCAGGGAAGAAGAATTGGGCGGTCGCGGCGGTATCGGGTTGCAGGCTGTAGACGTTGACGATGCGGCCGGCCGAAGTGCACGCCATCTCCCAGCGGTCCAGGCCCATGTGGTTGGGCACGCCGAAGACCGCGACAGTGAGCCCGAGCCGGTGGGTGAACTGGGATTCGGGGCCGAATACGAGCTCACGGACACGCGAGTGCAGGCCGTCGGCGCCTACGACCAGGTCGAAGGTGCGAGGTGCTGCCTGTTCGAAGCCGACATACACTCCGGTGTCGTCCTGGTCGATGGATTCGACGGTATCGCCGAAGAGGTATTCCACCTGCCCGCGTGTTGCGCGGTGCAGGATTTCGGCCAGGTCGCCACGCAGTATCTCGAGGTCTTCGGGATCGCGGAATCCGATGAGGTCGGGGCCCAGGACGGCCATCGGCCGGCCGGTTCGGGTCAACCAGGTCCCGCCGCGGATATCGGTGGCCCGGCGGCGCACGGAGTCCCCGAGTCCCATCCGGTCGATGACCTCGACGGCGGCGCCGCGCACGTCGACCTTGTAGCCGCCCGGCCGGAGCGCGGGGGCGCGCTCCACGACAGTGACGTCGAAGCCGTACCGGTGAAGCCAGTACGCCAATGCCGGACCGGCGATGCTCGCTCCGGAGATAAGGATTTTGCTCATCGACATCTGACTCCCGCCGGTTCTCTGTCACCCTGCCCGAGCCGCGAAACGACTCCGCAGCGTAACCCTCACACTTAATTGTGTGAGGCTCAAACTAATTTGCGTATGGTACACACAAAGTGGATGTCGGAGTCAACAACGAAAGGCCGGGCATGAGCGATGACGAGTTGCCGGCGAGCATCGAAGCGGCGTGGGGTCTGCAGGTCCGGCCCGGACCGGGACGCAGGCCCGGGCTGAGCCTGGATCGGATCGTCGACGCCGCCGTGGACCTCGCAACCCGCGAGGGCTTGGCATCGGTGTCGATGGTCCGGGTCTCCAAACAGCTCGATGTCTCGACGATGGCCCTGTACCGCTACGTCGGCGCCAAGGACGAACTACTGGACCTGATGCTGGACGCCGGTATCGGCCCACCCCCGGCTCCCGATGCGGAAACCGGCTGGCGGCAAGGCCTGTCCAGCTGGTCGTGGGCCTACCTGGCCGCACTGCGCCGAAACCCCTGGATGCTGCACATCCCTATCACCGCACCGCCGATCACTCCCAACCAGATCGCCTGGCTCGAAGAGGGTCTCACTCGCCTGCGCGACCATGCGATCGCCGAGAACGAGAAGGTGTCGGTGATCATGCTGCTGTCGGGCTTCGTCCGGAACTGGGCCGGCCTCACCCTCAGCTCGCACGCAGCCGACGACAAGCGTCCCCGAGTGGCCTACGGAACCGCTCTCGTCCGACTCGTCGACGAGAACCGTTTCCCGGCAATCAGTGCCGCCATCGCCGCCGGCGCCCTGGACGACAACTGGGACGATATCGACGCCGAATTCACCTTCGGACTCGGCCGGATCCTCGATGGGGTCGCCGCTCTGCGCAGTTCCCCGAAGCAAGACTAAAACCCGCCGCCCGCCGTTCGCCCAGCGCTCGACGAAGCGGCAGCGATGTCGAATACAGGTAACCGACGGCCTGTTCGACCGTCCACACACGCTCGAATCGGTAAATCCGCCGATCAACACTGCGAAACTGCGACCGACGCAATATCTCCTCGCGAGTCAGGTGGTCTGCGTCGTCCGCACGACTGGACGACTGGACCGGTGCCGCGAAGTCCGGAGGGTGGTGAGCTATCTGAACATTTGTCGCGGTCCGCTGATCGCCTCCCGCTGCCCGGAGCTCGGCGGCGAACTGCGCGATCCGCCGAGCCCAGTCGATCACCCAGGAGGAAAAGAATGTTCGCCCCACCCTCGATGCCGCCGAGCGCTCTCGCCCTCGTCGAGTCGGGACGGCTACCCGGGTCGTTGACCGAATACTTCGATCCTGCCCATCAGTCATCGAACGATCCCGGCAAGTGGGAGGAAGTCGCCTGGAGTGTCAACCTTCAGCTCGACAACCCGGCACTCGATCCCGAGGTGCGCGGACCCCTGGCGCTTCTGGGCGCCTATGCCTTCATCGAAACCTGTGACTACGAGTTCCTGGAGCTGGTGAAGCGCTCGGAGCTGGCGATGAAGCTACTCGATCGGGCCGAAGAGCATGGAATCGACGAAGAGGAGATCGCCCCCTTGTACAAGTGGGCCTACGACACATACGAGGCCGGCGCCGGCATCAGATGAAGAAACCCGGCGGACTCGCGCCGGGTGTCCGCCGCAGTGTCGCCCGGCGAGATGTCCAAAATGGGTCAATGCCGATTATGGACACTACGACTTTTACGACACGTTTCTTGAACAGTTGCCGATTTTGATCGACCTGGGCTTTCGTGCGCCGAAGACCGTTTCGGTCGGACTGTTCAAGAAACGATCAGTTGTTGCACAGCGCCGACAGACTGCACTGAGTGCCAGAACCTCTCCTCTTATCCGAGGAGGCCGCCCCTGGTGTCCAATAGATCAAGTCAGGGCCGAGGAAGTATTTCGGGTTGCATCAGGCCGGTGATGGTTCTGATGATGTCCGTTCCGACTCGTCCGAAGGCGGCGTCGAAGTAGGCGCGCAAATAATTGCGCTGCAGATCGATCGACCGGTCCGGGTCGATACTGCCCACAGTTCGCGTAGCTGCGTCCGCAGGGATCAAGCCGGCCGCGGCGAGCTGTGGCAGGATCGCTTGCTGGTCGCAGAAGGACATGTGCTCGGTGCCTTCCAAGCGCAGCGGGACCTTCAGCCCAGTGTTGTTCGGCCAACCCGGCTGCCAGCCCGGATCCTCGGACCACGGAAACCTGCCGCTGGCCAGCATCAGCAGCGGGCGGTCGACGCCGTCGTCGGCGACCGAACCAAGGATCGGACCGTCGAGGTCGACACCGGCGCGGATCCGGGGGTCGTCGTGGATCGCCTGGGCTGTGGTCGACCCACCGAGTGAATGGCCGAACATCCCGACCTTCGACAGATCCAGGTGGGCGGCCAGGGAAGTCGGAAGTACCTGTCGCCGATCAGATCCGCCGGCGAATTCGGCGAGCTGGTCCAGCACGAACCTTGTATCGGCTACCCGGGTCGGCAGCAGGAGGTCGCGCAGCACTTCCTGCGGAGAGTCCAGCGGCACCTCGGTCACTGCTTCCCGGCCGTCGGGGAAGTGCACCGAGAACGCTTCATGGGTGTGGTTGATGGCCACCACCGCGTAGCCGTGGCTGGCGAGGTCCTCGGCTTGGGTAGTGCTCCAGCCGGTGGTGTCGGTCATCCCCGGGGAATTCAGCAATATCGGAAACCGGCCGTGATCGGGCAGGGCGGGCGCGTCCCGGTAGCTGTGGCTGGGCGCGAGAGTCCAGCTCTCCTCGGGCACCCCGAGCTTATCGAGATAGGTGTGCTGCGCTTGCCGACCGCCGGGCGGCATCCACGGTGCCCGCGGCGCCGTGTGATCCGAGATAGCGGGGTACCAGATCTGGACCATCAACTCCCGGCGCTGATCTGGATGCCATGGATCAGCGCGCCCTGAATCGACCAGATGAACTCCCGTGACGCCCACCGGATATGACCCAGTGGGCGCTGGAAGCGTGAGCGCCACTGCTGTGGCCGGCGGCCCTGGATCGGCATGTGCCACACCCGCGCCACTTGTGACGACCGCCAGGACAGCAGACAATACGGTCCCGAATCGCCGTAACTTCATGCGCATCAATCCAAACCCCCGAACCAACTGCTGTTGGCCGGAACCCTACAAGATCGACGGCCGGTCCCCGACGGCGTAGCGGCACAGTGTCCACAAATAGGTGGTTGTTGGACGGACCTCTTGAGGTAATCATCGCTGACCAGCGATGATTACCTCCTCGGCTGTCCAAGAATGCATCGAATTATGGACAGTAAAAGCCGTGTAGGGGCGGAGGTGGTCCGGACGCGCGGATATGCCAGGACCACGTCAGCCGTGGGCTGTGCCAACCTCGATGCTCGAGGCTGTGCCGGCAGCGAGGGAGTCGAAACCTGCACTGGCGGTGGGTGGAAGGTCAAGCCCGCCGCGCGACCGCTACCGAGGCGTTGCCGGAGTCCACTGCCGTGCCGGTGATACGCCGGGCAGTGGTTTTCCGATCACCGCCAGTGGGACGTAGAAGTTCACCTCACCGATCACCATGGCGAGCGTGGCGATCTCCCGGTCGCTGTAGTGGGCTGAAACCTCCTCGTAAAGGGCATCGGTGACGCGTTCGCTCCCGGGCGAGGGCTGGAGCACCGCTTCGACCAAGGCCAGCGCGGCGCGCTCGGCCTCGGAGAAGTACGGCGAGGTCGGCCAGGTGGCCACCGCGGCGATCCGTTCCTCGGACTCGCCCTGCTTGCGCAATGCGCCGGTGTGCAGGATGGCGAGATAAGTACTCCCGACGATCTGCCCGGCGCGGAGCTGTACCAGTCCGACAGTGGCCGGTGCGATCGTGCCGTTACCGGTCACGCTGCGCAAGGCGGCGGCGGTCTGACCCATCTCCGGGACGAGCTGCACCGGATTCGGCATCCGCGAGACCCGCACCTGCTCCGCAGTTGTCATTGTCATTGTCCTTCCATCCTTCGACAGCCGATGGCGAAGCTGTCGTCCGACCTCAACGATCAGCTCGGGGAACTGGAGAAACAACGGCGAAGTGTGCAACGCTGCGTTAACCGCTGTGTTGACATGCGAGGTAGACGTGGAGATTCGTGATATCGAGATCTTTCTGACGCTGGCGGAGGAGTTGCACTTCGGTCGCGCTGCCGCCCGGTTGCATGTCTCGGTCGCACGGGTCAGCCAGGCGATCAAGAAGCAGGAGCGTGCGATCGGTGCGCGGTTGTTCGATCGGGACAATCGCACTGTTCGGCTCAGCGCGGTAGGTGCGCAGCTGCGTGACGATCTCGTTCCGGTCCGCGCCGGCCTGGAGGCGAGTCTGCGCCGGGCGCGCCTGTCCGCGACCGGTAAAGCGGGGGTGCTCCGGGTGGGCTCGCTGATGCTCAGCGGCTATGACCTCGAGAAATACTGGGTTCGTTTCCGCGACCGGTATCCGCAGTGGAACGTCCAGTTGTCGTTCGCGCGTTTCGTCGATCCGTTCGCCGGTTTGCGCCGAGGTGATCTCGACATCTTGATCGCATGGCTGCCGATCGAGGAGCCGGACTTGACCATCGGGCCGACGATCACTGTCGAGCGGCGTGTCCTCGGGGTGGCAGCGGATCATGAACTGAGCATCGAAGCGTCGGCCTCCTCCACCGTGCTACGGGATTTCTGTCACCCGACCACGGAATCGGCGCCGGATTATTGGGTGAACAGTTTCATATCGGCACAGGCCCGGAAGGAGGCACACATCGAACGCACCCGCGTCGTCGCCAATACCGAAGAACTGGTTCACCTCGCCGCGACCGGAGATATCGTCACAGTCCAGCCCAGGCACGCGGCCCGCTACTGGAATCGCCCGGACCTGCGCTGGTTACCGGTCCCCGATATGCTCCCGCTCAGCTACGCGCTGGTGTGGCGTACCACCGCGGAAACCGACGCGATCAGGGCGTTCGCCGATATCGTGCGCGAACTCGGGCCACGGTACGAGTAGTGGTCGCGACAGTGCCGGGAAGCTGTGACGGTGCCGCGTGCCATGGCGCGGAGGTAACAGATCCTGGGGTGCCGACGACGAGGGGCCAGGCCCTATATCCGTTGTTTTCTCGGCAATTCCTGCCGGAACCTCGAGCCGCCTCCACTGGAACCGTGGAGTTCACCGTCCGGATCAAATCGATCGATCCGGATACCCGGTCGGCCGTCGTGGTCATCGTCGCGAAATCGGCCGGCCGCAAAATCTTCGGCCTCGCCACCGCCGAAACCCGCCTCGCGTAGCCACCGCCGCGATGGTCGGGTCCGATGCCGGGCGGTGAAGCGTCGGCCGTCCGGGGCACCTGTCGGGTGCTGGGATCGAGTGTTCATCATTGGGGTATTCATGGACGCGTATCCGCAGATAACCATCGTTGAACAGCGATGATGTGCAGCCACTCTGTTCAGAAAAACATCAATTGATGGACAGGGCATATCGGGCAGGGTGCTGGGTTATCGCTTGGTCGGTAGCGTGGCGTTGTATCGCGACTGGCGTCGGGTGGTTGACCACCGGGGAGCATGAGAGCAGCGAGCATCGACCGCCTGGGTGCTTCGCGCCGAAAGGGCGGAGGGGTCTCATGCTGGATATCGGCGTTGCTCGGGCGGAAGATGTCGGCGAGATCATTGCGCTGCGGCATGCGGCCGAGGATTGGCTCTGTTCCAACGGTATCGATCAGTGGCCCCGTCGGGAGATTCCGGTAGCGCGGTTCCACGATGAGGTCGCCGAGGGTGAGTACTATGTTGCCCGCCGAATCGGGTATCGGCCGATTGTCGGTGCATTCCGGCTCGTGTGGACCGACCGGGCGGTCTGGAGTGACGACGGTGTCTGTGCAGGCTATGTGCATTCCCTGGTCATCGATCGGCAGCACGCTGGGCAGGGTGTCGGTCGCGTCATGCTCGACTGGGCCTCTCGCGCCGCCGCTTCCGCTGGCGCAACGGTGCTCAGATTGGATTGCGTCGAGAACAACGCCAGACTGTGTGACTACTACCTCGATCTCGGGTTCGGCCAGGTTGGACGCCGAGATCTCGCCGGGTACGCACACGGTGTGGTGCTTTTCGAACGTCGACTCACCTCGCCGCCCTCGCCTGCCAGTGGCAGGACCGTCGAACGCGAGATGCCGTCGGGCCGTAGTTGGTAGTAGTTGTCATCGACGGCACGTCACATCCGGTGGCCGCCGTGACGAGCGCGCAGTGAGGTGAGAGTGGCCGATTCGATCGACGGCTTGTTCGCGGGAACAGCCTGGCACTATGCGCGCTATCGGCCCGGCTATCCGGAGGTGTTCTTCGCCGACTTGATCCGGCGATTCCGTCTCGACGGGACCGGCCGACTCCTGGACTTGGGTTGCGGTACAGGCCAGCTGACCCTCCCCCTGGCGGCGCACGTCGACGAAGCTGTCGGCGTGGACCCTGCCCCGGAGATGCTCGCAGAGGCCGCACGGCAATCCCGCGTCACGGGCGTCACCAACGTGACCTGGACACAGGGCAGCTCAGCAGATCTCGGGGGCGAGTATGGGCGCTTCAGTCTGGTGACGATGGGCAGGTCCTTTCATTGGATGGACCGCCGCCGCGTGCTTGCACTTCTGGAAGACATGGTCGACGACGGTGGCGGATTGGTGATCGCCAACGACAGTTGCCTTGTGCGGCCGGCCATCCACTGGCAGCGAGCGATCGAACGGGTCCAAGCTCGGTTTCTTCCCGCGGACTTCACGCCGCCTGTGCCGCCATCAGGCCGTGCGGACGACGCCGGACACTTGCCCCACGAGGAGATTCTGGGTCGATCGCAATTCTGCAGGGTCGATCGGCGGGTCTACGAATTCGAGCGTGTGTGGACGACCGAACAGGCCATCGGATACCTGTACTCGACATCGCTACCGTTTCGTCGAACATTGGGCGAACAGCGGACGGCGTTCGAACACGCCGTCCGCGAGGAGCTGCTCACGATCGAGCCGAGTGGACGGTTCGTCGAACCGGTGGCCCTGGAAGTGTTGACGGCCACGCGGCCAAGGGGCGATCGGATCGGGGCGGAACAATCGCTTGCGTTCCGGTCCGGCAACCACTGGCGCTGCGCCTGCACAGGAGTGTCGCAGTGGCTGTTCATCAAAGGGGGCTTCACGGGCATTCAGGACCCCTGAATCATCGTTTAGCAGCGATGACGCACCCCGGCAGTGTCCAGGAATGCATCGGTTGATGGATGGTTACCGAGTTCCATGAAGCCGGCGATGTCACGCTGGTTCGGCAGCGACTCGAGTCTCCTGCAGGAGGAGACCTCATGCTCGGAGTCATGGATGACGAGATGCTGTTTCCGATCGGGGTCGTGGCCGAACGCACGGGGCTTGCGGTCAAAACGATTCGGTTCTACTCCGACAAGGGGCTCGTTCCGCCGTCCCCGTACACCCCGACCGGCTCTACGACATTGCTGCCTTGTCCCGCCTGGAACTGGTCCGCACACTGCGCGAACTCGATATAGACCTGGCCACTGTGCGGCGCATCCTGGCCAGCGAGACTTCGCGGGCGGAGGTCGCCGCTGCGCACGCGTCCGCCCTCGATGTCCAGATCCGAGGTCTGCGGCTGCGCCGGGCAGTACTGCAGGCGGTGGCAGAACGGAAATCCGACCCCGAGGAGATGGATCTGATGCACAAACTGGTGAACCTGTCACAGGCCGAGCGACACCGCTTCGTCCACGACTTCGTCGACGACACCTTCGGTGGCGTCGACGCCAATCCGGCAATGGTCGAACTGCTGCGCACGAGCATGCCCGACCTACCCGAAGCCCCAGCACCGAGCAGGTCGAGGGATGGAAGGAATTGGTCGAACTCGTCCAGGACAGCGACTTCCGCGCGGCAGTGCGCCGGATGGCCGAATACCAGGCCGCGCAACGCCTCGAGGGCGATACCACCGGCCTGCATCATGCGCTCACCGAAACCGTGCGCGACGAAGTCGGCCGCGCACTCGCCGCGGGAATCTCCCCGGAATCAGCGGCGGCCGCGCCGATCGTGGATACCCTCACCGCCCGCCACGCCGAAACGTTTGGCAAACCCGACGACAGTGCCCTCCGGCATTGGATGCTGCAACGACTGGAGGTGGCCAACGACTCCCGCGTGGCGCGGTATTGGCAGCTCGTAGCTGCCATAAACGGCTGGCCATCCGTAGAGGACCTGGATCCAGTATTCAGCTGGCTCGGCCAGGCGCTGAGGACCCACACCGGGCGATAGCCGCCTCCTGCACACCGGCGGCGACGAATCCGGCAGCTCGCCGTGCGCCCGCTGCCGGCCGTGGCGAGGTATCCGTGGACGACGCGGCACCGAGAAGTTATTCCACATGTCCACGAAAGGTTGATCCTGGACAGAAACGAGGTGGTAATCATCCCGAGCAGCGATGATTACCACCTTTCGTGTCCAAGAATGCATCGGTTGTTGGGCAATGCCCGGCCACCCCACAGAAGTCCGAGAAGAATTCCGTGGGGCGAGGCCGGCAGGTGTGCCGAGGTGGGGGGATGGGGTTCAGACCGATGCGGTCTCGCGGACAGCGCCGGCGACCGCGGGGAAATCCTTGCGCAGGATCTTGGAGTGGTTACTGGCGACCTTCGCGCTGATCGTGATGTTCGGGTTGTGCGCGATGATCGGGTCGAGTACTTTCCGTCCCTCCTCCATCTCATCGTTCTCGCTGCCTAGGCTATCTCCGGTGGCCAGGACGAACCGCACCGGGCGGGTCGCGCGTTCGAGCACCGGAACGCTGGCTGCGGCGATCTCGTTGAGTTCGATATTGGACTCGGCATGCTGGGCGGCGCTCATCCGCGCGGCCATTCCGAACGGGCGTGCCAGCGGCAGCAGGAACCGCATCTTGTGGAACAGTTTGCGGATCCGCTCGGCGCCCTCTTCGCCGGTCAGGCCGTGCGGGAAGGCGTCCACGGTCACCACTCCCAGCATGCGGTCGGGGTTGCGGTCGGCCCAGTGCCAGCTCAGCACCCCGCCGTAGGACCAGCCCACCAGGATGATCGGCTCCGTCACGCCCCTGGCCGCGAGCACGGCATCGATATCGCGCAGGCACGCCTCGAAGGAGTAGTCCGCGGATTGCTTCGATGTACCGCGGGCCCGCTCATCGAAGGTGATGTGCCGGTAGCCGGGGCCCAGATCGGCGATCACTTTCTTCCAGTGCGACCGGTCGGCGTAGGCGCCGTTGAGGTAGACCACCGGCCGGCCCGAGCCGCCGGTGTCGGTCACCGACAGCGCGGTGTCCTCGACCGGCACCATGCCGGTCCACGTCGATTCGGTCGAGTTGTTGCTGGTCGCTGCGTTGCTCATGTCAATACAGTCGCTGGACCGGCTGATACCGGCCTGACAGCGCTCTGACACACCCCCTGACACACGGGCCACGGGCACGTAGATCGTCGGGCATGACCGACGGGTTCCGGCGCGTAAACGCGCAGGTCGACCGAGATCGGCAACTGCTCAAAAGGTGTCGTATGACCCGTCTGTTGTACAACGTCTAATCACCCTCTTTATGTACTGATCCGGAGTGACGCTGCGGTGCGCCGCGACTTGCCGTGTCTGCACACCTCGAGCCTCCGGTCCGCGCTCTAGGCTCGTAACGGTGAGGGTCCGGTGAATATCGACGAGGCCGAACAGCGGTTCCGCGCGGAGATCGCGGGGCTGCGTCCTGCAGCGACTTCACCCGGTCACGAACTTGCGCCCGGGATCACCGGTGCGCGCTGCCTCGGCCTGTTCACCGCGCAGGTGCTGAGCAGGCAGGCCGATCTTGCGGCCCGGCGGTTGGGGGCGAGCGGGCAGGGCTTCTACAGCATCGGATCGTCGGGGCACGAGGGCAATGTCGCGTTGGCCGCCGCGAGCCGGGTCACCGATCCAGTCCTGCCGCACTACCGTTCCGGTGCACTGTTCGTCGAGCGGGTGCGCCGGGCAGGCGGTGCAGACCCGGTACGGGATCTGCTGCTCGGGGTGGTCGCCGCGGCCACGGACCCCATTTCCGGCGGCCGGCACAAGGTGTTCGGCAGCGCGGCGGCCCATATCATCCCGCAGACCTCGACGATCGCTTCCCAGCTACCGCGCGCGGTGGGGCTGGCGTTCGCGATCGACCGCGCCGCCCGGCTCGGCCTCGACTGCCCTTGGCCACGGGATGCGGTGGTGCTGTGCGGGTTCGGCGATGCCTCGGCAAATCACTCGACCGCCACCGGGGCGATCAACACCGCGGTGTATACGGCCCATCTCGGTGTGCCGGTTCCGGTATTGTTCGTCTGCGAGGACAACGGGATCGGGATCAGCGTCCCCACGCCGCCGGAGTGGATCGGGCACGCCTACGGTCATCGGCCGGGCCTGCGCTATTTCAGTGCGGACGGATGCGATCTGCTCGACGCGGTCACCGCCGCGTCCGCCGCCGTGGAATGGGTGCGCGCACAACGGCGGCCGGCGTTCCTGCGCCTGCGTACGGTGCGGTTGTTCGGGCATGCCGGGTCCGATGTGGAATCCGCCTACCGCGACAGCGCCGCGATCGCCGCCGATCTGGCCCGCGACCCGGTGACCGCCACCGCTCGACTACTGATCACTGCGGGAATCCGGACTCCGCGGGAGATCCTCGATCACTACGACCGCTTGGCCGCGCAGGTGGCCGCCACGGCCGAAGACGTGTGCCGGGAACCGAAACTCGGCTCGGCGGACCAGGTGATCGCACCGTTGGCGCCGTCCCGCCCGGACGCGGTGCGCACCGACGTCCTGCGTTCCGGTCCGCCACAGCACCCGGTGACGCTGGCCCAGGCACTCAACCAGACCCTTGCCGAATTACTCGCGCGCGATCGCGATGTCCTGGTTTTCGGCGAGGACGTCGCGCGCAAGGGCGGTGTCTACGGAGTCACCAAAGGACTCCGTAAGAAATTCGGCGCGCGCCGGGTGTTCGATACATTGCTCGACGAACAGAGCATTCTCGGGACCGCACTCGGCGCCGGACTCGCGGGGTTCGTCCCGATCCCGGAAATCCAATACCTCGCCTACGTGCACAACGCCCTGGACCAGTTGCGGGGCGAGGCGGCCACCCTGCCGTTCTTCTCGGCCGGCTGCTACCGCAATCCGATGGTGGTACGCATCGCCGGCTACGGCTACCAGCGCGGTTTCGGCGGGCATTTCCACAACGACAATTCCGTGGCCGCGCTCCGCGATATCCCCGGGCTCGTGGTGGCTTCGCCGTCTCGTCCCGACGATGCGGCGGCCGTACTCCGCACCTGTGTTTCGGCGGCACGGGTGGACGGGCGGGTCTGTGTACTGCTCGAACCCATCGCGCTGTATCACACCCGCGATCTGTATGAAGCGGGTGACGACCGATGGGCGGCACCTGTCACCGGCGCTCATGTGCCGATCGGGCGGGCCCGCGTGTACGGCGAAGGGACCGATCTGACGATCGTCGCCTGCGCCAATTCCGTCCCCATGAGCCTGCGGGTGGCCCGCCGGCTGGCGCAGGACGGTATCACCGCCCGTGTTCTCGACCTCCGCTGGCTGTCACCGCTCCCCTACGACGATCTGCTGCGGCATGCCGAAGCGACCGGTCGCGTTCTCGTCGCCGACGAGACCCGGCGCAGTGGCGGTATCAGCGAATCGGTGTGCGCGGCATTGGTGGACGGCGGGTTCACCGGGGCGCAGGCCCGGGTGACCAGCGCGGACAGCTTCGTTCCCCTCGGGCCGGCCGCCGCGTCGGTCTTGCTGAGCGAAACCGATATCGAAGCTGCCGCCCGCCGGTTGCTCGCCGGCACCGGCCATCACCGGCCCGGGTGAATCCCGGCCCGCCCGGCCGCGCCGACGTCAGATATCTATGCCGAGGTTGATCGCCGCCAGATACCCGTCGCCCTGCCGCGCAATGGCGAACATTCCGGACTCATCGAAGATGAAATCGTCCGAGTTCTGAGTGTTCTCCTGCCAGCCCGCATGATCGGTGTACGGCGCGGTCGCGTACACCGCTTTCTTGGTGTCGTCGTCGAAGTAGAGCTGGGTGGTCAGCACCGTTTTCTTGTCGATATGCACCTTCACGTGGATATGAGTGGTCCGGCCGATGTACCAGCCCGGGAAGATCGTGGTGAAGTACGCGATACCGGCGGCATCGGTGGGCTGCGCACCGCGCAGGTAGGTGCCGTCGTCGGTGGTCGCCGATTCCGCATCGCCGGAGCTGTAGGAGCCGTCGGAGGAACCACCCGAACCGGTTCCTTCCACATCATTGCCCGCGCCCGGCGGCATACCCGGCGGTGGCCCGCCTCCCGGTCCGCCCTCCGGCGGCTCGCCTCCCGGCCCGCCTACCGGTGGTCCACCCGGCGGCGGCGCATCGCCCGGCCCGGAACCGGCCGCCAGGGAACCCTGCTCGAAACCGGAGTAGACACCGCCGGCGTCACAGTGCCAGAGTTCGACCACCGCGTTCGGCACCGGCTTCGCCGCGCCGCCGGCGGAACATTCCGAGACATCGTGGACCCGCAGTGCCAGGTTCAGCTGTGTCCCGGGGCGGTCCTCGCGGATATCGTCACGAATATCGTCGACATCGAACCAGTACGGTCCGACGATCGCTGCCGAGGTCATCACGCACGTCGGCGCCGTGGCGAGCAAATTCTCGACCGCATCGCCGGGCGCCGCCGTGGTCGGCGCTGCTGAACCGCCACCCGTCCGGTCGTCGCCGCACGCGGCGGCCAGCAACGCCCCGACGCTGAGGGTTCCGCCCAGGGCGAGCGCCCGCCGCCGGCTCACTCGGCGCCGGCTCACCTCGACCTCTTCGTTCATCCGCAGTCTCCTTCGCAACCCCGGCCCGCCGGGAACAACGGAACGAGCACTTCACACGCTAGAACCGGATAGGGGTCGCAAACTCACCGCCGGCTGCGAATCGGCTGGGAGTCTGCTGTGAGCACGGGGCCGGGCTATCCGGCGATTCCACCGGCGAACGGCGACTCACGCCACTGTGCGAGAGCGGGCGTCAGATAGTCGTGCAGGACCGGCTGCTGCGGTACGAGGGCCAGGCAGGCGACCACCCGCAGCATGCCCACGGCGTTCACGAAACGCAGAACACCGGCGTCCAACGAGCGGATACCGTTACGCCGGGCACCGTTATCGTAGGCGGCCTCGAGTTCGGGCCCGAGACCCGCCAAGTCCCATTCGACCGGACCCAGCGTGACGAGTTCGAAGTCGGCGAACAGGTGTCCGTTCACACCGGAGAAGATGTTGGCCGGCGGCGAGTCCCCGTGCACGGGTTGCAGGCCGATCCCGGGAAAGAAATCCTCGAAGCGCTGCCGGGACCGGACGAGCGGGGCGAGAACACGCCACTCGCGGCGAGCCCGATCCAGATCGGCGGCGTCGAGCAGATCCGGGTATTCGCCGAGTACCGTGAGACTTTCGGTGACGAAATCCGGTTCCGCCGCCGACAGGAACGGCAGTGACCCCGGGTACGCCCGCAGCGCGGCGTGCAGATCGGCGACGAGATCGCAGTTCGCCGCATAGTCGGGCGGTGCACCCCGGTCTTCTTCTACGTACTGCCAGAAAGTTATCGAGAATCCGTCCCGCCGGACAGGTTCTCGCGGTATGGCCGCACTCGGGGCGATCACCGGAACACCCTGCCCGCCAAGCCAAGCCGTCACCTCCAGTTCCGCCTGCTGACGCCTCTCCAGCAACGCCATCTGGGCCGGCGACAACACAGTGGGGACCCGCGCCACCACTGGCGCGGGCCCGAGATGCACCACCACCGAGAACATATCGTGCAGCACAGCGGCGTCTGTCACGACGAGCCCCAGATCGCGGGCAGCGCCCACCGCGGCATCGACAGCGGCGGACGTACGGCGGGCAAGCTCCTGCGGCGTCGCGAAATCGGTCACGCCCGCATCGTCGCACGCCCCGCGCCGACGCCCGGACAACGGAGGCTGCCAGCGGGTCGAGTCTGGAGATGGAGGCGGGTGATCAGTGTGCCGGGGATGCGGCGCAGCTGGCGTTCCAGTTCCTCGCTGCGATGGCTGGGCAGGATATGGTTCCAGCCGGTGGGCGGGTCGATTTCGGCGATGACGACGATCGTGGTGCGTTCGGCGAAGTTTTCCCGGATGAACCGGGCGACGGGTTGTCCTACTGTAGCGTCGTCGTCGAGGAGTACCAGCGGGACGCCGGGATGCCAGTTGTTCCATTTCTCGGTGAACAGCCGGGGATCCGAATCGGGCAGGCGGACATGGACCGCGACCACATCGTCGCCGAGGGACAGTGCGGCAGACAGGGCTTCGCGGCCGAGTTCGGATACCTCCGAGATGGGGACGACGACCACCGGTTCGCCGCGCCGAGGGAGCGTCGGCACGGTATTCGCTCCGCGGCATTTCCCGATCCGCCCGTAGGCGGCGCGTACCCGCTGCATGGCGACGACGAGCAACGGCAGTATCACAACGATGAGCCACGCCCCCTCGGTGAACTTCATCGCCGTGGTGACGACGGCGGCCGCGGCGGTGAGCACTGCCCCGAACCCGTTCAGTGCAAGCCGGGCCCGCCAGCTACCGCTGCGGTGCTGCCACCAGTGGCGCACCATCCCCGCCTGCGCAATGGTGAATCCGACGAAAACGCCGATCGCGAACAACGGGACCAGGGCGTTCATCTCGCCGCCGGAAGCGATCAGCAGGATCACGGCGCAGAGCCCGAGCAGTACCACTCCGTACCGGTAGACCCGGCGGGGTGAGGCGACGGCGAAGCGGTGCGGGAGGCAGTTGTCATCGGCGAGGATTCTGGTCAGTGTCGGCAGTCCGCCGTAGGAGGTGTTCGCGGCCAGTGCGAGCAGCACGATGGTGGCGAATTGCACGATGTAGTAGGCGGTTCCGTCGCCGAGCGAGGCGGCGGTGAGCTGGGCGAGGACCGTGGCGTCCGCGGTGGGGCCCACTTCGAATTTCTCGATCAGCACGGCCAGGCCCAGCAGCATGGCGCCCAGGAGTACACCCAGCGCGACCTCGGCGCGTTGGGCGCGGCGTATCCGCGGCTGCGCGAAGCTCGGCACCGCGTTCGCGATCGCCTCCACACCGGTGAGCGCGGCGCACCCACTGGAGAATGCCTTCAGCAACAACAGGACACCCACTGTTTGCATATCCCCCATCCCGAACCCGGCCGCCGGGGCAACGGCCGGTTCCGCGCGCAGCAGACCGCCGATGATCACCGCGAAGATCCCGGTCACGAACACGATGGTGGGCAGCATGAAAGCCCGGGCGCTGTGCACGATCCCGAACAGGTTCAGCACGGTGATACCGACGGCGACGGCGACGCAGATCTCCACCGTCGCCCCGTGTAACCCAGGAAACGCGGAGGTCAGGGCGGCTACACCGGCGGCGACCGAGACCGCGACATTGAGGATGTAGTCGACGATGAGCGAGGCCGCCGCGACCAGTCCGGTGCGGGCGCCGAAGTACCGTTTCGCCACCGCGTACGCACCGCCACCGTCGGGGAAAGCCTTGATCACCTGCCGGTAGGAGGCGATCAGCACCGTGAGCAGCGCCGCGATGGCCAGGGTGACCGGCAGGGTCATCCCGAGCCCCACGGCTCCGGCCGTGGCGAGCACCAGGACGATCGCTTCCGGACCGTAGGACACCGATGCCATCGCGTCGAGCGAAAGCCCCGCCAAGCCGGTGGGCACGGTCAGACCCTGTGCGGCAGCCCGGGGCGGCGGGCCGGGGACAGGCTCGGCAGGGGGCGAGAAAACAGTCACGAAGGCGAGTGTCGGACGGCGGGCCCGGAAACCGAGCCGGCGTTGACGCAACTTTGATTGCGGTGTGACAGACCGCACCGACCGGGGCCGGGACCGTCGAACCGTGCGCCGAGCAGCAGCCCAGTGCCGCATATCGCTGCGAACAACCACTCGCCGAGCGGCGCGTTTGCCGGATATCGGTTCGCTGAATCAGCTCAGAGGAGCCGCCGCTGTACGGCATCGGCCATAAGTGTGTCCACGATCCGGCCGACCGCCGCGGTATCCGGAGGTGCCGGGGTTCCCGCGAACAGCAGATGTCCGGCACCGATCAGCGACAGCGCCAGCGTTTCGGTATCCGCATCGGCCGCGATACGGCCCTGCGCGCGTTCCTCGGCCAGGTAGTCGGCGATCATGGTGCCGGCCTCGGTGAGGACGGGCAGGCCGGGTGTCGTCCGGTTCCGGCGCAGTCGCGCGCGCAATTCGTCCCGGGCGACGATCAGGGCGACGATCGCCACCGCGACCGGGTCGAAAAGTTCGAGCAGGGCCTCGGTGAGATTGCCCGTGACGGTCCCGGTGCCGGTGGACCCACGCAGGGCCACCGCCTGGTCCGCGAGCCGGGCGAGCCGGTCTTCGACGAGCTCGGCGAGAAACGCGTCGAAATCGGCGAAATACCGGTGCAGGACACCTTTCGCCACGCCGGCTTCGGTGGTGACGGCGCGACTGGTCAGCGCGCTCACCCCGTCCCGCAGCAGGATTCGTTCGGCCGCGTCGAACAACTGCTGACGCGCGTCTCGGATATGTACACCGGTCGGCACCGAGTCCGTCCCTTCGCCTGTTTCCGGCCCACCGATTGCCTAGTGGGCACTTGCCCATTAATGTGGGCGCATGCCCACTCTACCGCGTGACTCCGCTTCGTCTCCTCAGCCCGAGCCGCACCGGCACCGCGAGGTCGCCGAATCGTTCGGCGTCGATCCACAACGCTACGACCGGGCCCGCCCTCTCTACCCCGACGCGCTGATCGCCCGGATCATCGCCACCAGCCCCGGCCGCGATGTTCTCGATATCGGATGCGGCACCGGTATCGAAGCCCGGCAATTCCAGGAGGCCGGTTGCACGGTGCTCGGTATCGACCCGGACGATCGGATGGCCGAATTCGCCCGCGGCACCGGGGTCGAGGTCGAAACCTGCACGTTCGAAGCCTGGGATCCGGCCGGCCGCACCTTCGATGCGGTCGTCGCCGGCCAGGCCTGGCACTGGGTAGACCCGGTCGCCGGACCCGCGAAGGCCGCGCAGGTCCTGCGCCCGGGCGGCCGGATAGCCGTGTTCGGACATGCTTTCGACGCCCCCGCCGAAGTCACCCGGGCACTGGCCGCGGCCTTCGCGAAGGTCGCACCCGATTCCCCCTTCACCCGTGCGGCCGCGGACGCGAAATCCGCGCTCGAAACCTACCGGGAGATGTTCGCCGCGGCCGCCGACGGTATCCGCCGGGCGGGCCGATTCGACGAACCCGAGCAGTGGCGTTTCGACTGGGAGCAGTCCTACACCCGGGACCAGTGGCTCGACCATCTGCCCACCACCGGCCCACTCACCCGGCTCACACCGGACCAGCTGGCTATCGTGCTCGACAGTGTCGGCGCCGCCATCGACGAGATCGGCGGCGGTTTCACCATGCCGTACACCACGCTCGCGGCGACTGCCACGCGGACCGGCTGAGCCCGCCACCGAGGCGCCCCGGGCCCGGGCCTGCGCAGGTCACCGGTTCGTCGAACACTTCGGCCGAAACCGCTGGGCCTCAGCGGATCCCGTACTCGGCGAGCGCATCCACCAGGGCGCACGGCCGCTGGTCGACGGGGCCGGGCTCCACCAGGGTGACCGCACAGCCCAGTTCGGCGGCGGCACCGTCCGCCTCGGAGCTGTCACCGATCATCAGTACCTCACCGGGGGCGATACCGATACGGCGACAGGCGATATCGAAGAGCCGCGGGTCGGGTTTCACCGCCCCCTCGGCATACGACAGAACGAATTCGGTGACCTGTTCGGCCACCCCGGCACGTTTGAACACCGGCCGGATATCCCAGGCGATATTGCTGACCACGGCGATCGGAATCCCGGCCCCTGCCACCGCGGTCAGGGCGGCCTCCGTATCCGGGAACGGCCGCCAGGCCTCCGCCGACAGCAGTTGTTCGTACAGATATTCCGGATTACCGACCCCGGACCCCCGCAGCACCGCCAGATACAGTTCGCGATGCAGCGGCGGGTCCAGGTCCCGTCGTCCCCATTCGTCGCGCAGCCGCTCCGGGAGACCGCCCGGCCGCCCGACCGGTGCCGTCATCCGCCGCACCACCTCGGCCTGGGCTTCACCGTCGAGAGCTTCTCCGTCGTGTCCGACCAGCCCGTCCAGTTCCGGCTCGAATCGGAAGAGGGTACCGGAGAAATCGAACAGCACACCGCGGACAGTCATACCGGCCAGGTTACGGAGCACCCACAGCGTGCGGACGAGCGGTTTCCCGGCGGCCGTGGACGCGCCGTTCGCACCGGGTCCGGCGGAACCTCAGGACCCCAGGTCGCGGAGGCTGTCGAGCAGGAAAGTATTCACCGCATCGGTGGCTTCCAGCTGGACCAGATGACCGGCTCCGGGGATGCGCCGGACCGCCCGCAGGTCCGGGAGCGTCGCACGCATGGTGTCGAGCGGATCGCGGCCGCTGAACCCCTCCATATCCGGATCGTTCTCCCCGTAGACGAAATACACCGGCGCGGCGGGGGCGGCCTGCGCGTATTCGGCGGTCAGCTCCCAGTTGCGGTCGAGGGCGCGGTACCAGTTCAGCCCGCCGGTGAAACCGGTGCGTTCGAATTCCGTGGCCAGGACGTCGAATTCCGCTTCGGGAAGCCACGGCCACGGTAATTGCGGGGCCTGCGGCAGCGCATCGATATAGCGCATACCCGGCGGGTTCTGCCAGACATCGAGGTAGTGGTAATCCCCGCTCAGCGCGTAGTACACGCGGGACAGGAATTCGCGCGGCTGCTCGGCGAGATGGGCGTCGGCGACGCCGGGCTCCTGAAAGTACTGCATATGCAGGAAGTGCCGTTCGGCCATTTTCGCCCAGTAATACCCGGGCGGTTTCGGCGAGCGCGGCGCGAACGGATTGTTCAGAACCATCAGGCCGCGCACCCGTTCCGGTGCCCGCATGCCGAGTTCCCACAGCAGGGCAGCACCGAAGTCGACACCCACGAACACCGCTCGTTCGGCGCCGATATCGTCGAGCAACGCCAGCAGATCACCGATCACGGCCCGGTTGGTGTACTCCTCGACGGCCGCGGGTGCGTCGGTGCGCCCGGCGCCGCGCAGATCGGGAGCGATCGCGCGGTATCCGGCCGCCGACAGGGCGGCGAGCTGCCGGTGCCAGACGTACCCGGTGTGCGGGAATCCGTGGCAGAAGATCACCGGATCGCCCTGCCCCTGTTCGGTGATGTGCATCCGCACACCTCCGGTATCGATGGACCGGTGTATCGGCGTCACGGAACCTCCCGAATACTAGAACGCGTTACAGTTTCACGGTAACGTCCCGGGACTGTGAGCGGAACACCACATCCCCTGAAAAACCGGATCGCCGTGGTCACCGGTGCGAGTCGCGGTATCGGCAAAGGTATCGCGCTGGAACTCGGCGCGGCCGGCGCGACCGTATACGTCACCGGGCGATCGCAGCAGCCCGGCAAGCTTCCGGGCACGGTGCACGAAACGGCCGCGCAGATCGACGAACTGGGCGGGACCGGCGTACCCGTCGTCTGTGATCACGGCGACGACGAGGCCACAGCGGCCCTGTTCGAGCGCATCGGCACCGAACACGACCGGCTCGATGTCCTGGTCAACAACGTCTACAACTCCCCCGCCGCCGCCCGCTGGCTGGGCCGCAAATTCTGGGATGTCCCCCCGAAAGCCTGGGACGAGACGTTCCGGATCGGGGTGCGTTCCCATTACGTCGCGGCTGTGTACGCGGCACCGTTGCTGCTGAAAGCGAGCGGTCTCCTCGTGAACGTATCCTCGCCCGGCGCGCAGCGCGCCATGCACAACGCCGTCTACGGGGTCGCGAAAACGGCATTGGACCGGATGACCGCCGATTTCGCCCGCGACCTCGCCGATACCGAGGTCACCGCCGTCTCGATCTGGCCCGGTCTGGTGGCCACCGAACTACTGCAACTGGTGCCCGCCGATGACACGGGTAAACGCGTCGTGACCTTGCCCGGTGAGGGCAGCTTCGACCTGGACGAGGCCGAAACGCCCCGATTCGCGGGCCGCGCGGTGGTGGCGCTGGCCGCCGACACCGACCGCAAGAAGCGAGCGGGTAAGGCCTGGAAAGTCGCCGATCTGGCCGAAGACTACGGATTCACCGATATCGACGGGCGGATACCCCGGACCGACTGACGATCAGGCGAACTTGATCTCCAGGCCGATCCCCAGAATCGCGATGAACCAGATCAGCCCGGTGAAGATGGTGATGCGGTTGAGGTTCTTCTCCGCAACGGTCGATCCGGACAGCGCCGACTGCGTCCCACCGCCGAACAGGCTGGACAGACCTCCGCCCTTGGCGCGGTGCAGCAGCACCATCAGCACCAGCAGCAGGCTGGTGACGATCAGGAGGATATCCAGGAACATCCGCATGCCGGACAGTGTATCTATGCGCGCGGTCCGACCGACACCAGGTGGGTGAGCGTCTCGTCGTGGGCGAATTCCGCGACCGCGCGTTCGCGCATCAGGTCCTGGGCGGTCAGCCGCACCTTGTGCTGCTGCATATGCTCCGACCAGGAGCGCACCACGAAGGCCTCGACGTAGCGGTCCTCGGCGCCGACATCGCGGTACAGCCGCCATTCCATGGCACCGGTGCGCTGCCGGGACCGGCCCACGTAACTCATGGCGTCGAGGAATTCGGGGACCCGGTCCGCCGGTACGTCGTAGTCCTTGAGCACCAGCACCGGGCCGTCGTCCGGCTCCGGTTCCACCACCAGCTGCGGTTCGGGCCAGTACGCCTGCGGCGTCAGATCGAAACCCGCAGCGAACTGGCGCATGGGCAGCCACACGGTGCTGAGCGCGGCCAACCCGAGCAGCGCACCGGCGATCAGCAGGGCGGTGACCGCACCGTAGGCGCCGGCGACCAGACCCCACGCCACCGAACCGATCGCCTGACCGGCCATGAAGACCAGCATGTACACCGACAGTCCACGCGCCCGCACCCATCCGGGGAGCAGCAGCTGCATGGTGGCGTTCATGGTCGAGAGGGTGAGCAGCCAGGCCGCACCGGCGAATACCAGCAGGATCAGCACCAGCGCCTCGACCCGCAGCAGCGCGGTTCCGACGCAGGCCACACCGAACATCAGCGCGGCGACGGCGACCTGCTGGGTGGGGGTGAGCAGGGCCCGCACCCGCGCCAGGCTCACCGCGCCGAGCACCGCCCCCACTCCGAGCGCGCCGAGCATCACGCCGTAACCGGAGGATCCCAGGCCCAGCTGATCGCGCGCGATCACCGGTAGCAGCGCCCACAACGCGCTACCGGGGGCGACGAACAGCGCGGTGCGCAGCAGCACCCGCCGGATGGCCGGTGCCGATTTGATGAACCGGGTCCCGGCCTGCAGCGCCGCCAGCGGGCGTTCGGTGGGAAATTCGCGCGCCACCTTCGGCCGCCGCCACATCAGCAGCGCCCCGACGATCGCGCAGAAGGAGAAGGCGTTCAGGGTGAACACCAGCGCCGGCCCGGACAGCGCGACCAGCACGCCCGCGACCGCCGGGCCCACTGCCCGCCCGATATTCATATTCATACTGCCCAGCGCCGCCGCGGACGGAATCTGGTCGCGTGGGACCAGTTCGGGCTGGATCGCCTGCCACGAGGGAGCGACCACCGCCTGACCGCAGCCGAGCAGGAACAACAGGATGAGCAACACCGAGGGCGTGGTGTGGCCGGTGGCGGTCGCGATCGCCAGGACCGCCGCCAGCACCGCCATGGTGGACTGCGCGCCGAGCAGCAGGCGCCGGCGGTCCAGTAGATCCGCGAGCACCCCGGACGGTATCGACAGGATCATCACCGGCAACGTCGTCGCGGTCTGGACGAACGACACCAGCGCCGCCGCATTGGGTTCGTCGACCAGCACCCACTGGGCGCCCACCATCTGCATCCAGGTGCCGAGATTGGAGACCAGCTGGGCGATCCAGAGCGCCCGGTAGACCGGGGATCGCAGCGGCGCCCATGTGGAAACTGGTTTCGGCGCGGCTGTAGTCACTCGGGACAGCATAGCCGCGTGCTCTGGCCGGGATTTCGCACGCTCGCCGGGTAGCATCGGCGGCATGCCCGGACGACTGCTCCGATTCGGTGCGGCCCTCGCGCTGATCCTGCTGGCCGCCACGGCCTGCTCGAACGATGAGGAGCCGGAGCCCGCGGCCCCCGAGGCGACGCCGATGGGCCACACCTATATCTCCACCGAGGTCACCGGCACGGCGATCCCGGGCGGTGGACCGCTCACCCTGGTTTTCGCCGACGGCCGGATCACCGCCGACGCCGGCTGCAACAAACACAGCGGCGCCGTGGATCTCCACGATCACGTGCTGCACGTTTCCGAACTCGCGAGCACCCTCGCCGCCTGTCCCGGTGAACGCGCCGGATCCGATACCTGGGTGGGCGAACTGCTGCGCGGCGAGCCGACGTGGGAGCTCGACCGCGACCGGCTGACGCTGGTCGGCAAGAAGTCGACGGTGGTCCTCACGGATAAGAAAGTGGTGCAACCGGACCGGCCGATCCGCGGTACCGAATGGGGCGTCACCACGCTGCTCACCCCGCAGGCCCGCGTATCGTCGCGCACGATCGACGAAGTGCGGCCCCACCTCACCATCGCCGAGGACGGCGGGCTCACCGGGTTCGCCGGCTGCAACCGGCTGACGGGCCGCGCCGAGATCACCGAAACCCCGGCCGGCGCCGATATCGCGTTCACCGCGGCCACCACCCGGATGATGTGCACGCCCGAGGTCATGGAGGTGGAACGCGCGGTACTCGCCGCCCTGGACGGCACGGCACAGGCCACCGTCGATGCCGATACCCTCACCCTGCGCAACGCCAACGGCCACGGTCTTGTGCTACGCGCCCGGTAGGCCGACTGCCGGAACGGCTCGCACACGACCGGGTTCGCACCTCCGTAACGGCGGCCGCGATCCGGTCGCGGGCTACGGGCTGAACACCACGCTCTCGAATGCCCGGGTTTCGGCGTCCATGGGCACACCTTCGCAGTTGGGCCCGGGAAACGCTGCCACGTGCATATCGGTGTCGTTGGCGAGAACTCCGGCCGCGCCCGGTGTGTTGTAGCAACGGTCGGGGTCGAGATCGTCGAGCACGGCCGGGCCCCCGAGCTGTGAGCGGTAGACGAATTCCCCCGACGCCGCGTGGGCGCCGAGCGGAACGGTCAGGGTGATCGCGGCGCCGACGGCGAAGGCACCCACGGTTTCGACGATATATCGCACGCACTGGTCCTTTCGCTCGGAATTGCGGGCTGTTCGCGTCCAGCACCGCAGTATTCCGGACCCGCACCCGGGTCTGCGGTAAGCGGGCGGAACCGCCCGTCGATGGGCCCGTCGCACCATCCCGGAACACCCTGGCGAACTCACCGGGCGCGCGGCGCGGCCGGGTATCCGGTGTCGCCCGGATCTTCCCACCGGTAGAGGGCCGGGATGAGAAAGCGTTGCAGCAGCTGCGATTCCGATTCGGCGTCGGCCGGCCACAGCAGCAGCGACAACACCGACCGGATGAACCAGACGCCGGTGAGCGGGTCGTCCGGGCGCGTGCCCAGCATTTCGGAAACGATCCCGAGCAGGGCCGGCGATTCGGCGAAGGTCACCACCGACCGGGGTCCGTGCTGCGAGGCGAGGAACGCGATAACGATCGGATCGGAACGTACCTCACGCAGCGTGACGGTGAGGGCCGCGTACACGCGTTCGGGGCCGGTGAGGTCACCGAGCGCGTGCTCGACTTCACCGGCGATACGGTTCGCCGCGCGCGCGAGGACGGTCTCACGGAGATGGATCACACCACCGGTATGGCGGTAGACGGTGGCGCGCGAGCAGTGCGCGTGCCGTGCCACCGTATCGACGTCGAGACCGTCGAAACCGCGCCGCGTGATCAGATCCGCGGCCGCGGCGTAGATGTGGTCGGCCGCGGTGTCGTGGCGGTCTGCGCCGAGTAGCCAGTCTCGCGCCATCGCTTCAGTATGAGACATTCATGCCGTCGAAGGATCCGATATCGCCCAGTTCACGAGCATGTGCTGAGACAACAAGGGGCGAAACGACTGTCCGATGTGTATCGACTTCAGTCGCAGATCTTGTCCGGGCGCTACCCGGGGAGAACTGTGGAGGCGGGGTGCGGCGCCGGTGACCGATGGACGCCGGGCCGGGCCGCCGTTACTCGGCGCGGCGTACTGCCGGCTTTCGGCTACCACCCGGTATCCGAAAACCGGCGGCGCTTCGGATTGCGAACGGAGATCGGATGTCGACCACCGAATTGCTGGATCGCCCTGTCGGTGGCTGGTCGTGGACGCAACGCCGGACACTTGTCGTGTCCTGCCTCGCCGTCACCTTGGTGATCGCGTCGATGGCCGCCCTGTACACCTCGTTGGCGCAGATCTCGATCGCCACGGGCGCAGACCACACCCAGGCGACCTGGATCGTCGACGGTTACACCCTTGCCCTGGCCTGCCTGGTCCTGCCCGCCGGCGCCCTGGGCGACCGCTACGGCCGGCGCCGGCTGCTGGTCAGCGGGTTGCTCGTCTTCGCGGCCGCCTCGATGATTCCCACGGTCACTTCGTCGGTCGACTGGATCATCGGCGCCCGCGTGCTCGCCGGTATCGGTGCCGCACTGGTCATGCCGTCCACCCTGTCCATGATCACCACCGCATTTCCGCCGGGGGCCTCGGCACGGGCAGTCGGGGTCTGGGCCGGGGCCGCCGGCTCCGGCGGCCTGCTCGGTCTGATCGGCTCCGGGCTGCTGTTGCAGTGGTGGTCGTGGCAGTCCATCTTCATCGGCATGGCTGCCGCCGCGGCAGTGCTCGCCGCCGCGGGATTCACCCTGGCCGAATCCCGCAGTACCGCGCCGACCGGACTGGACCCACTCGGCGCGTTCACCGGGGTGACCGCGATCGCGCTACTGGTCTGGTCATTGATCTCGGTCGCCGACCGCGGATGGAGTGATCCCTACATCCTGGCCGGTCTGGCGGGCGCCGCGCTCGCCACCGAGCTGTTCATCCTGGCCGAACTCCGCGTCCGGTATCCCATGCTGGATTTGCGGCTGTTCGCACGGCGCGGCTTCGGCTGTGGCGCCGCATCGCTGGCCGTCCAGTTCCTCGTCACCTTCGGACTGTTCATGATCGTCGTGCAGTATCTGCAGCTGATCCTGGGATACAGCCCCCTGCACGCCGCCGTCGCCGTCCTGCCCATGGGGGTTGCCGTCGTCGGACTGTCGTTGTTGTCTTCCCGGCTCACCGCCCGCTACGGGCTTCGGCTGCCCACGATCGCCGGCCTGATCGTTCTCGCCACCGGACTGCTGCTCCTGACCCGCCTGACAGCCGAAGCCGGTTATCCCGGTGTACTGATCCCGTTGTCCATCGTGGGCATCGGAATCGGCCTGGCCGCGGCACCGGCCACCACCGCGATCATGACCGACGCCGATCTCGATATGCACAGCGTCGCCGCCGCGGTCAACGACGCCGCTCGCGAGATCGGCGCGGCCATCGGTATCGCCGTGGCCGGCACCGTCCTGGCCACCGGCTACCGCACCGGTATCGCCCCCAGCCTCCCGCAGCTGCCCGCACCGGCTCGTGAACCCGTCGCGCACTCTCTCGCCGCCACCACCCAGCTCGCCGAGCAGGCCGGCCCGCAAGCGCAACCACTGCTCGACCTCGCCCGGGCCGCCTTCCTCGACGGCTTGCACCAGACGGTGTTCGTCCTCGCGGTCATCAGTCTCGTTGCCGCGGCCCTGTTCGCCTTCTGGGCACCCGGACCACCGCAAACACCGAGGCCCGCCGGGTCGGTATCCGGCGGGCCTCGAATTCTTCAGCTGCTCAGGGCAGCGGACCACCCGCGGCAATTGCGGACAGCGTGGCGAACTCGTCGCCCTTGAGCGACGCTCCGCCCACCAGTGCACCGTCGATATCGGTCTGCTTGCTCAGCTCACCGACATTCTTGGCGTTCACCGAACCGCCGTAGAGCACCCGCACGGTCTCGGCGACCTCGCCTCCGGCCAGCCGGCCGAGCTCGCCACGGATGGCGCCGCACACCTGCTGCGCGTCGTCCGGGGTGGCGACCTTTCCGGTGCCGATCGCCCACACGGGTTCGTAGGCGATGACGACCTTCGCGATCTCCTCGGGCTTCAAGCCCTTCAGCGAGCCCCGCAACTGTTCAAGGTTGTACTCGACATGGGTGCCCGCCTCACGGACGTTGAGGCCCTCACCGATGCAGACGATCGGGGTGATCCCGTGCTTCAGCGCCTGCTTCGCCTTGGCAAGCACCGTGGCGTCGTCCTCGTTGTGGTACTGCCGGCGCTCGGAATGCCCGACCACCGCGAACCGGCACCCCAGCTTGGCCAGCATGGCCGCGCTGACCTCGCCGGTGTAGGCACCGGATTCGTGCACCGAAACATCCTGCGCACCGTAGGTGATCCGCAGTTTGTCGCCTTCGATCAGCGTCTGCACGCTGCGGATATCCACGAACGGCGGAATCACCGTGACATCGACCTTGTCGAAGTACTTGTCCGGCAGCGCGAACGCGATCTTCTGCACCAGGGCGATGGCCTCGAGGTGATTGAGGTTCATCTTCCAGTTGCCCGCGATCAGCGGTTTCCGAGCCATTACGCGTCCTCCGCATCGTCGAGCACGCTGATGCCGGGCAGCGTCTTACCTTCCAGGTACTCCAGCGAGGCACCACCACCGGTGGAGATATGCGAGAAATCGCTCTCCGGAATACCGAGTGCCCGCACGGCCGCCGCGGAATCGCCACCACCGACAACGGTGAACGCGCCCTTACCGGTGGCCTTGGCGATCGCCTCGGCCACACCGCGGGTACCGGCCGCGAACTTGTCGAACTCGAACACGCCCATCGGGCCGTTCCAGAACACCGTGCGCGCCTCGGTGAGCAGTGCGGCGAAACGCTGCACCGATTCCGGGCCGATATCCAGGCCCATCCAGCCGTGCGGGATCTCGTGGCACGGTACGACCTTCGATTCCGCGTCCGCGGCGAAAGAATCGGCGACAACGATATCGCGCGGCAGATGGATGACATCGGCGTAGCGGTCCAGCAGCTGCTTACAGGTATCGATCATCTCCTCCTGCAGCAGCGAGGAACCGACGGACAGCCCCTCCGCGGCCAGGAAGGTGAAGCACATCCCGCCGCCGATGACCAGGGTGTCGACCTTGGGGGCCAGTGCCTCGATCACGGCCAGCTTGTCCGAGACCTTCGACCCACCGAGCACGACCGCGTAGGGGCGGTCGGTGGATTCGGTGAGCTTGGCCAGCACATCGGCCTCCGCGGCGACGAGCGTGCCCGCATAGTGCGGCAGCAGTTTCGCCACGTCGTACACCGACCCCTGCTTCCGGTGCACCACACCGAAACCGTCGGAGACGAACGCGCCGTCGTCGCCGACCAGTTCCACCAGCGCGGCGGCCAGTTTCGCGCGGTCGGCGTCGTCCTTGCTGGTCTCGCGCGGATCGAACCGGATGTTCTCCAGCAGCAGTACATCGCCGTCGGTGAGGCCCTCGGAGCGCGCGAGCGCGTCCTGCCCCACCACATCACCGGCGAGCTGCACATTGCGGCCCAACTCGGCGGCCAGGCGGGCCGCCACCGGCGCCAGCGACAGCGCCGGATCCGGGGCACCCTTCGGACGGCCGAGATGCGCGGTGACGACCACCTTCGCACCGGCTTCCACCAGTGCGCGGATGGTCGGCACCGAGGCGATGATCCGGCCCGGATCGGTGATCTCGCCGTTGTCGAGGGGCACGTTGAGGTCGGAACGCACCAGTACGCCGCGGCCCTCGACGCCCTCGGCGAGGAGATCGTCCAGAGTTTTGATGCTCACGCCGGTCCTAGAGGGACTTGCCGACGAGGCCGATGAGGTCGGCGAGGCGGTTGGAGTAGCCCCACTCGTTGTCGTACCAGGAGTAGACCTTCACCTGGTCGTCGATGACCTTGGTCAGCGGCGCGTCGTAGATCGAGGAATGCGGATCGGTGACGATATCGCTGGAGACGATCGGGTCCACGTTGTATTTCAGGATGCCCTTCAGCGGACCTTCCGCGGCGGCCTTGAACGCCGCGTTGATCTCGTCGACCGTGGCCTTCTTCTGCAGATCGGCGGTCAGGTCGGTGATCGAACCCGTGGGGATCGGGACACGCAGCGAGTAGCCGTCGAGCTTACCGTTGAGCTCGGGCAGCACCAGGCCGATGGCCTTGGCCGCACCGGTGCTGGTCGGCACGATGTTCACCGCGGCGGCGCGGGCGCGACGCAGATCCTTGTGCGGGCCGTCCTGCAGGTTCTGGTCCTGCGTGTAGGCATGGATGGTGGTCATCAGACCCTTGACGATGCCGAACTCGTCGTTCAGCACCTTCGCCAGCGGGCCCAGGCAGTTGGTGGTGCAGGACGCGTTGGAGATGATGTTCTGGCTACCGTCGTACTTGTCGTCGTTGACGCCCATCACGATGGTGATGTCCTCGCCCTTGGCGGGCGCGGAGATGATGACCTTCTTGGCACCGGCGGCCAGGTGGCCCTTGGCCTTGGTGGCGTCGGTGAAGATACCGGTGGACTCGACGACGACATCGACACCCAGATCGCCCCACGGCAGCGCCGCCGGGCCCTCCTTGATGGCCAGCGCCTTGATGCGCTGGTCACCGACCACGATGGTGTCCTCGCCGTCCAGCGAAACATCCTTCGGCAGCCGGCCGAGGATCGAATCGTATTTCAGCAGGGTGGCCAGAGTCGCGTTGTCGGTGAGGTCGTTGACCGCCACGATCTCGATATCGGTGGTGCCGAGCGCTTTCTGCGCCTCCACCGCCCGGAAGAAGTTACGTCCGATACGGCCGAAGCCGTTGATACCTACCCGGACAGTCACGTTTCTCGCTCCTCAGCTGTCAAGCGGATGATTCCGACACCACCCACACTAATGCCTGTGGGTCCTCTCTCCGACACACCCCTGGTGTTCGTGAGCACCGGCTATCCGGGCAGGCCCGGACCTCGTCCGGGGCGCTACCTCCGCGTGTCGGGCCGGGGCGTGCCGGATCCGGCGGGCAAGCGCAGCTCCGGCCGGAATCCGCAACTCCGAAGGCGGCATACGACCGGGACCGGCTCCGTAAATCGCTGGCAACTCCGGGGCGCCGCACCGCAGGATGGTGGGGATGTCCAATTCACCTCGCACCGATTCCGGGCCGCACGTGCGTCCGGCCACTTCCGCCGATATCCCCCGGGCCACCAGAAGCCTCACCCGGGCCTTCGCCGACTACCCCTGGACCCGGCACACCATCGCCGCGGACGGGCACGAACGCCGGCTGGCCGAGTTCCAGGAACTCTTCCTCACCCGCATCGGCTTACCCCACGGCAGGGTATGGGTCGCCGACGACGGTGACGCGGTCGCCGTCTGGACCACCCCCGCCACCGATGCCGGCGCGGTATTCACCGAACTCGCACCCCGCTTCACCGAATTGGCCGGTGACCGCGCCGAGGCGCATGCGGCGGCGGAGGCGGCGATGCAGCCGCACCGCCCGGCCGAACCCGTCTGGTTCCTCGGCACCGTGGGCGTCGACCCGGCCCGCCGCGGCAGCGGACTGGGCCGCGCCGTGATCGAGCCCGGCCTGGCCGCCGCCGAACGCGAAGGTGTCGCGGCGTTCCTGGAGACGTCCACCCCGCAGAACGTGCGCTTCTACGAACACCTCGGTTTCCACGTGACCGCAGAAGTGGATATCCCCGACGGCGGCCCCCTGACCTGGTGCATGCTCCGCCGGCCGTAGCGGTTCCTGTCCACCAGGCAGCCGAAAGCGAACCCTGCGGGTGAGACGGCCACCGACGCCGCCGTGGCTTCCTCGACACGGTCGCGCCCGGGTGAAGTCCCGTGTACTCGGACGCCGAGGGCTGCGGCCGCGCGCCGGGAAGCCCAGGACCACCGGGCCCGCGCACCACCGCAACGCAACGCCCCGGCCACCGGTCCGGGGCGTACGGCGGCTCAGGCGTCGTCGAGTAGTTCGGCCGTAACCGCCGATTCGGTATCCGGCACGCCGAGTTCCTTGGCCCGCCGGTCGGCCATGGACAGCAGGCGCCGGATCCGTCCGGCCACGGCGTCCTTGGTCATCGGCGGGTCGGCGAGCTGACCGAGTTCCTCGAGGGAGGCCTGCCGGTGTTCGACACGTAGCTTCCCCGCCGCCGCCAGATGGTCCGGAACGTCGTCGCCGAGCAGTTCCAGCGCACGCTCGACCCGGGCCGCCGCCGCAACCGCGGCGCGTGCCGAACGCCGCAGGTTGGCGTCGTCGAAGTTGGCGAGCCGGTTGGCGGTGGCGCGGACCTCACGCCGCATCCGGCGTTCCTCCCAGGTGAGCCGGGTGTCCTGCGCGCCCATCCGGGTGAGCAGCGCCCCGATCGCCTCGCCGTCGCGGACCACGACCCGGTCGGTGCCGCGCACCTCCCGCGCCTTGGCCGAGATACCGAGCCGCCGCGCGGCGCCCACCAGCGCCAACGCCGCCTCCGGCCCCGGGCAGCTCACCTCGAGTGCCGAGGAGCGGCCGGGTTCGGTGAGCGAACCGTGGGCCAGGAAGGCGCCGCGCCACGCTGCCTCGGCATCGGCGACACTGCCGCCGACGACCTGGGCGGGTAGCCCGCGCACCGGCCGGCCGCGCACATCCAGCAGTCCGGTCTGGCGCGCGAGGGCTTCGCCCTCTTTCGCCACCCGGACCACGTACCGGGAGGATTTGCGCAGGCCACCGGCACTGAGCACATGCACATCCGACCCGTATCCGTAGAGTTCGAAGATCTCCCGCCGCAGCCGCCGCGCGATGGACCCCATATCGACTTCGGCTTCGACGATCACCCGCCCGCCGACGATATGCAGACCGCCGGCGAAACGCAGCAGGGCGGACAGTTCGGCTTTACGCGCACTCACCTGTGTTACGGCGAGCCGGCTCAGCTCGTCTTTCACTTCGGCTGTCATCGCCACGAGACGTGCTCCTTTCCACCCAACCCGGACCGCACATCCTGACCCATGTGCCGTCCCTCGACTCGAAGCCCCGGCAACGCCGGACGGGGCTCGTGGATCAGTTGATCCAGTGCGGCGGCGAGCTTTCCGGCATCGTGCCGGGCCGTTCCCGCGTCGGCGACATCGGAAAAGACTACTCGTGCCCGCAGTTGCCCGGCCGCTCTGGCCACATGTTCGCGCTCGCGTCCCTCCGGTACGCACCCGGAATCGACCAGAACCTCGTCGACCGCGAAATCCGGTGCGTGCTGGGACAATACATGCAGATGACGTTCGGCGGAGAAACCCGCCGTCTCACCGGGCTGTGCGACCAGGTTCAGAATCAGCACCTTACGCGCCCGGGTATGCACCAGTGCATCGCGCAGGCCGGGCACCAGCAGATGCGGGATAACACTGGTGAACCACGATCCGGGCCCGAGGACCACCGCATCCGCTTGTTCGATGGCGGCGGTGGCCTCGGCGCAGGCGGGCGGGTCGGCGGGCAGCAACCGCACCCGGCGCACTTTGCCGGGGGTCGTGGCCACGGCCACCTGACCGCGAATACAGCGGCTGACCCGCGGGTCGGTTTCCAACCCCGAGACATCGGCCTCGATATCGAGCGGGAGGGTCGACATGGGCAGTACCCGGCCGCTGATGCCGAGCAGCTCACCGACCTTGTCGAGGGCGGCCACCGGATCACCCAGCACCTCGGTGAGCCCGGCCAGCAGCAGATTGCCGACCGAATGCCCCGCCAGCGCGCCGGTACCGCCGAACCGGTGCTGCACGGTCCGGGTGAGGACACCGTCGGCGTCGGCCGCCAGCGCGGCCAGGGCCATCCGCAGATCGCCGGGCGGCGGGACCCCCAATTCGCGACGCAGCCGGCCGGAAGAGCCGCCGTCGTCGGCGACGGTGACGACCGCGCTGATCCGCCGGGTCAGCCGGCGCACCGCCGACAGGGTGGCGTAGAGCCCGTGTCCGCCGCCGAGTGCGACGACTTCGGGACCGCGGCGAGTCTCGGAACCGGAATCGAGGCCGCTCATTCGCGCCCCAGATCCCGGTGCAGTACCCGCACCGTATCGACCGGGCCGTCCGCATCGTTGTCGATGCTGCGGCCCGCCAGCTGACCGAGGGCCTCGGCGATCGCGACACTGCGATGTCTGCCGCCGGTACAGCCCACTGCGACGGTCATGTATCGCTTCCCCTCTTGGCGGTAACCCTGGGTGGTCAGCTCGATCAGATGCTCGCAGGTCCGCAGATAGTCCTCGGCCCCCGGACGCGACAGCACATAGTCACTGACCACCGATTCCTGACCGGTGTGCTGCCGAAGTTCTGGTACCCAGTGCGGGTTGGGCAGGAAACGCACATCCAGCACCATGTCCGCGTCCAGCGGGACACCGTACTTGAATCCGAACGATTGCACGGTCAGCTGCAGTGCGGCGGGCGTGCCGCCGCCGTAGACCTCCTCCAGTTTCCGGTGCAACTGGTGGATCGACAGTTCCGTGGTGTCGATGACCACATCGGCGGCGGCCTTCACGCCGGCGAGCCGGACCCGTTCGGCGGCGATCCCGGCCGACAGGGTGCCATCGGCACTGTCGTTCTGCAGCGGGTGCCGGCGCCGGGCGAACCCGAACCGGCGGATCAGCACATCGTCGGAGGCTTCCAGGAACAGGATCCGGGTCGGTACGCCGCGGGCGCGCAGCTGGTCGGTGACCGCGGGGAGATCGCCGGTGAAGAAGCGGCTGCGCACATCCATCACGATCGCCAGCCGCCGGATGGGCGGATCCGCGGAAGCACCGAGTTCGACCATCCGCCCGATCAGTTCCGGCGGCAGGTTATCGGTGACGTACCAGCCGAGATCCTCCAGAACTCGCGCGGCGGTCCCCCGCCCGGCACCGGACAACCCGGTCACCATCACGACCTCGACCGGGGTCCCCGCACCCGGTCCCCCACCCGGCACCACTTTCGTACTGCTGTTCGATTCGACGCGAGTCATGTACCACCCGGATCTTGTTCGGGAATGCGTTTCGGTCACCCTGCTGTAGCGCGTACGCCCGGACCCTGTCCCGGAGCGCAGGAACACGGCCGCGCGGGCGCAGGAACAAACGTACGTGACCCGCGCCGGTCACCGCGCTGTTGCGCCGTGCGCCGCGCCGGAGGCTATCGGTCCTGCAGGGCGGCCAGCACCGCCTCCGCGGTGGCCCGGCCGATCCCGGGCACCTCGATGATCTCCTCCACGGTCGCCTCCTTCAACCGCGCCACCGACCCGAAATGCGTGACCAGCGCGGTACGGCGAGCCGCGCCGAGCCCGCGCACCGAATCCAGCGCGGACGCCGTCATCCGCCGGGATCGTTTACTGCGATGGAAAGTGATGGCGAAGCGGTGGGCTTCGTCACGCACGCGTTGCAGCAGGTAGAGCGCCTCACTGGTGCGAGGCAGGATCACCGGGTCCGGTTCGCCCGGTACCCAGACCTCTTCGAGCCGTTTCGCCAGCCCCACCACCGCGACATCGGTGATCCCGAGCTCGTCGAGGACCTCGGCCGCGGCCGCGACCTGCGGTGCGCCACCGTCGACGACGTACAGATTCGGCGGATAGGCGAACTTGCGGGGGCGCCCGGTCTTCGGATCGATTCCGGGCCGGGTGGTGATCTCCTCCTCGGCGAGGTCTTCGGCCCCGGGCGCGGTCCCGAACTCGGGTACCTCGGCCGTACCGGCGAGATCGGCCTGTTCGGTGGCATCACGTTCCCGGCGCAACCGCAGGAACCGGCGCCGGGTGACCTCGGCGATACTGGCGACGTCATCGGACCGGCCCCCGCCGGCCGCCTCCCGGATCGCATAGTGCCGGTAATCGGATTTCTTGGGCAGTCCGTCCTCGAACACCACCAGCGAGGCCACCACATCGGTGCCCTGGACATGACTGATATCGACGCATTCGATCCGCAGCGGGGCGGTATCGAGGTCGAGGGCGTCCTGGATATCCTGCAGCGCCACCGAACGCGAGGTCAGATCGCCGGCCCGGCGGAGTTTGTGCTGGGCCAGCGCCTCGGTGGCATTGCGGGCGACGGTATCGGCGAGGGCCTTCTTGTCGCCGCGCTGCGGTACCCGCACCCGCACGGCGCTGCCGCGCAGGTGCGACAGCCAGCGCTGGACCTCGTCGACATCGGCGGGCACCTCCGGTACCAGGACCTCCCGCGGTACGACCGCCGCGGGTTGTTCTCCGGCGGTCTGCGCGGCGACGGCGGCCTGCTCACCGTAGAACTGGGTGAGGAACTGTTCCACCAGCGCGGCCAGCTCTCCACCCTGGTCGGGGGTGTCTGCCGCATCCCCGGATTTGTCCACCACCCAGCCGCGCTGGCCGCGCACCCGGCCGGCGCGCACATGGAAGACCTGCACCGCGACCTCCAGATCGTCGCCGGCGAAAGCGATCACATCGGCATCGGTACCGTCGCCGAGTACCACGGCCTGTTTTTCCAGTGCCCGGCGCAGGGCCTGCACATCGTCGCGGAGCCGGGCCGCGGTTTCGAAATCGAGGTCCTCGGAGGCGGTATGCATCCGGCGTTCCAATTCCTTGACCATCCGGTCGGTGCGCCCGGCCAGGAAATCACAGAAATCGTCGACGATACGCCGGTGCTCGTCCGCGGAAACCCGGCCTACACACGGCGCCGAACATTTGTCGATATATCCGAGCAGGCAGGGGCGCCCGATCTGCCCGTGCCGTTTGAACACCCCGGTCGAGCAGGTGCGGGCCGGAAAAACACGGAGCAGCAGATCGAGGGTTTCCCGGATCGCCCACGCATGGGCATAGGGCCCGAAATAGCGGACCCCTTTCTTCCGTGCACCGCGGTAAACGAAAAGCCGTGGATATTCCTCGTTCAGGGTGACGGCCAGCACCGGATAGGATTTGTCGTCGCGGTAGCGGACGTTGAATCGGGGATCGAATTCCTTGATCCAGTTGTATTCCAGCTGCAGCGCTTCGACCTCGGTGGAAACCACGGTCCATTCCACGCTCGCGGCGGTGGTGACCATTTGCCGCGTCCGCGGATGTAATGCGGCCACATCGGCGAAATACGAGTTGAGCCGATTACGCAGACTTTTCGCCTTGCCGACGTAGACGACCTGCCCGTAGGAGTCACGGAATTTGTAGACACCGGGTTCGAGCGGAATACTGCCCGGCTGCGGCCGGTACGTCGCGGGATCTGCCACGGGTCCAAGGTTAGTAGCGACCTCGGACAGACTTCGCCGCCGGGCGGGGAGCCGGTACCGCCCGCCACCGGAGGGAGCCGCCGGTGTCCGCTCCCGGAAGATCGATTCCGCCGGTCCCCCGCCGGCACGCGAGCTCGGTGGTTCGGCCGCCAACTGTCGTACCTGACGGCTACAGTGCGGAATATGCGCCCGGTACAACGGATTCGGTACGCACTGACGATTACGGGCCTACTCGTGGTCGCATCCCTCAGCGGATGTTCCAGCGAGACCGATGCCGCGGGCCCGTGCACGCCGGTGCCCAACGGCACGGCTGTCACCGCCGCCCCCGGCACCGGTTCGGCGGCACCGGCGACCCGCGATCTGGCGACCAACCCGGAGATCGCCTCCGGCTACCGGTCCGATATGACCGCCGTGCGCACCACCGGATATGCCGTATCCACCGCCAACTCGCATGCCACCCGCGCCGCCTGCGAGGTCCTGCGCGCCGGCGGTACCGCGGCGGATGCGCTGATCACCGCACAAACCGTGCTCGGAATCACCGAACCGCAGGCTTCCGGGCTCGGTGGTGGCGCTTTCCTGCTGTACTACAACGCCGAGAACGCCACCGTCGAGGCCTACGACGGGCGGGAGACCGCCCCGGCAGCGGCCACGGAGAACTATCTGCGCTGGATCAGCGATACCGACCGCACCGAACCACAGCCGGATGCCCGCGCCAGCGGGCGCTCCATCGGGGTCCCGGGGGTCGTGCGCATGCTGGGGACGGTGCATGCCGAGCACGGGCAGACCGCCTGGCGCGAACTGTTCGACCCCGCCATCGCACTGGCCGATCACGGGTTCGAGATCAGTCCGCGGCTGGCCGGGCAGATCGCCGAATCCGCGCCCGAACTTGCCCGCGATCCGGCGGCCGCCGAATACTTCCTCGAACCGAATGGTTCCCCCAAACCGGCCGGGACGGTCCTCACCAATCCGGCCCTGTCGAAAACCTTGAGCACACTGGCCAGCGAGGGCGCCGACGCCTTCTACACCGGGCCGATCGCGCAGGATATCGTCGCCGCCACCGCGGCGAGCACCGGCGGCCGCACTCCCGGTGCGCTGACAGCCGCGGATCTGGCCGGCTATCGGGCGGTGAAGCGAACACCGCTGTGCACCGGCTACCGGGAACACGAAATCTGCGGTATGCCGGGGCCCTCCTCCGGCGGCACTACCGTCGCGGCCACCCTCGGCATACTGGAGAACTTCGATATCCCGGCCCTGCCGCCCGAATGGGTCGACAACAACGGCGGCGTCCCGCGCGCCGAGGCCGTCCATCTGATCGCGGAGGCCGAGCGGCTCGCGTACGCCGACCGCGACAAATACATCGCCGATCCGGAGTATGTTCCCCCGCCCGGCGATTCCCCGCAGACCCTGGTCGACCCGGAGTATCTGCGCGAGCGGGCCGGGCTCATCGATCCGGGCCGCAGTATGGGCACCGCCCGGGCCGGCGACTTCGGCGCCACCACGCTGGGAGCCGGACCCCAGACCCCTGAGCACGGCACCAGCCATATCTCGGTGGTCGATTCCTACGGCAATGCCGCGGCCATGACCACCACCGTGGAATCGGCGTTCGGCTCCTTCCACATGGTCGACGGATTCCTGCTGAACAACCAGCTCACCGACTTCTCGGCCGATCCGGTCGATACCGCCGGCGTTCCCGTGGCGAATCGGGTCGAACCGGGTAAACGCCCACGCAGCTCCATGAGCCCGACCCTGGTCTTCGACCCCGGGCCCGGTACGGGGCCCGGCACCCTGACCCATGTGGTCGGCTCACCGGGTGGTTCGGTGATCATCCAGTTCGTGGTGAAAACCCTGGTGGGCATGCTGGATTGGGGTCTGGATCCGCAGCAGGCGGTCTCGGCTGTATCGTTCGGTGCCGCGAACACCCCGCTCACCGGCGTGGGCGGGGAGCATCCCGCGATCGATACGCGCGACGACGGCGCCCACGATCCTCTCGTCACCGCCTTGCGCGAGCTGGGTCACCAGGTATCGGTGGCGCCGCAGACGAGCGGGCTCAGTGTCCTGAGCCGCGACGGTGAGAATCATTGGATCGGCGGCGCCGACCCACGGCGTGAAGGCGAAGTCTTGGGTGATACGCGCTGATCCGAGCCACCACACACCGGGACCAGCGCTTACGCCCGGCCCCCGGGACCCCGCGAGTGTGAGGTGCCTCGCCGAACACCGCAATAAGGTTGCCAGCCGGTAGCGGTTGTGCGATTTTGGTTTCATAGCCCCGATGAGGTGGGCTTCCGGACGAGAGGGTCGTACCCGGCGTGCGACAAGACGACCCACGGAGGTCGTCATGGCATTGGCATGGATCGTTCTCGTGGTTTCCGGTGTCCTGGAGGCGGTGTGGGCCACCGCTCTGGGCAAAACCGAAGGTTTCTCCAAATGGCCCCCGACGGTGCTGTTCGTCGTCGCGCTCGTTGCCAGTATGGGCGGACTCGCCTATGCAATGCGTGATCTGCCGGTGGGCACGGCGTACTCGGTATGGGTGGGTATCGGCGCGGTACTCACCGTCGTCTATGCCATGGCCACCGGGGAAGAACCGGTCACGATCGGAAAACTGGTCTTCCTGACCATGATCATCTCCGGAGTGGTCGGACTGAAACTCGCCCACTGAGCGTCGCGACGAGCGCCGAATGCGCAGGCCGGCGCCACGCCCAGGTGTCGCACCGGTAGCGGTGGACAACGGCGGCCGAGCCGGACGACGCGGGTGATCTCGGCCCGTGCGGTCGCACCGGCGCTCAGATCTAGGCCGAGCGGAGGGTCCTGTCCACGGGCAGGATCAGGTTCCCGGGGTTTGTCCCGGGACCACGAAGGCGACCAGCGGGTGCGACCGCATGGTGAAATGTCCTCCTACGGTGCCGCCTCTCCGGCCGCCCGCAGAGGGCGTCGATTGCGGCGGAATCAGGCGGTGTCGGTGTACTTCGTACCGAGTTCGCGGAGCCGGTCCAGGGCGGCGGCGGCGCGCTCGCCGTCGTTGGAGCGAATGGCCAGCATGGGGACGTAGTCGTCGTTCACCAGCTCCAGCCGGGCCCAGGCCTTACGGTCGGGGAACGATACGCCCCGGATATGTTTCCATTCGAATGCACTGTCGCCCAGCACATTACGAACCACCACACCGTGTTCCCCGGCGCGCACACGGGGCCGGGTGAGCAGTAGTACGGCGATGGCGCCGAAAATACCGATACAGGCCATCGCGAACTGGTCCACGACCCGGAAGTTCACCCCGGTGTAGTCGACCCGCAGGAACACCCCGAGCAGGACGAAGGCCACCACCAAGCAGATGGCCACGATGAACGCGGTCCGGCGCGCTTTACGCGGGCGCACCTCGAATTCCCATTCGGACGGCTGATCCGCGCCCGGGTTCCCGCCGCGCCGCAGCATACGCACCACCGGCACCGTTCAGCCCGCCGCGCGCAGCCCGCGCAGGGTCAGGGCGGTATCGAGGGCGGCCGCGGCCGCCTGCTCGCCTTTGTTCTCCACCGAGCCGGGCAGCCCGGCCCGGTCCAGCGCCTGCTGTTCGTTGTTCGTGGTGAGGACCCCGTTGGCGACCGGGGTGCTCTCGTCCAGCGAGACCCGGGTCAGGCCGGCGGTCACCGCATCGCAGACATACTCGAAATGCGGGGTGTCGCCGCGGATCACCACACCGAGCGCGACCACCGCGTCATGGGTGCGGGCCAGCTCCTGCGCCAGCACCGGCAGTTCCATCGCACCGGCACAGCGGGCGACAGTGGTGTGCCGGACGCCCGCATCCGCCGCCACACGCTTGGCGTTCGCCACGAGGGTGTCGCAGATCTCGGTATGCCAGCGCGAGGCGACAATGGCCAGGCGCAACCCCTGCGCGTCGGCGAGCGCGAACTCCGGTACGCCGGTGCCGCTCATCGGTTTCCGCCTTTCGATCCGGCTACGGTCATTGCGCTGTCTCCCCCAGATCCAGATCGTCCAGACCTACCAGGTCGTGGCCCATCCGGTCGCGTTTGGTGCGCAGATAGCGCAGGTTCTCGGCATTGGCCCGTACCGGCATCGGTACGCGTTCGGTGATCCGCAGGCCGTAACCGTCGAGCCCGACCCGTTTCGCCGGGTTGTTCGTGAGCAGCCGCATCGACCGCAGGCCCAGATCGACCAGGATCTGCGCGCCGGTGCCGTAATCGCGGGCATCGGCAGGTAGCCCGAGTTCGATATTGGCGTCGACGGTATCGTGCCCGGAATCCTGCAGCTGATAGGCCTGCAGTTTGTGCATCAGGCCGATCCCCCGGCCCTCGTGCCCGCGCATGTACAGCACCACACCGCGCCCCTCGGCGGCCACCATTTCCATGGCCGCGTCCAGCTGCGGGCCGCAATCGCAGCGCAGCGAACCGAAAACGTCGCCGGTGAGGCATTCCGAATGCACCCGTACCAGGACATCCTCGCCGTCACCGATATCGCCGCGCACCAGCGCCACATGTTCGACATCGTCGTAGATGCTCTGGTAGCCGACCGCGGTGAACTCGCCGTGCAGGGTCGGGATCCGTGCCTGTGCCACCCGCACCACATGCTTTTCGTGCTTACGGCGCCAGGAGATCATCTCCGCGATGGAGATCAGTGCCAGTTCGTGTTCGTCGGCGAAAACGCGCAGTTCATCGGTGCGGGCCATATGCCCGTCTTCCTTCTGGCTGACGATTTCGCAGATCACGCCGGCCGGCCGCAGCCCCGCCATCCGGGCCAGGTCCACCGCGGCCTCGGTATGACCGGGACGACGCAGCACCCCGCCGTCCTTGGCGCGCAGCGGCACCACATGCCCCGGCCGGGTGAAATCGTTGGGTTTGGCGTCGCCGTCGGCGAGTAACCGGATGGTGGTGGCGCGATCGGCGCCGGAGATACCGGTCGTCACGCCTTCCTTGGCATCGACGGAGACGGTGTAGGCGGTCCCGTGCTTGTCCTGGTTCACCGCGTACATCGGCGGCAGGCCGAGACGGTCGCAGTCGTCACCGGTGAGCGGTACGCAGATATAACCCGAGGTGTACCGGATCATGAACGCCACGAGCTCCGGGGTGGCTTTCTCGGCGGCGAAGATGAGGTCGCCCTCGTTCTCCCGGTCCTCGTCGTCGACCACGACGACCGGTTTACCGGCCGCGATATCGGCGACGGCGCGCTCGATGCTGTCGAACCTGGTCACGTCTGCAATGCTCCATCTCGATTGGTCGCTGATCACACTACTGGGTCCGTCCGGCCCGTCCGGGCGCGGCCGGAAGTATCAACCGCGCTGATGGAGGCGCTCGACGTACTTCGCGATCACATCGACTTCCAGGTTCACCACGGTCCCGGCAGCGGCGGAGCCGAGATCGGTCAGGCTGAGAGTGGTCGGGATGAGGGAGACCTCGAACCAGTCGCGGGCACCGTCGGCGGCCGGTGTTTCGGCGCGCCCGAGCCCGGATACGGTGAGCGAAATACCGTTCACCGTGATGGAGCCCTTCTCGACCACATACTTCGCGATCGCGTCGGGCAGCGAGATCCGGACGACCTCCCAGTTCTCGCCGGGCGTGCGGGTCAGGATGGTGCCGGTCCCGTCCACGTGCCCCTGCACGATATGGCCGCCGAGGCGACTGTTCACGGCAGCGGCCCGCTCGAGATTCACCTGCGCGCCGGGGCCGAGGCCGCCGATACTCGACCGGCGCAGCGTTTCGCCCATCACGTCGACGGTGAACACCTCGTCGATGACATCGACCACGGTGAGGCACACCCCGTTGACCGCAATGGAATCGCCGTGCCCGGCATCGGAGGTGACCAGTTTGCCGCGGATGGTCAGCCGGGCCGCGTCGGTCAGCTGTTCGCAGGCGACGATCTCACCCAGCTCCTCGACAATGCCTGTGAACATGCCTTCTCCCGTTCGCATCGGTGTTCCGCCTACGGAACGGCACCAGCGGTACCGAATATTCCCAGTTCGCCGTCCACGACCAGACTAGTTGGCACCCGCGCGCGCGAACCATGGCCGCCCACTCGCCGGAACACCGTCACTCCGATCGCCTACCGGTGCGGCACAGCCGAGCCGGTCCGGCCGACCCCTTCCGGAAATTTTGCGGTCGAATGACCGTCGTCACAATTGTCACCCCGAATCGCATGAACGCTCCGACGAGCAGCTATATGGTCCGGACCGGTTCCCGGCAGTTCACCTTTTCCCGGCCGAGACCGCATCGAAACCGGAAATGTTCCTCGATTTGCGCGCTCACACCGGCCGACGCAATATGGTGAGGTGATCGGTCCACCGCCCTCGAACACCCCGCGGCGCGGCCGGACACGAAGTTCCCCGACGACGGCCACCGCCGCGGAAGACCGTGCGCCACAAGCCTTCACGAACAACCGGATCCACACACCACAACGCGGCCGGAACATATGGCCGCGGATCGGCAATCCGGTACCCCTCGCCCCAGCGACAGTGTTGTCCGGGCATCGGATCCCGCGGTGACAGCACCGGGTGGATCCGCGCGGGCTCCGCGCCCCGGAAGACCGCGCCCCGTCAAGCACGTCCATTACTCGAGGAAGCCCTGAGCGTCATGACCACATTCACCGAGTCCGCCCTGGAACAGCACTGCCGGCGATACCGGGAGCGGGATCTGCTGCCGGCCGTGGTCGACCCGGTATCGCACCGCATCCTGCTGCATATCGGCGCCGCCTACGGTGCGGTGACCATGCCCACGGAGCTCGGTGAACCGGTACTGCAGCGGCTCCGGGCCGCCGGGTCGGCCGGACCGGTTTTCGCACACCCCCGGGCCGGACGCTGGACGTTCCTCACCGGCCCCACCCGGCACGACGAATTCCCGGCCGCCGCCGCGGCCGAACTGTTCCGCCGCTACACCACGGTCGCCGGCACCGGTAGCCAGATCGTGCTGCCCTCCGCCGAGGACGAAGCCAGCGGCTACCGACTATGGGTGGCCGGGCCGGATACCTACGGCACCCGGCCCCAGCAGCAGGCGGTGATCGACGCAGTCTGCGCGAGCGGTCGCCACCTGTCCTCAGCGACCCCGGGCGTCGGCGGCCGGGGGCCACCGGCCGGTCCGGCGAGGCTCAGTGTGCGGCGTGGTGCGGCGACCGGGCCGCAGCCGCCTGACCGCGCAGTTTCTCCACGGTCGCGCCCGGATCGGCGGTGTTGTACACGGCCGACCCCGCGACGAAACAGTCGATCCCGGCCTCGGCGGCCTGTTCGATAGTGTCGGCGTTGATCCCACCGTCGATCTCCACCACCAGCCGCAACTCCCCCGCGTCGACCAGCCGCCGCACGATCTTCGCCTTGTCCAGCACAGAGGCGATGAACGACTGGCCGCCGAACCCGGGCTCGACACTCATCACCAGCAAGGTGTCGAAATCGCGGAGAATCTCCAGGTACGGCTCGATCGGCGTATTCGGCTTCACCGACAGCCCGGCCTTCGCCCCGGCTGCCCGGATATCGCGGGCCACCGCGACCGGATCGTCGGTCGCCTCGGCGTGGAAGGTCACGTTGTAGGCACCGGCCTCCGCGTAGGGCGGCGCCCACCGCGCCGGATCCTCGATCATCAGGTGGCAGTCCAGCGGAATATCGGTGGCCTTCAGCAGGCTCTGCACTACCGGCAGACCCAGTGTCAGGTTCGGCACGAAATGCGCGTCCATCACATCGACGTGTAGCCAGTCGGCACTCGCCACCGCCTCGGCCTCATCGGCCAGCCGCGCGAAATCCGCGGACAGGATGGACGGGGCGATCATCGGGGCCGCCGGACGGGTGAAGGTGGGCTCGGACGCAGTCACGCGGCGCAGTCTAGTGCGATCCGGCAACGCCGCCGAATGCGCCCGACCGCGCCGACGTGCAGGGGCGGGCCCCGGGGATTCGCCGGTGCTGCGGGCGCCAAACCCCGGGCGCGCCGATGCGCCGGAAACCCAGTAACCTGCCAGAGTGATCAATACTTCGGCGGAAGAGGGGATTCACGGCTCCCCGGTGGAGATTCGAGTGGCGGCATCGGTGACGCAGCTGCCGATCGTGCGCGGTCTCGCCGAAACTCTGGTCCTGCTCAGCGATTTCACCTTGGACGAGGTCGCCGATATCCGGCTCGCGGTAGATGAGGCCTGTTCGACGCTGATCGGCTTGGCGGCACCCGAGACCAGCCTGCACTGCGTGTTCACCATCGGTGAGACCGATCTGCGGGTACGGGTAGCCGGTGTTGCGGCACGGGAGGGGCTGCCCGATTCGCGCAGTTTCGGCTGGCATGTGCTGCGTACCCTGACCGATGCCGTGGACGCCCGGCAAGAGCCCTTCGACCAGCAGGTTTCCGGATTTCCGACAGCGGTCGAGTTCCGTCGGGTCCGGGGGAAAGCGTGACCGAACAGGACAAGCCGCTCGACCCTCCCACCGGCACGCCCGATACTCATGGTCAGGAACCCGATTCCGGCCGGGGCACCGGGTCCGTGCCGGATGCGGAGGCCAGGTCGGCTGCGGAGGCCGCGTCGGCCCCGGACGCCGATTCCGAGACCGAGGCAGAGCTGGCGGATTCGGGTCAGGCCGGCGGATACGACGATGTCGCCGGTCTGTTCACGCAGTTGGCTGCCGCGGAACCGGAGTCGGCGCAGCATGCCACGCTCCGTAACGAACTGATCGGTCGCTGTATCCCGCTGGCCGACCATATCGCGCGTAAGTTCAGCGGCCGCGGGGAACCGTTCGACGATCTTACGCAGGTGGCCCGCGTGGGGCTGGTGCACGCGGTGGATCGTTTCGATGTGTCGCGCGGTTCGAATTTCCTGTCGTTCGCGGTACCGACGATCATGGGTGAGGTACGCCGGTATTTCCGGGACAACACCTGGGCGATGCGGGTGCCGCGCCGGGTGAAGGAAACTCACCTGCGTATCGGGGCGGCGGTGGATGCGCTGTCGCAGTCGCTGGGCCGGTCGCCGACGGCCAAGGAGATCGCGGCCGAGCTCGATGTGGACCCCGACGAGGTGACGCAGGCGGTGATCGCCGGCAACGCCTACCAGCCGACATCGATCGATGCGGCGTCGGTCGGCCGGGATACCGATGCCTCGCTGCTGGACACGCTGGGCGAGGAGGAGGCCCAGTTCGACCGGGTCGAGGAGTATGTGGCGATCCGGCCGCTGCTGGCGGGCCTGCCGGAGCGGGAGCGCCGGATCCTGACCATGCGGTTCTTCGAATCGATGACCCAGACGCAGATCGCCCAGCAGATGGGGATATCGCAGATGCACGTTTCGCGAATCCTCACGAAAACGCTGGCCCGGCTGCGGGAACAGTCGTCGCGGGAGTAGGCGCGCCGGTTCGTTTCCGGTGACTGTTGTGTCCGGTTCGCCGATCGGTCTACCCTCATCTGTGAGAGATCGAGTGGGTAATTATCTCAACGAACCATTCACAAGGTGAGGCCATGACCACAGAAACCGTCGCCCGGCAATGCACCCTGTGCGAGGCCCACTGCGGCATCCTGGTGACCGTCGAGGATTCGGCCGTCACCAGGATCGAAGGTAATCCCGACGATGTGCTGTCCAAGGGATATATCTGCCCCAAGGCGACGGCGATGGCCGGCCTGCACGACGATCCGGACCGGTTGCGCGCTCCGATGCGGCGGGTGGGTGACCGGTTCGAAGCGATCGGCTGGGACGAGGCGTTCCGCGAGGTCGGCACCCGGCTACGGCAGGTACGGCGCGATCACGGCCCCCACGCGGTCGGTATGTATCTCGGCAATCCGGCCGCGCACAATTCGGCGATCATGTACGCCATGGCATTGCGGGCCGGCCTGATGACCCGAAACTTCTACACCGCTTCCTCGATCGATCAGTTCCCCCAGGAGTTCGTGGCCTGGCAGATGTACGGCTCGAATTTCCTGATGCCCATCGCCGATATCGACCGCACCGATCGGCTGGTGATCATCGGCGCCAACCCGGCGGTGTCCAACGGTTCGGTGACCACCATGCCGGGCGCCAAGAACCGCATCAAGCAGGTGCGGGCCCGGGGCGGCAAGGTCGTGGTGATCGATCCGCGGCGTACCGAAACCGCGCGGCTGGCCGACGAACACCTCGCCGTATTGCCGGGTGGCGACCCGTACCTGCTGCTGGCCGTCCTGCACGTACTGCTCACCGAGGACCTGTGCGACCGGACCGCCGTCCGCACACAGTGCGCCGGATCGGAGACATTGCGGCAGCTGGTATCCGGGTTCTCCCCCGAGGAGGCGGCACCGTACGCAGGGGTCGACGCGGCGGCCATCCGGCGGCTGGCCCGGGAGCACGCCGCGGCGAAATCGGCGGTGATGTACGCCCGGATCGGGGTCTGCCAGACCCTCACCGGCACGATCACCCACTGGCTGGTCAACACCATCAACGCGGTCACCGGGAACCTCGACCGGCCCGGCGGCCAGATGTACGCCACCCCCGCGGTGGATCTGCTGCCGCTGGCGCGGCGGATGCCGCCGTTCCACGGTGCCTGGACCGACCGCTCCGGGAAGTACAAATCGTTCCGCTTCGAACTGCCCGTGGCCGCTCTGGCTTCCGAAATCCTGGACGAGGGGCCGGAACAGATCCGCGCCATGATCACCTATGCCGGGAACCCGGTCCTGTCCACCCCGCAGCGCGGGCAGCTGGACAAGGCGCTGAGCTCGCTGGATTTCTATGTGGCCGTGGATATGTACATCACCGAGACCACCCGCCACGCCGATATCATCCTGCCGCCGGTATCGCCGCTGGAGCGCGAGGATCTCGACATCCTGCTGACCATGTTCAGCGTGCACAACAACATTCGCTACAACGCGCGGGCGGTCGATGCCCCGGCGGACGGTCTCGAGGACTGGGAGATCATGGCCCGGCTGACCACCGAGATCCTGCCGCTGCCGTTGCGTTCGCTGACCGGCCGGGCCCTCAACGCGGTATTCGCGCGATTCAGCCCGTTGCGCGCGGCGGCCTTGGGGATCGCGGTCGGCCCATACGGTGTTTTGCGCCGGGGCCGCCGCGGCGTCACCTTGGCGAAAGTCCGCGCAGCCCGCGGCGGAATCGATCTGGGACCCCTGCGGCCCCGGCTGCCGTCCCTCATCGCCACCGCCGATCGGAAGGTGCAGCTCGCCCCGGCACCCTTCGTCGCCGAAGCGCGCCGGTTGCTCGCCGACGCCGGTTCCGCACGCGGCGAAGGTTTCGATCTGCGCCTGATCGGCCGCCGCCACCTGCGCAGCAATAATTCGTGGCTGCACAATGTGCCGTCGATGGTGAAGGGCCGCGACCGCTGTACCGCGCTGATACATCCCGACGATGCCGCCGCGCGCGGCCTGGCCGACGGTGACCAGGCGACGGTGAGTTCGCCGACCGGTGCCATCGCGGTACCGGTGGAGGTCAGCGCCGATATCCGGCCCGGGACGGTGGCCATCCCGCACGGCTGGGGTCACGGCGAACCGGGGGTCGGCTGGACCGTGGCGGCCGCACTTCCGGGCGCGAATGTCAATCTGCTGCACGATCCGGAGCAGGTGGACCGTATCTCGGGGACTGCCGCGGTGAACAGCACCTGGGTCAGGATCGAACCGGCCGGGACAGCGACGGCCACCGCCGGCTGATACGCCGAGTCACCGGGTGGTTCACGCGGATCGCGCCGGCGGTACAGCTATCCACCGGTCCCCCGATCCCTCGTTTTGCGCAGCTTCGCCGGAGCGACGAGCCACCACGCGGCGTCGAGCAGTTCCCGCAATTGCCCGGTGTCGACGCGCTCCAGGTCGATGAGGATGTAGGGATATCCGTCGTAGTGCGCGGTGGTGTAGAAGGCCGGATCGCCGGAGGCCAGCAGGGCTTCTTTCTCGGTCATCTCGCAGCGCAGCGCAAGACCGCCCTCGGCGTCCGTGCGCAATCGGGCGAAACTTTTGCCCGATACCTTCAGCGCCGGGGTCCGGTAGGAGGTCGATTCCGCGACCTCCGGCAGTTCGGTGGCGAGTCGGACCACGTTCTCCCAGGTGAGGCTCATACCACCGAGTCTGCCCGGGGCGGTGCCGGCGGGCTTGGAAATCCGTCGCCTACCGTGCGCGAGCCGGGCTGCCGCGCTACTGCGGTTTGCGCAGTGCGGCCACGAACATGGCGTCGGTGCCGTGCCGGTGCGGCCACAACTGCACCGTGGGCCCGCTGCCGAGTCCGGTGACGCCGGGTAGCAGCTCGCGGGCGTCCAACTGTTCGGCCCCGGTGCGGCGCACCGTATCCGCCACCACCGCGACGGTTTCGGGTAGGTGCGGGGAGCAGGTCGAGTAGACCAGGACACCACCGGGTCGCAGCAGATCCCACGCAGCGGTCACCAGTTCGCGCTGCAGCGCCACCAGGTCCGCGACATCTCCCGGGGTGCGCCGCCAGCGGGCCTCCGGGCGACGGCGCAGGGCGCCCAGCCCGGTGCACGGGGCGTCCACCAGGATCCGGTCGTAACCGGCGGGCAGGCCGCTGTCCCGGCCATCGGCGATATGCACCTCTACCGGCATGTCCCGGGTCGCCGAACGCACCAGCTCGGCACGATGCGCGGACGGTTCCACCGCATCCACCCGGTAGCCGTCGATACCGGCGAGCGCACCCAGCAACGCGGTTTTACCCCCCGGCCCGGCGCAGAGGTCGAGCCAGCGACCGGTATCCGGCCCGTGCAGCGAGGCGCGGGTGAGCGCGAGCGCGACGAGTTGACTGCCCTCGTCCTGGACCGCTGCCATCCCCTCGCGGACCGGTTCCAGCGATCCCGGGTCGCCGCCCTCCAGATACACCGCGTACGGGGACCAGCGGCCTTCCTCACCACCGGTGACGAGAGCTAGTTCCTCGGCGGTGATATCACCGGGATGGGCCACCAGATGCACCACGGGGCGGGCGTCGTCGGCGGCGAGCAGGTCACGCAGTTCACCCGCATCGGGGCCGAGCGCGTCGGCGAAGGCCTGGGCGATCCATTCCGGATGTGCGTATTCGAAGGCAAGCCGGCCGACCGGGTCCGGTGGGGCCAGCCGCGCCACCCAGTCGTCCGGCGAGCGTTCGGTCACCCTGCGCAGTACGGCGTTGACGAATCCGGCACGGCTCGACCCGGATTCGGCACGGGCGAGTTCCACCGCGGTGTGCACGGCGGCATGCGGTTCGACACGAGTGCGCAGCAATTGATAGGTGCCCAGGCGCAGGATATCCAGCAGTGGACCGTCGATATCCGCGATCTCGCGGCCGGCGCATTCGGCGATCACCGCATCGAGAACGCCGAGGCTGCGGCACGCGCCGTACCCCAGTTCGGTGGCCAGTGCGGCATCGCGGCCCTGCACGGAGTACTCGCGCAGGAATGCCGGGAGTACCAGGTTGGCGTAGGCATCCCGCTCGCGTACCGCGCGCAGGGTTTCCAGCGCGACGGTGCGGGCCGGATCCTTGACCTGTTTCGGTCGCGCCGCGGACTCGCCACGTCCAGGGCGTGTCCGGCCGGCACCGGATCGTTTACCGGCGCTGGGTGTCTTGGATCCCTCCTCCGAACGCCGGTGGTCGTCGCCGCGCCGGCCAGGCCCCTTCGCACCGCGCCTGTCGCCGCCCTCGGCCGCCGGGGAACTACCGCGGCCTGCGGACCGCCCGGATGTATCGCCGCGCCGCGTGCCGGGTTCCCGCTCCTCTCGGCCGCGCCGGCCTGCGCCTGCGCCCGTGTCCCTGCCCTTGGGTGAACGCGGGCCGCCCTCGCGGCGGCCTTTCGCGCGATCCGCTCGGTCCTCGCCGAATTCACTGCGGTATCGGGAATCCGGCCGGCCGCCGCGTGCCGGCGCGCCCTGATCGGCCGCGCGGCCGCCCGAATCCGGCCTGCGCCCTTGCTTTTCGTGCCGACCCGGACCCTCACCCCGGTAGTCGGGCCGTGCCCCGCCGAACCCTGATGATTTCCCGCCGTATCCGACGCCCCTACCGCGGTCGCCCTGCGCCGAACCGGCCGGGCGGTCGCGCTCCCGCGGCTTCCCCGCCGCGGAGCCGAACGGGCGCCCCTGCTGTTCGCGACGCCCCGGCCTGTCACCCCGTTCCCCGCCGGAGCGCGATGATTTCCCGCCAGGCCCGGCGTCCCTACGCCGGTCACCGTCGGCACTCTCGTGTCCTGTCCGCCGCTCCCCCGCCGCGGAACCGCCCCGGCGGTCGCCGCCATCGGTGTTTCGACCGGTTCCGTCCCGGTAGGAACCACCAGGCTTCGTATCCTTCGGCCGCCTGCCGGCGCGTCCCTCGTCCGGCGAGTCCGCAGAACCCGGGCGATCGCGTCCGGTACCGGATCGGTCCTGCGAGCGCGATCCGGGGCCGTGCCCCGTCGCGCTACGGTCTGTGTTCGAATCGCGTTCCACGCCGCCGGCCCCGCTGCCCGTGGATTGGGGTTTCGGGTGGCGCCGGAAGCCGCGCGGCCGCGAGCCGGCAGGGCCGGTCATTCGACCACCGCGCCGGGTTCCAGGCGGGCGCCCCGCGCCCAATCCAGCGCCGCCATCATGCGTTTACCTTGCGGCTGCACCCGGTCCAGCCGCACCGCGGTGGTCGCGGTGCCGATATAGACGCCGGTTTTGCGTACGTCGATCTGCCGTTCCGGCAGCGCCTCCTCGACCAGTTCCACGGGACCCAATTTGAGCCGGCTACCGGCCACGGTCGTCCAGGCACCGGGATGCGGTGTCACCGCCCGGATGGCGCGGCCGACCGCGAGGGCGGGCTGATCCCAGCGCACCTGCGCCGCCTCCACCGTGATCTTCGGTGCGTAGGACACGCCCTCGGTGGATTGCGGGATCGCCTGCAAGGTCCCGTCTTCCACCCCGTGCAGTGTCTGTTCCAGCAGGGCCGCCCCGCTGTCGGCCAGCCGGCCCAGCAGATCTGCGGCGGTATCGGTGACGGCGATCCGTTCGGTCACCACGCCGTAGACCGGTCCGGTGTCCAGGCCGGTTTCGATCCGGAATGTGGAGGCCCCGGTGATCTCGTCACCCGCCGCGATGGCCGCCTGTACCGGCGCCGCGCCGCGCCATGCCGGAAGGAGCGAGAAATGCAGGTTGATCCATCCGTGGCGGGGGATATCGAGGATTTCCGCGGGTAGCAGCGCACCGTAGGCGACCACCGGGCAGCAGTCCGGCGCGAGCTCCGTGAGCGCTTCGGCGAATTCGGGTTCGGCGGGTTTGCGCGGTGTCAGAACCGGGATCCCGTATTCGTCGGCGAGCTGCCCGACCGGCGAGCGCTGTAATTTCCGTCCGCGCCCGGCCACAGCGTCGGGACGGGTGACCACGGCGATCACCTCGTGCCGCGATTCGATCAGCCGGCGCAGCGACGGCACGGCCGGTTCGGGAGTACCGGCGAAGACGATCCGCATCAGCGGTCCCGCTCGGCCAGTGCGCGACTGGGCCGGACGGTGATACCGGCCGTGAACCAGTCCGACTCACGGATGGTGCGCATGGCCTGCTTGCGGTCCGGCGGATCCAGGCGGTCGATGAAAAGGGTGCCGTCCAGGTGATCGGTCTCGTGCTGGACGCAGCGCGCCAGCAAACCCTCGGCCTCGAACTCGACCGGTGCACCGGTCATATCGACCCCGCTCGCGCGCACCCGCATTGCCCGGCGGGTGTCGTGATTGACCCCCGGTATCGATAGGCAGCCCTCCGGTCCGATCTGTTCCTCGTCGTCGAGCGCGGTCCAGACCGGGTTGATCAGGTGGCCGCGGGCATCCCGGGTGTCGTAGACGAAGACCCGCAGTCCGACTCCGATCTGTGGCGCGGCCATCCCCACCCCGCCGTCGTCGTACATGGTGTCGGTCAGGTCGGTCACCAGCTGCCGCAGTTCGGGGCCGAATTCGGTGACCTCGGTCGCGCGGGCTCGCAGGATCGGATCGCCGAACAGGCGGACGGACTGGACGGTCAAGGTCGGCTCCCGGAGACATGAGACAGGGCAGGAAGAATCCATTCTAGGTCGCCCCGTGCACCCGCCGGCACGTACGGGGTCTTCCTGCCCGGCCACTGCCGCGCAGCGGCGAGCATCGCGCGCTCGACCCGGAGCGCAGGGACCACTCAGATATTGCCGCCGATGATCACCTGCGGAATCCCGGTGCCGAGCGCGACCGGCACGCAGACCGGTTCCGGCGCATGGCCCGGGTCGAGTACCTCGAGCACCAGTTGCGCTACGAACGGGTCGTACACCATGTGGAAGTGCCCGGTGAGGTCGGCGGGGCAGCGATCCTGCACGACGATGTTCTCCACCCCGGGCCCGCGCAATGCGATATTGCCGAACGGCTGGATCATCTCGTCGACCCGGCTGCCGATCGTCACGTACCGGACGCCGGGGACGGTATCGCCGCCGGCATTGAGATCCAGCATGAACGGCGACCCCTGTGCCTGTTGCACGGCCGCCACCGAGATCGTCTTCTCCGCCACGGTCAGCGCGCCGGGAATCTGCTGCGCCAGCGGCACCAGTCCGTACATGACACCGCCGTAGGTGGGGGATGCGAGACCGACCCAGGTGGCGACGGCGGGCGCGCCGCCCAGTTTGTTGATGTAATAGCGGGTCATATTGGCGCCTTGGGAAAAGCCCACCAGGTCCACCTGGGTCGCCCCGGTGGCGGCCCGCACCTGGTCCACGAATGCCGCGAACTGATGGGCGCTGAGCACGATGTCCTCGGTGCCGAAGCTGACCGCGCCGGGTTTACCGCCGTAGTTGAGTGCGAAAACGCAGAACCCCTCGTCGACCAGGCGCGGACCGATGGCCGACCAATCGGTGTAGGCGCTCGCATCGGTGCCGTGGGCCAGGACCACCGGACGCGGATGGGAGGCGTCCGGGACACAACCGAAATCGTTGACTCCCCGCGGGACAGCGGCGGGATGATCCTTCATGTACAGCACAGCGCCGAGATGGTCGGCCTGCGGCGGCGCCCATCCGGTAGGGACTTCCGGAGGGAGATATCCGGCGGGCTGGGCGGTGCCCACGGACGTGCCGAGCAACACCGACCCAGCCAGTGCGACGAAGACCGTCAGCACCCGCCTGCCTAACCCGCCGCGCGGGCGGGCCGACCACAGAAAACGTTTCACCACATAATCTTCCACCCTCCCGGCGCGACGGAAAACCGGTGGCCGAGGTCTTGATCACCCCGTTACTTCGGGTTGTCCTCGTCGCCGGCCAGGATGCGGTACAGCGCTTTGCGTGCCTCGGTGAGCACATCAGCCGCCTTGGTCACCTGTTCCGGGGTGCCGGCACCCGCGACCTGCGCGATCGCGCCCATGAGCGGGGGGACCAGCGCCCGCAGATCGTTGGTGTGCGCGCCGACGCCTTCCTTGACCTCGGCCCACGGGTCACCGAGTTCGGTCCGGTGTTCGGTGACGTAGGCGGTGCCCGTCTCGGTCAGTTGCGCGGTTTTGCGGCCGGCGACCTTCTCGATGGTGATGAGGCCCTCGTCCTCCAGCTGGGACAGCGCGGGGTAGACCGATCCCGGGCTGGGCCGCCACAGATCCTCGCTGCGTTCCCGGATCTGCTGGATCAGTTCGTAACCGTGCATCGGGCGTTCGGTGAGCAGCAGCAGCACCGCCGCCCGTACATCCCCGCGCCGCCCGCGGCCGCCCCGTCCGCGCCCACGGCCGAAGCCCGGACCGAAACCAGGGCCGAAACCGGGCCCGAAGCCCGGGCCGAAACCCGGACCACCGAATCCGGGCGGGCCACCGTGCCGGAAACCGCCGCGGCCGGGCCCGTGTTCCATATCGGGACGATGACGCCGGGCCCAGCGGAGCCGTTCCTTGCGAAAGTCCGTGTTCTCCATGTCTTCCATTGCAGCCTCCTGAGCTACTCGATCGGTTTGCATAGCATCGACGATATATCGGCAATCTATCCATGGCAACCCCTCGGCCCGAGATTGTGGCGTCGCCGACCATTCCGGCCGGAACCGGCAGCCTGCCGTCAGACAACCTGTGCGCGCCGGCCGAGCGCGTCGGACGGCCACGACGATGTCGGCGGTACTCGCATCCCGCACCGCGGCCACGGCGCAAAGCAGTAACCGGCAGCGACGTCGAGTCATGTGGTGCGTCGAGCACGCTGACCAGGGAGGGTGCCGATACATGGCCGCGGCGGTCCACAGCTGCACCGCCCGAGCAAGAGGTGGCCTACGAGCGCCTCGGCGCTTCGCTGCCCTCGCCGATCGACCTCCGGATAAGCCACGCCGGTACTACCACCGAGCGTGGATAGCCCAGACCGTCGACTACAGGCACGAGGGGGCAGGGCGGCTGTCCCACCTCCGGAACGGGCGCCGCCACACGGCGGCACCCGAGACCGCCGCCGGCCACCTGCGGAAGCGAACGGGACGCTACGCAGACCCGCCACGCCACGGGCGAATACCGATCAGCCGATATCCAGGGGATCGATCTGCACGCGCGCCGAAGTTTCCGCACGCTGACTGCTGCGGACCGCCTGCGCCGCGACCAGTGCACGGGCCAGCGCACCGCCCTGGGGCCGGGGAACACGTAAGAGCACCCGCTCGACCTCCACCGGTCCACCACGGTCGTCGTCGGCGCGGGAGCCCGACGGTTTACGTGCGGTGGCGGGCAGCGGTACCGGGCCCAGCACTTCGGCGGCGGCCGGAAGTTCGGTGACCGCGAGGAGCTCGGCCACCGCATCGGGCGTCCCGTCGATCGCGGCCATTCGCACCGCGGGCGGAAACCCGACCTCCGTGCGCTGGCCGAGTTCGGCAGCCGCATGCCCGGCCGGATCCCACCGCAGCAGCGCCTGCACGGTCGGCACACCCGGATCGGCCATCACCAGCACCCGGCCGGCAGGTTTCACCAGGGCGGCGGCGCCCAGCCAGCGGCGCAGTGTGTCCTCGGCGGCACGGAGGTCGGCGCGGCCCAGCAGCGCCCACCCGTCCAGCAGCAAACCGACTCCGTAGCCACCGGGTAGCAGTGGTTCGGCCCCGACCGTGGCCACCACGACCTGCGGCCCCGGTTCGACGGTGTCGAGCATCGCGGCGCCGCTCGACCCCCGGATCGGCACCCCGGGAAATGCCCGGCCGAGTTCCTCCGCGGTCCGGGCGGCGCCGATGACCACGGCACGCAGGACCCGTCCGCCACACCCGGGACAGCGGAAAGCGGCCTCGGTCCGCCCGCACCACCGGCACACCGGGCTGTGTGCGACTTGCGCGGCGGGGTCCGCGGGACCGCCCTCCGGTAGGGACAGCGGGCCCACACACTGCCGGCAGCGGGCGGGGGTGCGGCATTTGGTGCACGCCAGAGCGGGGACATACCCGCGGCGCGGTACCTGCACCAGCACACCCTCCCCCGCGGCGAGCGCCTGGCGGGCGGCGGCGAAGGCGGCGCCCGGAATCCGGACCGCGCGCGCGATGGGGTCGCGGTCGAGTGCCGCATCGGAGTCGCCCGGCGCCCCGATCCGGGGAGAGGCTGCCCGCACCGTGGCCCGGTCGGCGAGCAGATCATGTGCCCAGCCCGATTCCACTACCGCCTGCACCTCCGCGGTCCGCGCGAAACCCGCGGCCACGAACGCCGCCCCGGTCTCGTGCGCCCGCAGCATCGCCACCTCCCGGGCGTGCGGGTACGGGGACCGGGGTTCTGCGTAGGTGTCGTCACCGTCGTCCCAGATCGCGATGAGCCCCAGATCGGCGGCCGGTGCGAAAACGGCGCTGCGGGTGCCGATCACGACCCGTGCGGTCCCCCGCAGAACGGCCAGCCAGCGCCGATATCGTGCCGCCGGACCCAGCCCCGCCGAGAGCCCGACCGCCGATTCCCCGACCAGGGCTTCACATTCGCGCAGTACCCGGTCCAGGTCGCGCTGGTCGGGGACCATCAGGACCGCGCTGCGGCCACCGGCCACCACGACGGCCGTCAGTTCGGCCAGCCGGCGCGCCCAGTTCTCCCCCGGTAGCGCCTGCCACGCTGCACGCGGACCTTTGCGCCCGGCGAGTGCGGTGAGAAACGATTCCCCGTGTCGATACCGCCGCCAGGCCGCGAGGTCGACGCCGGCCGGAACGGTCCCCGCGCCGACCTCCGTATCGGCAATCGATGGCCCGCCCACGGCCCCACCGACCTCCTGAGGGTTGCCAGGGTCCGCTGAACCCGGCGTCACCGCCGAAGCGGCCGCATACCGTGGATCGCCGGAACCGGCGTCTGCCGCCCCCGAAGAATTGTGGGTGACGCGCGAATCGCGCTGTTCGGAAGGCCCGACTCGCGAATCGCTCGGCGCGCCATCTGCGCGGAGCCGACCGTGCTCCGATGCTCGATCACCACGGCTTTCTTGGCAATCCGCGGTCTGCGGCCGGTCCGCATCCGTCGCGACGACACCCGCCGCTCCGGCCCGCACCCGATCGCCACCGTCCAACGCCTGCTCGGCGCCCTCCGAGACCCGCTGCTCGTCGACCGGCGCTTGTTCGACCCCGGCCGATTCCGGTTCTCCCCCGGACGGTACGTGGTCATCGATCGACATCCGCGCGGCATCTTCCGCTTCCCGCCCATCGGCCGCCCGCGGCGGCGCGATGCCGGCCGCTACATGGTCGCCACCGGCTGGGGGCGAGCCACTGTCCGGTGCCGGGACGGTCTCGTTCGACGTCGGGCACCGGCCGGCCCCGGTCTCCCCGGTAGCGGGTCCGGCCACCTCCGACCGGCCCCCACTACGCGGCGGTACCGCCCGTACCGCGCCGCCGGATTCCTTCTTTCCGGCTCCACCGTTCTCGACGCGCGCGTGCCGCGGCGGTATCGCCAAACGCAGGACATCGGCGCGGGTTCCGGCGCAGCGGGCGGCGACGGTCGTGGCGAGCCGGAGGATCTCCGGGGTGAGTACCTGTTCTGCCGACACCACCCGTTCCAGTCGCACCAGCTTGCCGGGATGGTCGGTCTCGGTATGCCGGGACAACAGGTAGCCGTCCACCAGCCGCCCAGCGAAACGCACCCGCACCCGTACCCCGGGCCGGGCGATCTCGTCCCACTCCGGTGGCACCAGATAGTCGAAATCGCGGTCGAGATGAGCCGGGGTGAGCAGGGGCAGTACCCGGGCGATCGGATGCGATACCGGTGGCCGGCCGGGAGGGGGAGATTTCCCGGCTCGCCGCGCACCTCGGCGTTCCCCCGAAGCAGCCGACACCCCCGGCGACTCGATGTCCCCGGGGGTGTCGGCGGCAGGTTGCGGCACGCGGAACGTG